>JAZKBC010000238.1:1777-14429 GCA_040388825.1 Acidobacteriota bacterium | reverse complement strand
GATGCGGCGACGAAGCTAGCGGAGTTGGAGAATCGCGAGGCTCGGCTGGTGGAGCTGGAGGCTGAACTGGCTGCGGCGGGGAAGACTTACGCGGTGGCGGCGAAGAAGCTGACCGAGCAGCGGCTGGCTGCGGCCAAGAAGCTGGGCAAGGTGGCCGAGAAGCAGATCAATGAGCTGGCGATGCAGGCCCGGTTTGGGGTTGAGGTGGAGAGCGACGAGGCGGCTGAGGCGTGGACCGCGACTGGGTGGGATCGGGTGGAGTGCAGGATTGCGACGAATCCGGGAGAGCCGGTCAAGCCGCTGACGGAGATTGCTTCCGGCGGAGAGATGAGCCGGGTGATGCTGGCGCTGAAGGTGTCGGTTGAAGAGGGTGTGAGCGGAGGCAAGCGGCGCAAGACGGCGCTGCCGAGGACGCTGGTGTTTGATGAGATCGACATTGGCATTGGCGGGCGGGCGGCGGAGGCGGTGGGGCAGAAGCTGAAGACGCTGGCCAAGGCGCAGCAGGTGGTCTGCATTACGCATCTGCCGCAGATTGCGGCGTTTGCGGATCAGCACTTTTTGATTGAGAAGAGCGAGCGCGGGGGGCGGACGCAGACGGGTGTGCGGCAGATGGAGCAGGCGGAGAGGGTGGAGGAGATTGCGCGGATGCTGTCGGGGGCGAGTTTGACGGAGACGTCGCTGCGGCACGCGGAGCAGATGCTGGAGCAGAGCCGGTAGTCGGGGTGATGCTGTTCCACGTAGGCAACTTGGAAAAGAGTTTCGGGCCTCTAAGCATCCAACGAATCATTCAAAGGAGTCCTTATGTCGGAACCGAAGAAGTGTGCACATTCCAACTGTGGCTGTGTTTGTAGCGACGGCAAGAAGTACTGTTCGCAGTTCTGCGAGGATGCGGCGAAGACGCAGACTCTGGGTTGCGATTGCCCTCACGAAGAGTGCGGCGGACGGATGTAGTTTGGGCTTTGCGGCGGGGCCGGTTGTGTCTGCGCAAGACGCAGACGGACCGGCTCTGCGCATTAAGTGGGCCCCTGGTGGGGCTGGCGGTTTTGCACCGTGGGTGGTTCAACCTGGGTGCGGGCCCCGGCTGAAAAAGGTATACTGGGAGGGTGACTACCTCCTTTGTCGAACCGTCTGAAGTTTCCCAGCAAACCAAGGAATTGAGCCAGGATTCGGCTGCGAAAGCGGCTGGGACCAAGCGTGTAATGCTGCTCAAGCCACGAGGGTTTTGCGCCGGCGTGGTGCGGGCGATCGACATCGTCCAGATTGCGCTGGATACGTTCGGCGCGCCCATTTATGTGCGCAAGGAGATTGTGCACAACAGCTACGTGGTGAACGACCTGGCGCAGAAGGGTGCGATCTTCGTCAACGAGCTGGATGAGGTTCCCGCTGGCGCTCGTGTGATTTATTCGGCGCACGGCGTTTCGCCGGCGGTCCGGGAGCACGCCAAGGAGCGCGGGCTAAAGGTGATTGACGCGACCTGCCCGCTGGTGACCAAGGTTCATGTGGAAGCGATCAAGTTCGCCAAGCAGGGATATTCGCTCGTGCTCGTGGGGCATCGCGACCATGAAGAGGTTGAGGGAACGCAGGGCGAAGCGCCGCTGGTGACGCAGGTGGTTTCGACTGTGGAAGAAGTGGCAGCGCTGGTGGTTCCGGATCCGAACAAGGTTGCGTACCTCACGCAGACCACGTTGTCTCTGGATGAAGCGCGCTACATGATTGAGGCGCTGAAGAAGAAGTTTCCGAACATTGCCGGGCCCCATGCGCAGGACATTTGTTACGCGACGGAGAACCGGCAGACCGCGGTGAAGAATGTTGCCCACGGCGCTGACTTGGTGCTCGTGGTTGGGTCGCGGAACAGCTCGAACTCGAACCGGCTGGTTGAGGTGTCGCAGAACCTGGGCACCAAGAGCTACCTGATCGACAAGGCGGAGGACATCCGGCCGGAGTGGCTGGAGGGACTTTCGACGGTTGCCATTACGGCGGGCGCGTCGGCTCCGGAGATCCTGGTGCAGGAGGTTGTGGAGTATTTGCAGGGCAAGGGCTATGGCTCAGTCGAAGAGGTTGAGGTGATGCCGGAGAATGTTCGGTTCGGACTTCCGCCGGAGATCGTTCAGGCGATCGCGTCGGCTCCTCCGATGCCGCCTCCGGCCGCTTGATGGTGTTTGCTCTGTAGGTGTTTCGAGCAACATTTCGGGTTCTTCCAGCGGCTTTACCACTCCCGCAGGAACATTTTCTGAAACCCCACGTAAAAGTTTGAGCACCGTTTGAGGTGCGTGTCCGCAGAGCAGGCGGTAGAGCCGCTGCTTTGTGGGATTGGTTTTTGTGGCGAGTGTGATGGAGACGACTCCGCAGGCTCGGCCCCCAGCAGGCAGGACGGATTGAAGTTCTTGCGACGGTGTATCGGCAAACCCTAATGAGCAGCTCGCCCCTCAACCCGCAAGGAACGAAGCAACCACGGTTCGGCCGTATGGATATGGCGATGGACCGCGTGACGGCGGGTATCGATCGCTCGGTGGAGTGGCTGCTGGGTGAGCAGCACGAGCAGGGGTACTGGTGTGGGGAACTCGAAGCAGACGTGATGCTCGAGGCCGACTACATCTTTATGCATACGCTGCTGGGTACGGGCGATCGCGGAAAGATGGAGCGCGCGGTCAACGAGATTCTGCGGCACCAGAATGACGATGGCGGATGGAGCTTGTATCCGGGTGGGCCGTCGAATGTGAACTATGGTGTGAAGTGCTACCTGGCGCTGAAGCTGATGGGATGGAAGGCTGATCATCCGCTGATGGCGAAGGCGCGCGAGAATACGCTGGCGCTGGGCGGCGTGGTGCAGTGCAATACGTTTACGAAGATGTACCTGTGCGCGCTGGGGCAGTACGACTATGACGCCGTGCCGGCTGTGCCGCCGGAGATCATTCTGTTTCCGGATTGGTTCTACTTCAATATTTACGAGATCAGCGCGTGGTCGCGGGCGATTCTGGTGCCGTTGTCGATCATCTATGCGAAGAAGCCGTTCAAGAAGCTGCCGGCGGATCAGACTATAGAAGAGCTCTTCGTGGGCGGGCGCGCGAACTCGAATCTGCATTTGCGCTGGGACAAGAAGCACATCTTCTCGTGGCGGAACTTCTTTCTGTTTACGGATCGCCTGGCGCACTGGTCGGAGCGGGTACATATTCGTCCGCTGCGCAAGATGGCGCTGAAGAAGGCTGAGAAGTGGATGCTGGATCACTTTGAGCGCTCGGACGGTTTGGGCGCGATCTATCCGGCCATGCTGAATGCGATCGTGGCGCTGGTGTACCTGGGGTACTCGAAGGACGACCCGCAGGTGATTCGCGCGATGGATGAGTTTGAGAAGCTGGGCATCGACTGCCCGGAGGGAACGCCGGATTATCCGACGCCGACGTTCCGCATGCAGCCCTGCTTCCCGCCGGTATGGGATACAGCGCAGGTGCTTTCGACGATGGGCGAGGTGGGGATCTCGCGCACGGACCCGCGGCTGGTGAAGGCGGCGGACTGGCTGCTGTCCAAGGAGATTCGTACCAAGGGTGACTGGTCGCACAACGTGAAGATCGACAACCCGAGCTGCTGGTGCTTCTTCTTCAACAACGACCACCAGCCTGACGTGGACGATACAGGTGAGGTGCTGCTGGCGTTGAAGGCTGTCGATAATCCGCGTGAGCGCTACCAGTACGAGGTGACGCAGCGGGGGATCGACTGGGTCTTTGCGATGCAGTGCAAGAACGGCGGATGGGCTTCGTTCGACAAGGACAACACGAAGAAGATGTTCGAGTCGATCCCATTTGCCGATCACAACGCGATGATCGATCCGCCTTCCGCGGACATCACGGGCAGGATTCTGGAGATGCTGGCGTCGTATGGGTACACGGCTTCGGACAAGCGTGTGGCCAAGGCGATGGAGTTCATCCTGAAAGAGCAGGAGCACGATGGCGCCTGGTTTGGGCGCTGGGGTGTGAACTACCTCTATGGGACGTTCCTGGTGCTGCGTGGCTTGCAGGCGATGGAATACAGCTACCTGGAGCCGGCTGTGCAGCAGGCTGCGGAGTGGATTCGAATGATGCAGAACTCCGATGGCGGCTGGGGCGAGACGTGCGGGACCTATGACGATCCGAACCAGCGCGGCGTTGGGCCTTCGACGCCTTCGCAAACCGCCTGGGCGCTGCTGGGGTTGCTGGCGGCGAACGATACGCGGTCGGACTCGGTGGCCAAGGGTGTGCGCTGGCTGATTGAGCGGCAGCATGAGGACGGTTCGTGGGACGAGTTGAACCCGACGCGCAACGGAGAGAGTTATTACACGGGTACGGGGTTCCCGCGGGTGTTCTACCTCGGCTATCACTTGTATAAGCAATACTTCCCGCTGCTGGCGCTAACGACGTACAAGAAGGCGAGGGAAAAGGAAGAGCACGAAGCGTAAGGGCTGTGGCAACATCAGATGTAAGAGACCACGCAGGGTTGGAAGCCGCACGATTCGGCAAAAGATAAGGAGCTCGACAGCATGGCAGTACCTGTATCGCAAGCATGGACCGTAGCGAGCTACGTATTGAAGCAGAAGCTGACGGGGCGCAAGCGCTATCCGCTGGTGTTGATGCTGGAGCCGCTGTTTCGCTGCAACCTGGCGTGTGCTGGTTGCGGGAAGATCCAGTATCCGGCGCACATCCTGAAGGCGCAGCTGACGCCGGAGCAGTGCTTCAAGGCGGCGGAAGAGTGTGGCGCACCGATGGTGTCGATCCCAGGCGGCGAGCCGCTGCTGCATCCGCAGATGCCGGAGATTGTGGCGGGGCTGGTGGCGCGCAAGAAGTATGTGTACATGTGCACGAATGCGCTGCTGCTGAAAGAGAAGCTGCACTTGTTTACGCCGTCGAAGTACCTGTCGTTTTCGGTGCATGTAGATGGTGAGCGCGAGCACCACGACTTTGCGGTGTGCCGCGAAGGCGGGCTCGACATCGCGATGGAAGGCGTTCGCGCCGCGGTGGCAGCGGGCTTCCGCGTGACGACGAATACGACGCTGTTCGATGGAGCGGATCCGAACTCTGTACGTCGGCACTTCGATCAGCTGATGGCTGCGGGTGTGGAGTCGATGATGGTCTCGCCGGGGTACACGTATGACAAGGCTCCGGACCAGCAGCACTTCCTGGGCAAGGCGAAGTCGCGGCGGATGTTTCGCGCGATTTTGTCCAACCGGAAGAAGAGCTGGGAGTTCAACACGCATCCGCTGTTCAGCGAATATTTGATGGGCAAGCAGAGCTTTGAGTGCACGCCATGGGGGATGCCGACGTACTCGATCTTTGGATGGCAGAAGCCTTGCTACCTGCTGCAGGATGGGTATGCGGACACCTTCGACGAGATGATGGAGACGACGAAGTTTGAGGAGTATGGAGCGAAGAGTGGCAACCCGCGCTGCGCAAACTGCATGGTGCACTCCGGGCATGAGGCTTCTGCGGTGGATTACAACTTCAGCTCGCTGAAGGGATTTCTTCAGACGGCGAAGCGGTACATGTTCAAGCCGACGTATGACGACCCGGATGCGATGAAGCTGCTGAACGAGTGGCAGGCCGACGGGCATGGACCGCTGGTGCAGATTGCGAGCGAGCCGAAGGCGGTGGTTGTGACGACCAGCGTGAATGCCAAGATTACGACTGCGGTGGGAGAGTGACAGCGATGGCGACTCATGAGCTGGAACATTTGAAGATCGAGCAGTTGAAGCATGCGTCGGCCGATGAACTGGAGCACATTGAGGGGCGCGAACGCGAGAACCTGGAAGGCTGGATTCCGGCGCTGGCGAGTGAGGCCGAGATTCGCGAGGCGCTGGAGAAGGCGTTTGATTATCGCGGCGACATTACGGTGACGCGCAAGGATGGGACGTCGGTCGAAGGGTACTTGTACGACCGCTACACAGCACCGACGCTGGAGAAGTCGATGGTGCGGCTGATCCCGGTGCCGAAGCCGGGAGCTCCGACTGAGCGCGTGAGCATCAGCTTTGCGGATGTGGCGGCGCTGGAGTTTTCGGGCAAGGATACGGCTGCAGGCAAGCGGTTTGAGGACTGGGTGAAGCACTACTGGGAGAAGAAGGCTGCCGGCGAGACGAATATTCAGATCGTGCCGGAGAAGCTAGACTAGCTTTCAATGCGCCTGTTCGTCACTGGAGCTACGGGGTTTGTTGGCTCGCATGTGGCGAGGCTGGCGGCGGAGCAGGGAGCGGAACTGCGGGTGTTGTCGCGGGCTTCGTCGAATCGAGCGAATTTGCCGGCTTCGGCCGATGTGGTTGTGGGGGATCTGCGGGAGCCGCTGAAGTTCGCTGCGGCTTTGCAGGGGTGCGATGCGCTGCTTCATGTGGCGGCGGATTACCGGTTGTGGGTTCCGGATCCGGTTGAGATGTACAAGGCCAATGTTGAGGGGACTCGGGAGCTGTTGAAGCTTGCTCGCGAGGCTGGTGTGCGGCGGGTGGTTTATACGTCGAGCGTGGCTACGATGGGGTTTCATGGCAACGCGGTGGTGGATGAAGAGACCCCGGTGAGTGAGGCCGACATGATTGGTCATTACAAGCGGTCGAAGTGGATGGCGGAGCGGGTGGCGATTGAGGCGGCTCGCGCGGGGCAGGAAGTGGTGGTGTTGAATCCTACGACGCCGATTGGGTCGATGGATGCGAAGCCGACTCCGACGGGACGGATTGTCGTGGACTTTTTGAATAAGAACTTTCCGGCTTATGTGGAGACTGGGTTGAACCTGGTGGACGTCGAGGAGATTGCTCGAATGCACCTGCTGGCGCTGGAGCGGGGGCGGTTTGGGGAGCGGTACATTCTGGGGGGAGAGAATCTTTCGCTGAAGCAGATTCTGGATAAGCTGGCGGCGATGACGGGGCTGCCGTCGCCCAGGATGAAGGTGCCGCATGCGGTGGCGATGGCGTTTGCGTTCTTCGATGAGACGATCACCGGGAGGCTGAGGGGCAAGGAGCCTCGGGCTACGGTTGAGGCGGTGCGGATGGGGAAGAAGATGATGTTTGCGAACTCTGCGAAGGCGGAGCGGGAGCTGGGGTGGCAGGTGCTGCCGGTGGATGGGGCGTTATGCGCGGCGGTGAAGTGGTTTGTGGAGCATGGGTATGCGCCGGCGCCGAAGGTGATTGCGTGATTGGGATCGTGGCGGCGTTGCCGCGTGAGGTCGCCGTGCTGGTGCGCGGGGTCAACGCAGACAAGGCGCTGCTCTCGCGTGGGATTTCGCTGTATCGGTTGGAGAGAGCTGTGGTGGTGGCGGCGGGTATGGGAGCTTCGCGGGTGACGGTTGCACTGCAGGCGGCGCTGGCGGCGGGGCCGGTGAAAATGCTGGTGTCGACTGGGCTGGCTGGAGCCTGTTCGGCGGAGTTGAAGGCCGGCGATGTTGCCGAGGCTCGGCTGGTGGTGGATACGCGCACCGGGGAGCGGTTTGCCACGGCAGATCGAGGTGTGGTGTTGGCAACGTCGGATGCGATTGCGAGCGTGGCGGACAAGGCTCGACTGGCGGCTTCTTACGGGGCGGCGATGGTGGATATGGAGGCGGCGACGGTGGCTCGGCTGGCGGTGGCGTATCGGGTAGGCGTGCGGGTGATCAAGGGGATTTCGGATGCGCATGACTTTGAGCTGGAGTCGCTGAAGCAGTTTGCGACTGAGCGTGGAGAGTTTCGGACAGGGGCATTCGCGTTACATACAGCGTTACGGCCTGGGACGTGGGGCAAGGCGATGGAACTGGGGCGGGGGAGCTCGCGGGCGTTGGCTGGGCTGGCTGAGACTTTGCGGGTTGTGATCGAAGAGTCGTAGTCGCGGGTGGAATCCTTTAGTCTGGATGAGTATGAGTGAGAGCTTGCCGAAGACGATGCAGGCCGCGGTTTATCGCGCGGTCGACGAGATAGTGACGGAGACAGTTGCGGTTCCTGAGATTGGGCCGGGTGAGGTGCTGATGCGCATCGATACCTGTGGGATCTGTGGGACGGACCTGAAGAAGATTCATACGGGGTCGCACTCGGCCCCGCGGGTGTTTGGGCATGAGATGGCTGGCACCGTTGCCGCCGTTGGGAAAGGTGTGCGCGGGTTTGCGGTGGGCGATCGCGTGATGGCGTTTCATCACATTCCCTGCGGGAAGTGCTTCTATTGCAGGAAGCAGACGTTTGCGCAGTGCGAGACGTATAAGAAGGTTGGGACTACGGCTGGGGTGGGCGAACCTTCGGGCGGTGGGTTTGCGGAGTACATTCGCGTGATGGATTGGATCGTTGGCGATGGCGTGACTCCGGCCGGGCTGATTCATGTGCCGGACGATATTCCGTTCGAGCAGGCGGCGTTTATTGAGCCGGTCAATACTTGCTTCAAGGCGATTCGGCTGCTGGATCTCGAGGTGGACGATACGGTGCTGGTGATTGGGCAGGGGAGCATTGGGATTCTGCTGGCGGCATTGGCGCGGCAGACGGGAGCGACCGTGCTGACAAGCGATATGTATGCCGAGCGGCATGCGGTGGCGGCGCAGTACGGCCTGGATCATCCGCTCGATGCTCGCGGTGACGTGGTTGCGGCTTGCAAGGCTGCGACTGAAGGCCGTGGCGCTGATGTTGCGCTGGTGGCGGTTGGAGCCGATGCATTGATCGCTACGGCGATGGCTGCAATTCGTCCGGGTGGGCGCGTGGTGTTGTTTGCGAGCACGCAGAGGGGATCGGCGCCGTTCGATCCGGCGGCGGTTTGCATGGACGAGAAGACGCTGATGGGGTCTTACTCGGCATCGGTGGCGATTCAGCAGGAGGGGATCGACCTGGTGTTTGAGGGGTATCGCTCCGGGAAGCTGGATTTGACGAAGCTGATCTCGCACCGGTTTGGGTTGGAGGATGCGGCTGAGGCGGTGATGCTGGCTTCGAATCCGCAGCCTTCGTCGATGAAGATTGTGATGAAGACAGGAAGTAGGGACTAGGAAGTAGGGAGTAGAAAAACAAGAGCCGCGCTGATTGGGCGCGGCTTTTGTTGGTTCGCTCCTGTGGCTCGTTCTAGGTTGTATTGTTCGGGATGAGGCGGGAGTAGGTGAGGTCGCCGGCGATCTGGGTGAAGATTTCGGACAGAGCGGTTACGGACTGGGCGGTGGCATAGCAGGTGCTGTTGGATCCGCTCTGCAGGTAGTCGGAGAAAAAAGTTTGGGCGGTGGAGGCCATGTCGGCCATGGCCTGGCAGGGGGAGACGCCGGCGTAGGTTCCACTGCTGTCGGTGGAACAACCGCTGGTTTTGGAGCCGTACGCGACCGTGAAGACGCGGGTGCCGGCGGCGGTGGCTGCGTCGGCGGCTATGATGCCCTGGCCGCACTGGTTCTTCCAGGAGGGGTAGTTGCCGCTGCTGGTGGCTGGCGAAGGCATGATGGTGTAGCCCTGGAAGGTTTGGGGAGCGGTGGCATCGCCGTCCGAGAGCAGGATGATGACGTTCTGGGAGCCGGGGTTGGCGGCCTTGGCTGCGGTGAGTGCGGCCTGGGCGGCGTAGATGGCGCCAGCGTAGTAGGTTCCGATGTCGCCGTCATAGTTGGGTGCGGCAATACCGTTGCAGCCGCTGACGGCTCCGGCTGCTTTGGAGAGAGCCGAGGTGGTGGATAGGGTGGTGGCGGTGTCGGAGGCGCGGTAGTCGCTTTGGAAGGGCGTGAGCTGATAAGTGGCGGTGGTGCTGCCGGAGGGAGCGTAAGTGGTGGCGGTGGCCGAGGGGAAGGAGTAGGCGAGACCGGTGGGGACGCCAGACCAGGCGACGTCCGGCATCATGGTGTAGTTGCCGTAGGTGGAGCTGTGCTCGTACCCGTTCTGAGTGGTGGGCGAGGGAATTGGTGTAGTGCAGGCAGAGTCCACCGCGGCGGTGCCGACGGAGACGTTGGGGAAGGTGAAGAGGGCGACGCGATCGACGGAGTTGGCGGCGTTGACGCCGGTGAAGGTGCAGGTTGTGAGGCTTTCTGCGCAGGGGTCGAGGGTCTTGAGAAGAACCTGGATTCCGTTGAGGGCGCAGGCACCCTGGGTGGCTCCGCAGTTGCTGTCGTAGGAGTTCATGGACAGACTGGTGTCGAGGATGATGGCGATGTTGTAGGGGCTGGGCTGGGCGCCGCGCATGGAAGCTGTGGCCACCGCGGTGAGCGTCATGGTGGGGTGGCCGAAGAGAGTTCCGAAGGGGAGGCGGAGGGTCATCTGCTCGGCGACCTGGACGGCGTTGGCGTTGGCCGGAGCGGAGCAGGACATGCCGACGGTCTTGAGGCTGTTGAGGCAGAGGAGCTTGGGATAACCGCTGACCATGGTGACGCCGGTGAGGTTGGGGTCGGCGTTGTAGTCACCGGAAGCGCCGGAATAAGAGGCGGCGATGGTGGACGCGGTGGTTTGGGGGAGTGCCTGTGCGGCGGCCATGGCAGCGGCGTCGACGTCGTTCTGGAGCTGGTCCTGGATCAGGACGGCGTGGCCCATGTCGAGGGCGACGGCGGACATGCCGAGGAAGCCGACGAGCATGATTCCGGCGATCGGCAGAACCTGACCGCTTTCGTCGCGGCGGAAGGCGCGGAGAGCGCGGGTGAAGCGGGTACGAGTGCGGGTGAGGAAGTTGGGATTGTTCATTGGACAAGCTCCGTGATCTGGGCTTGCAGAGTGCAGCCGGGGACGAGGTTGATCTTGTAAACGACGAGGCTGCAGGGATAGCTGACGTGGATCGTGGCTCCCTTGCCCTGGACGAGGTTGCCGGCGGCACCGGTGGTGGTGGAGCTGCTGCTGCAGGAGGTGCCGGAGTAGTCGGTGCCGTTGAGCGTGAAGGTGAAGGTGATGTTGGAGCTCTTGAGCAGCGGAGCGGCTCCGGAGATGGCGCTGGAGGCGGTCAAGCAGGGGTCGAGGGTCTGGCCGCGGCTGATGGCGATTTGACGGGCGCCGACGCCGACGGCGTTGGTGAGCGCGATGTAGTTGTTGAAAGCCAGGCCGAAGGCGAGGACACCGGTGACGATGAGCAGGAGCACGGGGAAGACGAGAGCGGATTCGATGAGGGACTGGCCGGATTCGTCGTCATGGAGACGAGCGATGCGGTCCTCGCGGAGACGGTCCTCGACGCTCGGTCCCTGCGACGGAGCTTGGTTTGGGGAGACGTGCATTTTGTCAGCGACCTCTATGGGGATGCTATGAGGTCAGGGGGTGCAGATGAATCCCACCGGAGGGGTAGAGGGTGAGCCGGTGGTAAGGGTTGCGGTGGTTACCTGGGTTCGGTGTTCGAGTTTGGGACGGTGGGGTACCCCCGGTTGTTTGGTCTCAAAGTCCTGATTACAGGTTTGTTAGGTCTGGACTTAGGTCTGACTGCTGGTTAAATGCGAAAGCCCGGCGGGTGGCCGGGCTGTGGGAATCTTCCCTGGTTCTATTTTACAACGGCTGTCAATAGGGAAGACGAGTTTGGCCAGTGTTGGCGCGGGTTTAATAGTTATTCTGAAGTTTCAGCGGTGGCGGCGGAGGAGGAGGGTTGCGGTGATGAAGAGGGTGGCAGCGGTGGAGGCGAGGAGCAGGATGGCGTGGCGGTAGGCTGCCTGGACGGAGGGTGGGGTGGTGGCGGTGCTGTCGAGGCATTGGGCGCAGCCCTGGGCATGGGCGGTGGTGGTGGCGAGCAGGAGTGCGGCTGCGAGCAGAATACCGAGGTTCCTCGCTGCGCTCGGAATGAGGGGATTTTTAGGGTTGTGGCGCTGAACAGGCTGCAGCGGGTTCATTGGCCGAACTCGAGGAGGGCGTAGAGGATGAGCCAGAGGAGGCCCATGGCGTGCCAGTAGAGGACGGTGGCGTCTACGAAGACCTGGCGGGTGGCGATGGTGCGGGAGCGCTGGAGGATGGTGAGGGTGGTGATGAGGGCGAGGATGCCGAGGGTGAGGTGGGCGGCGTGGGTTTCGGTGAGGAGATTGAAGTAGTTGCGGGCGGAGGTGGTGAGGAAGGCGTTGCGGGCGGAGGCGATTTGGGTCCAGACGCGGAATTGGCCTGCCAGGAAGGCGAGGCCGAGGAGGAGGGTGGCGGAGAGCCAGGCGGTGGCGCGGTTGGAGGTGGGGCGACCGAGACCGATCCACTCGTCCATGACGTCGGCTTCGCGGAACATGCTGCGGCGGGCGATCTCGGCGGTGACGGAGCTGAGGAGAAGGAGGGCGGAATTGAAGAGCAGGATTCGGGGAAGGACGATCGGCTTCCAGGTGTTGACCCAGACGTGGTGGGCATCCCAATGGCCGTTGGCTTTGGCCAGGAGGAAGGCGGTGACGAGGGCGGTGAAGAGCATGATGACTCCGCCGAGGCCGATGAGGACGCCAATGCGGGCGCGGGAGAGGCGGTCGCGTGGACCGCGGCGGCGGCCGGAGTGCGCGTCGTAGTTGTCGCCGTCTCCTTCGCCGTTGCCGCCGGTGCGCTTGTCCGTTGGAGGGCGGCGGCCGTGGCCGTTGTCGCCTTCGTGAGGAGGGCGGTTGCGGCGTTCGATGTCCGGCGGTGTGAGGATGGTCGGCATAGAGGCAGGGAGTAGGGAATAGGGAGTAGGGAGTAGGGAAAAGCCGCTGAGTGTGAGATGTGCGGTGAGGCACTTTGGGTTTAGATTACTCCGTGATTTCTGGGAGTGTTGGGTTGGGTGCCCATTGGGGGAGGAAGGTTGCGCCGTCTTCGGAGTAGGCGGCGGGT
>JAZKBC010000238.1:0-1767 GCA_040388825.1 Acidobacteriota bacterium | reverse complement strand
TTGTTGAAATACTCGGCGGCCTTGTCCTTGCGCTTGCGGAGGGCGAGGAGGAGGTTGAGGAGGAAGGGGAGTTGGGCCAGGGTGAGACCTATTGCGGAGAAGGTGATGTGGAGCTGGAGGGGTTGGGTTGTTGCGAGGAGCGTTGCGGCGGGGCCGGGGATGCCGGTGAGCTGGGCGTAGTAGCGGGGTTCGCCGGTGAGGCCCGTGAGGTGCATGGGGAGGAAGGTGGAGTAGGCGAAGAAGAGAGTCAGCCAGAAGTGGAGCTTGCCGAGGGGTTCGTTGAGGAGGCGCTGGAAGGCGAAGGGGAACCAGTAGTAGGTGGCGGTGAAGAGACCGAAGACGCCGGCCAGGGCCATGATGAGGTGGAAGTGGGCGACGACGAAGAAGGTGTTATGTAGGTACTCGTCGAGGATGGGCTGGGCGAGGATGGGGCCGGTGATGCCTCCGGTGATGAAGAGGGAGACGAAGCCGAGGGCGAAGAGCATGGGGGTGGAGAAGCGAGCTGGGGGAGGTTGAGCTATCGAGGTTCCCCACTCATCGCCAGAGAGCGGCGATGAATGGGCCACCCGTGCGTTTGGAGAATGGGAGAATGCCGTGGTTCCCCACTCATCGCCAGAGAGCGGCGATGGATGGGCCACCCGTGCGTTTGGGGTTGGGTTGGAGGCCCAAATTGTTGCTAGCCAGGAGAGGACTTTCGCGGAAGCGGGGAGGGCGATGGCCATGGTGGAGATGGCGAAAGCCGAGGCGGCGAAGGGGTTGAGGCCGGCGACGAACATGTGGTGTCCCCAGACAAGGATGCCGAGGAAGCCGATGAGCAGCGTGGTGGCGATCATGAGGCGGTAGGCGAAGACCGGGCGGCGGGCGAAGTTGGCGAGGACCATGGAGGTGAGGCCCATGCCGGGGAGGATGGCGATGTAGACCTCGGGGTGTCCGAAGAACCAGAAGAGATGGAGCCAGAGGAGCGGGGAGCCGTTGGAGGGGTTGGCGGAGAGGACGCCGTTGATGACGTCGTTTGCCGGG
Organism: Acidobacteriota bacterium; assembly: GCA_040388825.1. Classification (GTDB taxonomy): domain Bacteria; phylum Acidobacteriota; class Terriglobia; order Terriglobales; family Acidobacteriaceae; genus Granulicella. The sequence goes on along the minus strand of JAZKBC010000238.1, from coordinate 747 downwards.
AGGAAGAAGGCGGTGTGGAGGTGGCGGTCGGAGAAGAGCAGAATGAGCGCGGCGAGGAGGACGCTGAAGGCGAGGACGGAGAGCAGCGAGGCGGTGAACCATCCCCAGACGGTGAGGGGGAGGCGATTCCAGGTGAGACCTGGGCAGCGGAGGTTGAGGATGGTGGTGAGGGTGTTGATGGAGGAGAGGATGGAGGCGATGGAGAAGAGAGCGATGCTCGCTAGCCAGAGATCCATGCCGAGACCCTGACCGGGGCCGGCGAGGGGAGAGGCGGAGAGAGGAGGGTAGGCGGTCCAGCCGGAGATGGGGGCGCCTGCGGGGACGAAAAATGCGGCGAGGAGGATGGCGAGAGAGATTGCGGTGAGGATGAAGCTGAGGGCGTTGATGCGGGGGAACGCCATCTCGCGGGCGCCGATCTGGGCGGGGAGGATGAGGTTGCCGAAGCCTGATTGCGGCGCGACCGTGAGGACGAAGAAGAGCATGATGGTGCCGTGGATGGTGACGAGGGCGAGGTACTCCTCGGGGAGGACGGGGCCGTGGAGGGGGAAGGGCCAGTTGGGGAAGGTTAGGTGGAGGCGCATGGCTAGCGAGAGGAGGGTGCCGATGGCTACGGCGACCAGCGAGAGGGCGAGGTAGGCGAGGCCGATGGTGCGGTGGTGGGTGAGCTTACTCATGCGATGGCCTCGGTGGCGGGAAAAGCAGGTCCTCTCCGAGGATGACAACCAGAAAAGCAAAAGCAAGGGTGTT
>JAZKBC010000237.1:3615-6263 GCA_040388825.1 Acidobacteriota bacterium | reverse complement strand
ATCTTCTTCGGAGGAGGCGAGGATGAGGGCGCGGTTGGAGGTGCGGAGGACGCCGCCGAGGGATTTGGCGAACTCAGCGAAGAAGGGGTGGACGAGGTCGGGGACGACGAGGCCGACGGTGTAGGTGCGACCGGAGGCGAGGCCGCGGGCCATCATGTTGGGCTGGTAGTTGAGGTCCTTCATGCGCTTGAGGACACGCTTGCGGGTCTCCTCACCGATGTCGGCGTTGCCGCGCAGGACCTTGGAGACGGTCACGACGGAGACGCCGAGATCGCGCGCGATGTCTTTGAGACGGACTGCCATTCGTTCTCCTGATCCAGTATCTCTGCTGTCAGCTCAGGGGCAGAGATCGATAGCTCAATGTTTTTAGCAGAACTTGGTTCGCTTCCAAAGGCTCCAGGTCCCGGCGGCGAGGCTGATGACCAGAACGACGCCCATGGCGGCGATCCACTTCATATTCATGGTAAGAGGTGGGACGGTTGCGTGCACGCCGAGCCAGATGAATACAGCGGTGGCAGTGAGGATAATGGCGTAATCCCACCAGCGGCGCTTCTCTTCCTTGCCGCCGAACTCGTCACCGGCCTGGGCGAGGATGGTCTTGTTGTAGTCGAGGCCATACTTGAGGCACTCGCGGAGGACGGCCTCGTTGGTGGAGGAGTTTTCCTTGGCGGAGGCTACGGCGGTGCTGATGGCGAGGGCACCGAGGATCATAATGACGGACCCGCCGATGACCAGGAGTATGTGGGTGCGGTCGGCTCCGGCGAGCTCACCGAAGACGAGGGCGCCCCAGGCGAGGCCCCACATCTGGTTGGTGTTGGAGAGGGGGATGCCGCGGCCGATGCCGAGGTACTTGGCGGCGAACTGCTGGAAGAGGTCTCCTATGACCCAGACGAAGCCGCCGAGGAAGAGCCAGAAGAGGACGCCGGGCATGTGGAAGAGTTGGAAGGCGGTGGAGTGGATGCCGCCGTCGAGGATGAGGGTGAGGGCGAGGACGGTGCCGAGCTCGCCGACGGTGAAGGCGGTAACGAAGGAGAGCGGGTTCATGCCGCTGAGGTAGGCCTTGCGGTAGGGAACGTACATGGTTCCCCACATGAGGCTGGCGCCGAGGGCGGCGACGATGCCGCGGACGGCGTGGGTACCGGAGGAGGCTCCGTGGAGGGTGCTGAAGCCGAGCATGACGGCGGCGATGACGATGGCGATGGAGCCGACGACTACCTTGGCGATGTTTTTGGCGTTGGCTCCTTCGAGCTCCTTGAAGAGGACGCGGGCCCAGAAGAGGCCGATGAGGGCGTTGGCGTTCCACATGGGGAAGGCTACGGCGAGGCCGACGTCGCGGATGGCGAAGACGGTTAACGTGTTGGCGACGGCCCATAGCGCGCCGGCCAGCAGTGCCCATACAATCAGGTGTTTCTTCTCGGCGAGGTCGGCGAAGACATACGAGGTTCCCTTGAGCAGTGTTGGAAACGTCCAGCGGGCGGTGAAGACTCCGGCGACCATGCAGAGCGAGATGGCGAAGGGGGAAAAGCCGGCGTTGACGAGCTTGGTGGGGGCTTCGGCGGTGCCGAGCCAGACGCCGGCAGTGAGACCGCAGATGACGCCGAGACCGTGCAGCGTCAATCCGCTGCTCTTGATGCTGCGCACCGCTGTGCTCATCCAGACTCTCCCTTGTGCCGCTGGGCTTGATTTGCGGCAGCCAATCCGCCGTTGCAGAGGACGTCGACTGCATTTGTCGAGGGTTACACTGCTTACCGATTTTGCTCTATTTGACGTCGCACGTCACCGCTATTCAGAAACACTGCAGCGTTAGCGGTTACGTTGCGGTAAACAGTATCCTGCCAATGTGGCACTGTCAATCTTGTTTGGGGAAACCTTTATGACCGGTTCGATGTGGAGTGTTGTTGTCGATCGTGTGCGTGTGGCCGTGGTGATTGCGGGCGCGTTGGCTGTGGGATGTGGAACTGGTGTTGCGCAGCGTTCGCAGGTGGGCTGGGGACTGGCGGAAGAGGTGTATCCGTTCCTGGGCGCGGACTGGGGAGGGAATGTGTTTGTGGGCGCGTCGCTGCCGTTCGGAGTGGTGAAGGTGGGGCCGGATATGGAGACCTTCGATGGACGGGCGTCGCACCCTGGTTATTGGAGTGCGGGGAAGATACGGGGGTTCAGCCATACACACCTGAGTGGAGCCGCCGGGAAGTACGGCAACGTGCTGGTGATGCCGACGACTGGGAAGCTCGATCCGGCGGATATTGTTTCTCCCCGCGAGGATGAGGTGGATCATCCGGGGTTTTATGCGGCGACGCTGACGCGGTACAAGGTTCGCGCGGAGATGACGGTGTCGCGGCGGGTGGCGGTGCATCGGTATACGTTTCCGGCGAGCGGGCAGGCGCATTTGACGGTGGATCTCGACCATTGCCTGGGAAAGGGGACTGGGTGGGAAGACCAGAAGTTTCTGGGTGGGTCGCTGAAGCTGGTTTCGGATCACGAAGTCCAGGGGGTGGGGCGGTATACGGGGGGATGGAATCGCGGAGGGGAGTATCGCGTTTACTTCGACATCGTGCTGGATACGCCTTCGACGTCGGAGCAGATGTGGGTGGGGAAGTCGTTGGACAGCCGGCGTGAGGCGACGATTGCGGAAGACGAGCCGTTCGGCG
>JAZKBC010000237.1:0-3605 GCA_040388825.1 Acidobacteriota bacterium | reverse complement strand
TTTTAACCTGAGCACGATTGCAGGGCAGGTGGTGCAGGCGAAGGTCGCGATTTCGTTCGTGAGCGTGGAACAGGCGAAGCGGACGATGGAGGAGGAGACTCCGGGGTGGGAGTTCGGTGTTGTGAAGCGGAAAGCTACGGCGGCGTGGGACCAGGCGCTGAGCGTGATGCAGGTGAAAGGTGCTACCGCGGAGCAGCGGCGTGTATTTTATACGGCGCTGTATCACACGATGCTGATGCCGAGTGACCGCACGGGAGAGAATCCGCTGTGGGTTTCGAGCGAGCCTTACTATGACGATTTCCAGGCGATCTGGGATACGTTTCGGAGCTCAGGGCCGCTGCTGACGCTGATTGCGCCGGACCGGCAGAGGGATATGCTGCGGGCGCTGATCGACATCTATCGACACACCGGCTATATGCCCGATGCTCGCGTGGGCAATGACAATGGGCGAACGCAGGGTGGGTCGAATGCGAATGTGCTGATCGCGGATGCGTTTGTGAAGGGGATGAAAGGGATCGACTACGAGACGGCGTTTGCGGCGATGAAGAAGGACGCCGAAGTACCTCCGAGCGATTTGCAGAAGGAAGGACGCGGCGGGTTGAAGGACTACAACGAGCGCGGGTACGTGACGCTGGCGGATCAGCGGTCGGGTTCGCGGACGGTGGAGTACAGCTACGATGACTTTGCGATTGCGGAAGTGGCTTGCGGGCTGGGGCACAAGGATCAGGCGAAGGTGTTTGCGCAGCGCTCGGGCAACTGGCAGAACCTGTGGGACAAGGATCTGGTGAATGATGGGTTCAAGGGATTTCTGCGGCCGCGTAAGGCGGATGGGAGCTGGGCCGACCCGTACCTGACCGTTCGGGGAACGTGGCCGGATTTCTTCTATGAAGGCGATCTGTGGACGTACTCGCTGTATGCTCCGCATGACGTGCGGAAGCTGATTGAGCTTTCGGGTGGCGACGCGGAGTTTGTGCGGAGGCTCGACAATTTGTTCTTGCGTGGGCACTTCGATGTGACGAATGAACCGGGTTTCCTGCTACCGGTGCTTTACAACTGGGCTGGGCGCCCGGACCATACGGCTGAGGTGGTCACGGCATACCTGGACAAGTACTTTACGGGGCGGCGGAGCGGGATCCCGGGTAATGACGACTCGGGGGCGATGTCGAGCTGGTTTTTGTTCAACTCGATGGGCTTCTATCCGGATGCGGGACAGGACTTCTACCTGGTTGGGACGCCGAGCTATCCGGAGGTGGATCTGAAGCTGGGAGGGGGCAAGGTGCTGCGGGTGATCGCCGACCACCTGGACGCCGAGCACCTGAATCGCTATGTGCAGTCGGCGACGCTGAATGGGAAGCCATTGACTGCGTCGTGGTTCCGGCACAGCGAGATCAGCGATGGAGGGACACTTCGTTTTGAGATGGGTTCGGCGCCGACGGAGTGGGGAAAAGGGAACCCGCCGCCGTCACTTTCGGACGCGGTGCAGCCGCTGTGCGTGGGGCCGGGTTTGGCTGCTGGACGGCGCTGACGACACGAACCCGGGAAGGAGTTATCGGTAACCCTTGCGAATGTCGCGCCCCGATTCAGGCCGCTGAATGACTGCTCAAAACAAGTGTTTCAGTTGGAGCACAAGCCTTCCCATATGAATAATTGGCAAATTTCTTTTCATCGCTTTCTCACATGTTGAAGTCGGTCTAAGTGATAGAAAAGAAGCAGAAACATGGACCGAAAGGCGCGAATCTTAGTTACCGATAAAGAAGTTTTCTGAATTTGATTGACATCTCTGGGCGTGACCGCGTAATGTTCGTTGCCGTTCCAGAAAACGGAGTTGTTCGGCGGTCTACCCAGGTTTGCGCAAGCTCTCGGGGCAACCGTTTGCAGGAGGCGGAAGTGCAAGAAACGCAGCAATATGGAGAATATAAGATGAAAAATATCAACGCCGAATCCCGGTTTACATGGAGACTGGCCGTAGCCCTCGTGGTTGCGTTCCTGCTCCTGGTGCCGGGCGCGATGAGCGCGTTTGGGCAATTTGGATCAGCGTCAGTGCTCGGCTACGTTCGCGATAACTCTGGAGCGGTTGTGCCGAATGCAACCGTGAAGCTGACGAATGTGGCGACCAACGTCACCTCGACTTCGACGACGGACAAGGATGGCAAGTACGAGTTTGACTCAGTGCCAATCGGCAACTACAAGGTGGCGACGGAAGCCGCCGGGTTCCAAGCGAGCGAAACTGCCGCCTTCACGCTTTCAACGGACGCTCGCCAGCGTGTGGACGTTGGCCTGAAGCTTGGCACGGTGACGGCGCAAGTTGAAGTAACGGCCGCTCCGGGCCTGCTCGATACCGAAACGAGCTCGCGCAGCCAGGTGATCGGCACCCGCGAAGTTGAAAATCTTCCCCTCAACGGACGCTCCTACGCTGACCTTGTTTTGCTGGCTCCGGGCGTGCGCAAGTCGACCCTGGAAAATCAGAGCGCATCGAGCCGCGAAGCTTCGTTTAACGTGAACGGGCAGCGTTCGGCGTTCAACAACTTCATGCTGGATGGTCTGGACAACAACAACTACGGAACGTCGAACCAGGGTTTCGCGAATGAGAACATTCCGCCGTCTCCGGACGCTGTGGCTGAGTTTCGCGTGGAAACCAACAACTACTCGGCCGAGTATGGCCGTGCTTCGGGCGCCGTGATCAACGTGGTGACGCGCAGTGGAACGAACAAGTTCCATGGCAAGGCGTACGACTACCTGCGCAATACGAACCTGAACGCGATTGGCCCGTTTACGCCAGCGAAAGACCCGAACACAGGTCAGTCCGTCAAGCCGGTATTTATTCGCAACCAGTTCGGCGGAACGTTCGGCGGACCAATTGTGAAGGACCATACGTTCTTCTTTGCGGACTATGAAGGCTTGCGGCAGATCTTCACGAACCAGGTATCGATTGTGACGCTGCCAAATGCCGAGCAGCGTGCGGGCACGTTCCTGCTGCACAAGGTTGGCGGCGCGACAACACCGATCACGGTGACCAACCCTGTAACGGGAACTACCTATACGTCGGGCAGCATTGCTTCGGCGTCGACCCCGTTCGCGCTGGCTGTGCTTGCTGCACTTCCTGCCAACAATACCGGGGCAATCAGCGCCACGAACGGCATCTCGAACAATTACGTCGCTTCACCGCGTGGCACGATCGTCGACGACAAGGGCGACGTTCGCGTGGACCATCACTTCAATCAGAAGGTCAGCCTGTTCGGCCGTTACAGCGAGCATCGCGGCACAATCTTCGATCCTCCGACCGTCCTGGGACGGGCTGGCGGCAACGGCAATTCCAATGTGCATCTACTGAACCGGCAGATTGCGGCGGGCACAACCTGGGTGATCTCAGCGAACAAGCTGCTGGACATCCGGTTTGCCTACACGAAGAACGAAGGCGGAAAGTCTCCGTACGGGCAGGGCCACTCTTCGCTGCTGACGGAAAACGGCATCACCAATGGAGTTCCGACCGATCCGATGATCGTTCGTGATCTGAACGCGCAGTCGGTGACCGGCTTCACGCAGTTCGGCGCGCAGTCTTCCAGCCCCCAGTTCCAGAACCCCATCATTTACAACCCGAAGGCCAA
>JAZKBC010000236.1:0-9955 GCA_040388825.1 Acidobacteriota bacterium | reverse complement strand
CACCATCGCCACCCTCTCCAGCGGCTTTCCCTTCAGCCCGCAACTCGGCTACAACCCCACCGGTTCCGGCGACTCCCGCAACCCCATCCGCCCCAACATCAATACCGCCTTCACCGGCTCGCTTTACACCAAGGGCAGCACCTCCGCTAAAGCCGCCCAATACTTCAACCCCAACGCCTTCTCCGCTCCCGCCGCCGGCTACGTCGGAAACGCCAGCCGCGACGCCCTCGTCGGCCCCGGCTTCTCTGACTGGGATTTCTCGCTGCTCAAATCCACCAAGCTCACCGAAAGCACTCGTCTCCAGTTCCGCGCCGAGTTCTTCAACATCCTCAACCACACCAACCTCGCGCTCCCCAACGAAGTCGTCTACTCCGCCGGCCCCACCCAGGGAACGCTCGCCAACCAAACCACCGCCGCAGCCCTCGGCTCCCCCGGAGTCATCACCTCCACCGCCAACACCAGTCGCCAAATCCAACTAGGCCTCAAACTCCTCTTCTAACCAACACCACAGCACAGAGAGGGTCGCTAATCGGCGACCCTCTCTGCTCGTCCGACTAACAACTAACAACCAGAAACTCACCCCGCCGCAGCCACCGCCTGCATCGCCGCCAGCGTCGACCCCGCCTCCGCCGGCACGTCCTCGAGCCGCGCCAGGTATTTGTGTATATCCGACACCACCACCGACCCCTCACCCACTGCGCTCGCCACCCTCTTCACCGACTCCGACCTTACATCCCCCACCGCATAAACTCCCGCCACACTCGTCGCATAGCGCGAGTTCTCAAACGCCTTCTCTCCGCCCGTCACCACAAACCCCTTCTTATCCAGCGCCAGCGTGCCAAACAGCCATCCCGTATTCGGCTCCGCGCCAATCATCACAAACAGGCTCCCAATCTCGCGCGTCTCACTCTCTCCCGTCGTCCGGTTCACCCATGTCGCACAGCGCAGATTCGCATCGCCATCCAGGTGCACAATCTCCGTGCAGGTATGCAGCGTAATCTTCGCCGAGCTCTCAATCCGCGAAATCAAATACTGCGACATCGTCGCCGCCAGCTTCGTCCCGCGGATGATCAAGTGCACATGCTTCGCAATCCCCGACAAAAAGATCGCCGCTTGCCCCGCCGAGTTCCCTCCGCCCACCACCGCGACCTCGCTGTCCTTGCACAGCACGGCCTCCATCGCCGTCGCGGCATACTGAATCCCCTGTCCCTCGAACCGTTCATAGTTCGGCACGGACAGCTTGCGATACGCCGCTCCCGTCGCAATCACCACCGCCCGCGACTTCACCTTCTCTCCCCCCGCCAGTGTCAGTACATGCACGCAGCCCTCCTGGTCAATCCGCGTGCAGTCCCGCGAGATCGCCATCCGCGCTCCAAACTTCTGTGCCTGCACCCATGCCCGGTTCGCCAGCTCCTGCCCTGAAACTCCCGTCGGAAACCCCAGATAATTCTCAATCTTCGAGCTCGTCCCCGCCTGCCCTCCGGGGGCCATCCCTTCCACCACCAGCGTCGACAAACCCTCCGACGCTCCATACACCGCCGTCGCCAGCCCCGAAGGCCCCGCGCCCACCACGATCAGGTCGTACGTCGTCTCCGGATCGAGCTTCTCGCTCATCCCCAACTTATCCGCCAGCTCAGCAATCGTTGGCCGATGCAGAATCAGACCATCCGCAAACATAACCGCGGGCAACAAATGCTCCTCCGCCTTCGAAGCTGCGGCATTCGCCGTCTGCTCCGGCGTCGGCTCCAGCAGCCGGTACGGATAGGAGTTCCTAGTCAAAAACCGCTGCAGCAAAATCGTCTCCGCCGCGTTGCCATGCCCCAGCAGCACGATCCCACCCGTTCCCTTCTCCAGAATTCCCAGCCGCCGCCAGATCGATGCCTGCATGATCAGGTTCGCGATATCGCCTTCAGCCCGCATCATCCGCTGCAGCTGCGGCCGCGGAATCAGAAGCAGCGTGCAATCCGTTTTCGCCCATCCATTTACCAGCGTAGGCCGCGTGCTCAGCAAATCCAGCTCCCCGCTGAACTGCCCTGGCTGCATCGTCGCAAGCACCTTCATCTCCGCATCGTCGGCCGGAGCCAGCACCTCCATCTCGCCTTCGATCACGACAAAGAGGTTCACCTCCCGCTGCCCACGCTCCCAGAGCTGCGTCCCCGCCGCAAACTCCTCCACATGCCCATACGCCTGCAGCCGCTCCATCATCTCCGCCGTCAAAAACGGAAACGCCATCTCCGGCCGAAACGGAGCCAAAGCCGCAGGAACTACCGCGCCCTTAATTTCCTCACTCATCCCTACATCCTACGACCGACGTCAAGCCCCGTCGCCCGCCGAGCCCCCACCAGGCTCCGCGCTCTCACTCACGAACCACTACCTCTTTCCCATCAACGCAAAATCAATAAACGCCCGCGCCGGATCCGTGTGAATTAACTTCACATTCACCTTGTCGCCCACATCCAGCCCATCCCATCCGGTAATCACGCGCCCTTCAAACGGCGGACGAATCACGCGAACATAAACGCCCTTGTCGCTCGCGCCCGTAACCACACCGGCAAACACCTGCCCAATGCGATCCGCCATCGCCACGGCGGCAACGCGCTTCTGCATATCCCGTTCAATCTTCCGCAGAGCCTTGTCCGCCTCATTGCAATGCCCCGCAATCGCCGCCAGTTCCACATCGCTGTACGGCGGCGGCTCATTCCGCATCATCGCGTGCAGCACCCGCTGCGTCACAATATCCGGAAACCTCCGGTTCGGCGCAGTCGAGTGCGTATAGTCCCGCGCCGCCAGCCCGAAGTGCCCGGTAGGATCGTCATCCGCCTTCATCAGCAGATACTCACCCGGCCCCATCAGCTTGATGACCGTCACAGCCACATCCGGATAGTGAATCGGATCCTTCGCTCGAATATCCGTCAGCACATCGTTCAGCGCCCGCGAGTCCGGAGTCTCCGGCAGGTCATACCCGCGTAGTTTTGCCAGCGACACAATCCGGTCCCACCGCTTCGGAACCACCACCACACGCTGCAACCCGCTGCGCCCACCCTTCCTTAGCGCCCGAGCCATCACGCCATTGGCCGCGACCATCAGATCCTCGATCAAATTCATCGCGCGATTCTGCTCGGCCTCGGTTACATCGATCACGCGCCCATCCACCACCACCGGATCGGCCTCAGCTTTATGAAACTCCAGCGCCCCGTTCTTCACCCGCGCCGCATGCAGCGCCTGCGCTGCCTCATCCTGCAGCTTCAACTGGTCCGCCAGCCAACCAGCACCAACGGTCGGGTCCGCCTCATGCTCCCTTGCGCTATCCGAGCGCAGATCCGCCACATTCGGATCCACCGCACCCGCAGCCGTCTTCTCCAGCCACGGCCCCACGCGCGAATACGCCAACTGCGCGCGATTCCTCACCATCGCCCGCGAAATCACTTCATCGGAAATCGCTCCATCCGGCCCCACCGTAAAGCTCATCATCACCGCCAGCCGGTCGCCGTTCTCGTTCAGCGAAGTGATCCCGGTCGACAGTTCCAGCGGCAGCATCGGAAAATTCTTCACCGCCGTATAAATCGTCTGCGTCTGTGCCTGCGCATGCTCATCGATCGGCGTCCCCTTCGCCACCGCCGTCGCCACATCGCCAATCGCCACATGCAGCCGAATCCCACCCGCCACGCGCTCCGCTACCTCAATCTGATCAAGGTCCCGGGACGTATCGTTGTCGATCGACGACCACCCCTGCGCCCGCAGGTCTTCCACCCCCGCCTCCGCCGTTGCCGCCAGCACACCGGTCAGCGTCTTCTCAATCTCGGCAACCTGCTGTTCAACGCCGTCCGCAAACTCCGGCCGAAACCCTGCCTCGTGCATCTCGTCCAGCGCCGCCGCCGCCAGATCGAAGTGCTTCGCATCGACAGCACTTGGCGCCGCACCAAGGTGCTGCGTCTGCGGTTGCCGCTGCCAGCCGCCCCCCTGGCCATGCCCACCATCGTGCCCGCCCATATGCTGCTGCGGATGCTGTGAGTGCTGCTGCAAACCCTGCTTTTGTTTCCCTGTATGCGACGAAAACCGCGGGCGTCCCGCGTGAGAATCCTTATACGACATGCCCCGCAGACTACCACGCTGCCACCACCAAGCGACAGCACCCGCCTATAATCATCCTTATGCATCGGCCTTGTTTCCTCGTCATCGATCGCGAATACTCCGGCTCCATCTCCACCCGCAAGCTGGTCATCGAAACCGCCAAGTTCAACGTCATCACCGCCTACAGTGCACAGGAAAGCCTCGAAACCATCGACCGCTTTCCGCACATCAACGGCATCGTGCTCGACGCCGGCATCCGCGACATGCCCTGCAACGATCTCATCGCGGCGCTCAAAGCCAGGCATCCCAAGATGCCCATCATCGTCATCTGCGCTCCCGGTGCGCCCGATTGCCCCGGCGCCGATCACCAGCTCGAGTCCTTCGATCCCCGCAGGCTCCTCGCCCTGCTCCAGAACCTCCAGCCCGAAGCGACCGCACACATCGAAGCCCGCGACGAGGACCTCAGCCGCGGCCACGACCGCCAAATCGACTAGCCATCGCCACCCACACGCTCGCACGAACCCGCATCAATCGTTGTACGCTTGAGTTCTATCGTGCCTGATCAGGTCCCCCACCCCGGCTCCACGCCGGTCGCCGTCCAACAGTACCTCACGTTGCTCAGCGATCGCCTCTCAGACGCCATCATGCTGATGGACGAATCCTTCCGCATCCTCTACGCCAATCCCATGGCGCTCCAGATCAGTCAGATCACCTCCGCAAACTTCAACCGCGAAACTCTCTGGGAGCTCTACCCCGGCGTCCTCGAATCTCCCCTCGGCCAGGCCTACCTCGAAGCCGTCGCCACCCGCGAAGAACGCCACGTCCACGACTTCTACTACGATCCCCTCAAGACCACCTTCGACCTCCACATCTTCCCCATGGACCACGGCGTCGGCGTCCACTATCGCGACGTCACAGCCCTTCGCAGAGCCGAGCGCTCCCGCGATGCCGCCACCGATCACCTCAAGCACGTCCTCGCCGCCACCACCGACAGCGTCATCTCCCTGGACCGCGAATTCCGCATCATCTACATGAACCAGCGCGCCTGTGAGGTGCTCGGCCCCTCTGAGGACATCCTCGGCCACGTCCTTTTCGAGCGCTTTCCCCTAACCGTCTACGAAAACTCTCCCTACGTCGCAACCTACACCCGCGCGATGCTCGACCGTGTAGAGGGCTCCTTCGAAGCCTTCTACCCCGAGCCCTACAACATCTGGTTCCACGTCATGGCGCGCCCCTCCGAAGAAGGCATCATCATCTTCTTCCGCGACATCACCGAGCAGAAGACCCGCGAAGACGAGCTCCGCGCCAGCGAAGAACGCTACCGCGTGCTCACCGAGCTCAACCCCCAGTCTCTCTGGACCGCCGACGCCGAAGGCCGCGTCCTCTACGCCAACCAGCGCTTCCTCGAATACATCGGCAAAGACTTCGTCCCCCACGACGGCTCCGAGTACATCCGCTGCTTCGACGAGCTCGACCGCGACCGCGTCCTCCAGGTCTGGTCCAATGCCATCGCGACCGGCGAAGACTACGACATCGAAGCCCGTCTCCTCCGCGCCTCCGATGGCGCCTCCCGCTGGTGGCACCTCCGCGCTCTCCCCATCCGCGACGAAGCCGGCGTCGTCCGCCAGTGGCTCGGCGTCGCCACCGACATCCACGAGTCCCGCATCGGCAGCCTCCGCCTCCGCGAGCAGTACATCGAAATCGATCGCCAGCGCCGCGAAGCCGAAGTCATCTACCGCCTCTCCCCCATCGGCATGGCGCTCTACGACGCCCGCGATCTCCGCGTCCTCCGCATCAACGAGCGCCAGGCCGAAATCTTTGGCCTGCCCGCTCCTGAAGCCATCGGCAAGACCTACGACGAACTCACCCGCGGCGTCACCGCTGGCCGCCTCTTCATCAACCGCGCTCTCGCCGGTGAACGCATCCTCAACCAAAACCTCGAAGGCATCCTCGCCAACCGCCCCGGCGAGTACCGCCACTGGAACGTCAACTACTCTCCAGTCTTCTCCGAGGACGGCTCCATCCGCGCCATCGCCACCGCAACCATTGAAGTCACGCAACAGAAACGCGCCGAACTCGCCCTCATCCAGGCTGAAAAACTCGCCGCCGTCGGCCGCATGGCCAGCTCCATCGCGCACGAGATCAACAACCCTCTCGAGTCCGTCACTAACCTCCTCTACATCACCCGCTCCCACGCCACCGACCCCGAGATGAAGGCCATGCTCGACCTCGCTGACACCGAGCTCCGCCGCGTTTCCATCATCGCCAACCAGACCCTCCGCTTCCACAAGCAGGCCTCCAATCCGCGCGAGATCACCAGCGACGAGCTCTTCGCTACCGTCCTCGGCCTCTACGAAGGCCGCCTCCGCAACTCCACCATCTGGGTTGAAAAGAGCAAGCGCACTGAGCGTCCCGTAGCCTGCTTCGAAGGTGACATTCGCCAGGTCCTCAACAACCTCGTCGCCAACGCCATCGACGCCATGCCCACCGGCGGCCGCCTCCTGCTCCGCAGCCGCGAAGCCACCGACTGGCGCACCGGCCGCAAAGGCCTCATCCTCACTGTCGCTGATACCGGCTTCGGCATGGACCCCGCCACCCAGGCCCGCATCTTCGAAGCCTTCTTCACCACCAAGGGCATCAACGGCACCGGCCTCGGCCTCTGGATCTCCACCGGCATCATGGAACGCCACCAGGGCTACCTCCGCATGCGCAGCCGCCGCGTCAACTCCGACAATCCCAGCAACACCCACCACGGCACCGTCTTCAACCTCTTCCTCCCCTTCGAAGCCGTCCCCAGCCCCACCCCCAACCCTCTGGCCTAGCTCCGAGGCTCAAAAGCAACCACCCGAAACGAGACCGGCACCATGTCCTCAACACCAGCACCCCGCCAGCACGCGTCCACCGGTCCAGCAACGCCGCAGCCACCCGAGCCCGCCCACGCCGAACGCGTCCGCACTCTGCTCTCGCTCGCTCCCATCGCCACTCTCTCCACGCTCTCGCGCAAGCATCCCGGGTTCCCCTTCGGCTCCCTCATGCCCTTCGCCCTCGACCCCGCAGGCCACCCTCTCTTCCTCATCAGCAACATGGCCATGCACACCCAGAACCTCAAGTCCGATCCCCGCTGCAGCCTCTTCGTCACCCCGCCCGCGGCAGACGGCGACCCCCTCGGCGCTGCACGAGCCACCCTCGTAGGCAACGCCGTCCCCGTGCCCGCCGAAGACCTCGCCCTCGCCCGCGAGCACTATCTCGCCCGCCACGAAAACAGCCGCTACTGGGTCGACTTCGCCGACTTCAGCTTCTTCCGCCTCGAGCCCATCGACATCTACTACGTCGGCGGATTCGGCGTCATGGGCTGGGTCGAAGCCGCCGACTACCAGCAAGCCTCCCCCGATCCCCTGGCTGAAGCCGCCCCCGGCATCCTCTCCCACATGAACGCCGATCACACCGACGCCATGATCCTGCTCGCAAAATCCCACGCGTCCCTCGAAGCCGTCGAAGCCACCATGACCTCCGTCGATCGCCTCGGCTTCACCCTCCGCTTGAAAACCGGCGAAGGCATGAAGGGCGCCCGCGTCAACTTCCCCCACGAAGTCTCCACCCCGCAGGAAACCCGCGCCGCCCTCGTAGAAATGGTCCGCCACGCCAAAGCAGAAGGCGCATCATAGAGGCAGCGAGCCAGCCATGACCAACCCACCCATCGACCTCCCCCACCGTCTCCGCTTCCAGATCGCACTGGTCGTCGCGATGGCTGCCGACGCCATCCAGTGGGTCCTCTTCCCCATCTTCGTCGAAGGCGCCGCCTCTCCCACCGAAGACGCGCTCGACGCCGGCATCGCTGCCATCCTCTTCCTTCTCCTCGGCTGGCAGTGGGAGCTCGCTCCGTCCGCCCTGGCCAAGCTCGTCCCCGGAGTCGACATGGTCCCCTTCTGGACCCTAGCCGTAGCCAACATCTACCGCAAGACCAAAAACCTCGCCAACACCTCCGAGCCACCTCCCACTAACAACTAAGAACCCTTACAACGTCGCCTCCACCCTCTCCCGCAACGGCTCCAGCCGCTCCTTCTCCAGCCCATCCCGATAAAACATGTTGTAAGTATCAAAAGGAATCAGCCGCTTCCCATCCGGATGCGCAATATGCACGCACGTCTTCTTGATCGACCGCAGATCAAAACTCTGCGCATCGATGAACTGCACAATCAAAACCCGAAACAAATTGTCATACCCCAGCGACTTCGGCGCCAGCACCTGCGGCAAACAACACAGCAGCTCCCGCAGCGTCTTCGCCTGCGCCATCGGCGAGTGATTCGTTGAGAACAGTTTGAAGATCGCGTTGCGCACGCCTTCTTCCTTCTCATACACAATCGTGTTCCGCCCGCCGTTGATCAGCACATCCGGCTCAATCATCCCCGTCAACGGAACCACCTTGCCTCCAATCTTCATCGCATATGCCATCGCCAAACTATCCGGATGGCAAGGCACCGGAATCAGATCCTCCGGCTTGAACACGCTCGTCTGCTCCAGGATTCTCCGCCGCACCTCGCTCAGCGTCAGCCGATGCTTCGCCGGGTCGTATCCCTGCAACCGCCCCGCCTGCTGCACCGGCTGGAACGTCACCCCACGCACGCACTTCTGCTGCAGCGCAAAGTCGACAATCGCTCCCATCTCTTCATCGTTCACCCCGCGCTCAACCGTCACCACCAGCGTGGTCGACACGTTCAGCTTGTTCAGCTTCTCCAGCGCCTTCTCGCGAATATGCCGAAGGTCCGCTCCCCGCAGTTGCATCAACGGATCGCGCTTGAGCGAATCGAACTGCAGATACAGCTCAAACTCCGGCATATACGTCGCCAGCCGCTCTGCAAACCCTTCCTCCGTGGCAATCCGAATCCCATTCGTATTCACCATCAGGTGCTGGGCCGCTTCTTCGCCGCATCCAGCACCTCGAAGAACTGCGGATGAATCGTAGGCTCGCCCCCCGAGATCTGCACAATATCCGGCTCAATCTCATTCGACACCACGGCGTCCAACATCCGCTCAATCTGCTCTAGCGGCTTGTACGTCGTCCGATGCTGCCCACTCTCCGCATAGCAGATCGGGCAGCTCAAATTGCAAGCATCGCAAATCTCCACCAGCGACAGGCACGAGTGCTGTTCATGATCCGGACAAAGCCCGCAGTCATACGGACACCCGTACTTCACCGGCGTGTTGTAGTGATCCGGCATCTCCGGATTCTTCAAAAACACCTCGCGACACCGCCGGTAGTAGTCAATGTCATCGGCCATCAACACCCGCTCAAACCCATGCTCCGAACACCGCTTCAGCATGAACACCTTCGCATCTTCAAACACAATCTTCGCGTCCACCCGCCGAAAGCAGGTCGTGCAGATAGAAACCGCCGTGTCATAAAACAAGTAATCCCGAACCTTAGCCATCACACTCTCCTCAACAACGCGTTCTCTTCAACCCAACCAAAACTCTGTCATCTCGACAGAAGGAATCACCGCTTCCGTGCAAACTCAACCGCAGCCAACACCACCTTCGCAACGACTGCCACCAGAATCCCTCCCCAAAAGCAAACGCACCCCGCAATGAGAAGACCTTCCGAAGTCCGCTCGTACGAATCAGCGACGGCCCCCATCCCACAAAGTCCCATCCCTAACAGAATCGAGATCACAAGCGCGGTGAACAACTTCGCCGTCCCGCTCTTCTTCTCCCACCAGTTCTTCAACTGTGGCTCGCTCACTGGTCCTCTCCCTTCTTCTGAACCATCCTCACCACGCCGCGAACGGCCGAGAACAACAGCAACGCCACCAGCCCTCCGACCCCAATCACAATCCCCGCAAGCTCCAGGTAAGCCGTCACCATCAGCAGTCCAACCGCCGACGAA
>JAZKBC010000235.1:3759-6469 GCA_040388825.1 Acidobacteriota bacterium | reverse complement strand
ACCAGTTTATCGAGGGGTTTGTGTGGCTGGGGATGGATGGGTCTATGTCCGCGCAGACAGCGCACAATATGGGCGCGGCGTTTGTGCTTTATGCGCAGGGGTTGCTGCCGATCGTGATGCCGCTGAGCGTGATGCTGTTTGAGCGAACGAGGGAGAGACGGCGGGCGATGATGCCGTTTGTCGTGCTGGGAGTACTGTTGGCGCTGTTTATGCTGTGGGGGCTGACGGCGTATCCGCTCGAGGTGAGCGTGGAGCAGAACAGCCTGGTGTATGTGAACTATGCGACGAACAGAACGTGGGTGGCGGCGCTGTATGTGATCGCGACTTGTGGGCCGCTGTTCTTTTCTAAGATTCGCGTGATGGTGGCGTTTGGGGCGGCGAACCTGGGGATACTGCTGGTGGTGATGGCGGTGAAACGGTATGCGGGGACGTCGGTGTGGTGCGCGTATGCGGCGGCGGCTAGTGTGATTATTCTGGGGTACTTTTGGAAGTCGCGATTTCAGAGGCCGTTGGGGTATTTGTAGGTGGAGCAGCTACGGCCTCAGTCTTCTCCGCTTCGAATTTCCGAATGAACAAGATCAACCCGTCACGCATATCTGCCCGCACCTCGTCTTCGTGCTTGTTGCTATAGGTGCGCGAGATATAAATCTCGTCCGGCATGGTTCCGAGGTCGTTGAGCATTGGTTGGTAGTCGGTCGAAATCCACAAGTCCTCGAATTGCTTGGCGTAATCGAATGGATCCTTTCGGCAATCGATCACGTCACGCGCCATGTCGTATGCGACTCTGGCCGCAGCTTCGCTTATTGCTGGCAGTGTCATTCCTGTTTCACGGAGGAAAGCGGGCAACACCTCATCTACTTCGAATCCGGTCGGTCTGACGAAAGCTGCCATGCGACAGACTGCAGGTCCGTCATATCCCGCCTCAAGCGCATCCCACGCGAGTGCAGGCATATTCTCGGGGTGGATTCTGCCGAGAGCGAGTTGAGCTTCAACGCTACGCGGATCAAATGACATGACGTAAGGGGTTTGGACCGCTCCATTCGGCGAGCAATGTTCTTGTGCCGTCCGGGTTGATCCGGTATTTGCGGACTGGGCCGTCGCGGATGTCACCTATGGGCGTGCCGTAGCGTTCGACGCTGAGACGCGATGTTTCATCCCACTTCTCCGCGTCGGTTTTGGTGGCCCAATAGCGGTAGCTTTCTGCGCGTTCTTCGTCGGTGCGGGTGTCCGGGATGAAGTCGTCGTCTTCCATAGCGAGTGTGTGTTGCCTTATCGTACTCCCGGGCAGAGCATACGGGCAGAAAGCTCCGAGCAGTGTGCAGTCTTACGCGGACCTGCAGGTCCTTCGACTACGGCTCGCAAAGTGCGCGAGCCTTCGCTCAGGATGACAAATTTTGGGGGGCGAAAGGAACAGGCAGCCTGGCGGTTGCCTGTCGTGAGTGCAAAGATTTGGTGCTCGCGGCTGAGATTCGATGGCGCCGTGACTACAGGCCCTTTTCGACGAGGAAGAGGATGAGGTCCTTGACGCGGCTGGAGTAGCCCCATTCGTTGTCGTACCAGGCGATGACCTTGCCGGTGGTGCCGACGACCTTGGTGAGCTTGGAGTCGAAGATGCTCGAGAGGGGGTTGCCGCGGAAGTCGGTGGAGACGAGCTCTTCTTCGGTGTAACCGAGGATGCCCTTGAGGGGGCCTTCGGCGGCGGACTTGATGGCGGCGTTGATGCTGGCGACCGTGATGGGCTTCTCGGAGACGAAGGTGAGGTCGACGACCGAGACGTTGGGGGTGGGGACGCGGATGGCGAAGCCGTCGAGCTTGCCGTCCATGGCGGGGATGACGAGCTTGAGGGCCTTGGCGGCGCCGGTGGAGCTGGGGATCATGCTGAGGGCGGCGGCGCGGGCGCGGCGGAGATCCTTGTGCGGGGTGTCGAGGATGACCTGATCGTTGGTGTAGGAGTGGATCGTGGTCATGATGCCGGAGGCGATGCCGAAGGTGTCGTTGAGGACCTTGACGACCGGGGCGAGGCAGTTGGTGGTGCAGCTGGCGTTGGAGATGACGTTGTGCTTCGACGCGTCGTACTTGTCTTCGTTGACGCCGAGGACGACGGTGAGGTCTTCGTTGCTCGCCGGGGCGGAGATGATGACTTTTTTGACGGTGGCGCCGAGGTGGGCCTTGGCCTTGGTGGCGTCGGTGAAGAAGCCGGTGGATTCTACGACGATTTCTGCGCCGACGGAGGCCCAGTCGAGCTGGGCGGGGTCGCGCTGGGCGAAGACCTTGATGGCCTTGCCGTCGACGATGATGGAGTCTTCGGTGGCGGAGATCTCGTGGGGGAGGTTGCCGAGGATGGAGTCGTACTTGAGGAGGTGGGCGAGGGTGGCGGGGGTGGTGAGGTCGTTGACGGCGACGAATTCGATGTCGGGATTGCCGAGCGCTGTGCGGAAGACGTTGCGGCCGATGCGGCCGAAGCCGTTAATACCTACCTTGACTGCCATGAGTTTGCGTGACCTCGTTTCGATTCTGGGAGTTGCGCAGGATTAGAAAGAAAGCTAAAACCGGGCGGACTCCAACCCTTTGAGGCTATCAAACGGGGAGGGCCAGAGCAAACGCTGTGGCCGATGAGCGGTGCGGGTGGGCGATTGCCGGACGCAGGCGTTTTGAGGTGGTTCAGCCCGCGTCCGAAGTTCCGGACCCGGGGCACCCGGTCGCGGCGAGG
>JAZKBC010000235.1:1439-3749 GCA_040388825.1 Acidobacteriota bacterium | reverse complement strand
AGGTTGGATTGCTGGCGAAAGTGCACCATCTTTGCGGCAGGAGGATGGGGTGTGTTACAAACCAAGCATATGCGCGACTGGATGCGCGAGAAACTCATGAGAAGACGTTCGAAGCGTGGACCGAATGAATCGGAGTCCACAGGCAAGATTGGGCAGGAGCTTCCTGCGAACCAACCCGCACCTTTGCGGCCGGCGTACCCGGAGCCTTTAGCGGCAGCGCAAGTCAGTGAGCCCGAGACGGAACCGGCTGCTGTAGCTGCACCTGTTGCTGAAGAAGCACCGGCGGTACCGCAGCTGGTGCATGAGACGCAGCCTGAGTCGCTGGGGACACCACCGGCGGGGCCTGAGGCGGTTTCGGCGAAGTCTCCGCGGGGCTACGTTGTGCTGACGATTGGTTTGCCGGGTTCAGGCAAGACGACCTGGTACAAGCGTCGAGGCGTGACGCCGCTATCGAGCGATATGCTGCGGACGATCCTGTTCGACGACATCACCGATCAGCGCTACCAGGGGCTGGTGTTCTCGACGCTGCGGAGTCTGCTGCGGGCGCGCTTGATTGCGAAGATGCCGTGGAACTATGTGGACGCGACGAATTTGAGTCCGCATGAGCGTCGGCAGTGGATCAAGATGGCGAAGAGCTTCGGCTATGAAGTGCAGGCAGTGTTCTTTGATGTGCCGCTGGCAGTGTGCATGGAGCGGAACTCGAAGCGCGAGCGCCAGGTGACGGACGAAGTGATGCAGAAGATGGCGGAGAGGCTGCGGCCGCCGGTGTTCAAGGAAGGCTTCGACAAGATTACGGTGGTGCGCGTGAAGGGTGCGGCTGGCGCTGCGGGTGCTGAACCTGTAGCGGAGAATGCGCCGGAGGCGGCGGTCTAACGGCAGGGAGTAGGGAACAGGGAATAGGGAGTAGAGCTTGTGGCTACCGAGGGTTTGGAGTTCGCGAATGTGAGCTTCACACTTCCCGGTGGCCGTTCGCTTTTAACGGATGTGTCGATCCAGGTTGGGGCGGGGACGACTACGGCGCTGCTGGGGCGGAGCGGGAGTGGGAAGACTACGCTGCTGCGGATGGTGAATGCGCTGGTGCGGCCGACGAGCGGGCGCGTGAGTGTGGGCGGGCGGGATGTGGGTGACGTGGATGAGATTGAGCTGCGGCGCGGGATTGGGTATGTGATCCAGGAGACGGGGCTGTTTCCGCATATGCGCGTGGAGCGGAATGTGGGGATGGCGCTGGAGCTGCGCGGAGCGGTGAAGGCAGAGATTGCGGCGAAGGCGGCGGAGACGATGTCGCTGGTGGGGCTGGATGGCGGGATGCTGGGGAGGTTTCCGTGGGAGTTGAGTGGAGGGCAGCGGCAGAGAGTGGGAGTGGCGCGGGCGCTGGCGAATGATCCGGGCGTGCTGCTGATGGATGAGCCGTTTGGAGCGCTGGATCCGCTGACTCGGGCCGAGATGCAGACGATGCTGAGGGAGCTGCTGCGGAGGGTGGGGAAGACGACGCTGATCGTTACGCATGATCTGGATGAGGCGCTGTATCTGGCGGATCGCGTGGTGCTGCTGGAGGCTGGGCGGGTTGTCGCGGATTTGAAGGCGAGTGAGGTGCGGGCTTCGGAGATTGCGGAGGTGCGGGCCTATGTGGCGGCGACGCATCGGGAGAGTGCGGCGTGAGCGGGTTTCTGCAGGAGTACGGTGGGCAGATTGCGCGGCTGACGTTTGAGCACGTGTGGCTGACCGCTAGCGCGATGTTGTTTGCGATGGCGATTGCACTGCCGTTGGGGGTGTGGCTGACTCGGCATGAGCGTTGGGCCCGGCCGGTGCTGGGAGTGGCGAATGTGTTGCAGGTGATTCCGTCGCTGGCGCTGTTTGGCTTGCTGCTGCCGGTGCCGTGGCTGGGGGAGCGAGCAGCACGGCTGGCGATTGTGGCGCTGACGGGATATGCGCTGCTGCCGATTTTGCGCAATACGTATGCGGGGATTCGGAGTGTGGATGCGGCGCTGATTGATGTGGCGAAGGCGCTGGGGATGACGGGGTGGCAGCGGCTGTGGAAGGTGGAGTTGCCGATGGCGGCGAGCGTGATCCTGGCGGGGTTGAGGACGGCTACGGTGACTTGCGTGGGCGTAGCGACGATTGCGGCGGCGGTGGGTGCGGGTGGGTTGGGGGAGTTGATTTTTCGCGGGGTGGCGAGCGTGGATAATGGGCTGGTGCTGGCGGGGGCGGTGTTCACCCCTCAGCTCTGGGCGCTGCTCGCGGCGTTCTTCCTGTGGGGAGTGGCGTCCCACGCCTTCGGCGCGGTGCAGGATGTCATCGCCGACCGCGAGG
>JAZKBC010000235.1:0-1429 GCA_040388825.1 Acidobacteriota bacterium | reverse complement strand
TAATGGGCTGGTGCTGGCGGGGGCGGTGCCGGCGGCGTTGCTGGCGTTGTGTGCGGATGGGGTGTTGGGGGTGGTGGAGAAGAGAGTGGCGGTGCGGCGGTGAGCGAGAATGCGCGAGAGATCGAGAGTGTTCTAGCCCTGCTGCGGCGTGATGATGTGGGACGCGACGCTGTTGCGCTGCTGTTTGTGAAACTGGCAGGGCTGCGATTTCCAGAATTGCGAACGGAGTTTGTCTCTGATGACGAGATCAAAATCACCGACGCGGCTGGGAAATCTTCGTCAGTTTATCTGCGTAATCTATGGATTGAATGCGAACAAAAGCCTGAGGAAAGAGTCGAACTTGTAGATCGCTTTGTGCGAGCAGCGATGCCGGACACCACGGCACAGCAAGACCAGGCTATCGATGCACAACGTGTAGTTGCTCTGGTGAAGGATTCTCAATATCGCGAATTTCTTCCTGAAGAAGACCGAGCCTCCGCCAGCCGGCATCTGGCTGGCGATCTCTGGATAATGTTTGCGTTGGATCTGCCGGACTCGACGGTGTCGCTCAATGCAAAACAGGTCGCTCAACTGGGTTTGGACGGTGACGTGTTGCTGCGTCTCGGGACGGAGAATGTATCGGACATGCTGAGCGAAATGTCCTTCGAACCGTTCAGCCACTTCTTCACCATATCCTGCGCGAATCTTTACTACGCATCCAGCGTACTGCTGCTCGACTATGTCTGGCCGCAGGCCGCGGAGTTGGTGGATGGTGACGTGGTGGTCGTGGTTCCGGCTCGCGATACGGTTTTGTTTGCGGGATCGAATAATGCGGCGGGCCTTGAGGAATTGCGCATGCAAGCGCATCACGTTGTGACGAACGGGCACCATGTGATTTCCGAGACCTTGCTGAGGAGAGTTGATGGGGCCTGGAAACTCTTCTCTTGATGGGAACCGCACGAGCCCATCGCTTCGTCCGGCCAGAAGCGGGTCCTTCGCTGCTCTCAGGATGACAACTCTTTTGGTGATGCTGCTGGCGCTGACTGCGTGTGCGCCGCCTCGGCCTTCGCATGTGGTGGTGGGAGCGAAGAATTTTACGGAGCAGGTGGTGTTGGGGGAGTTGCTGGCGCAGGAGATTGAGGCTAGCGGAGGCGGGCCAGTTGAGCGGAGGTTCTGGCTGGCGGGGAGCTATTTGTGTCAGCAAGCGCTGGTGAGTGGGAGGATTGATGCGTATGTGGAGTACACCGGGACGGCGTTGACGGCGATTTTGAAGCAGCCGGTGGATCGGGATGCGGGGCGTGTGGATGCAACAATCGCGCGGATGTATGAGCAGAAGTATGCGGTGCGGGTGGGGCCGGGGTTGGGGTTTGAGGATACGTTTGCGATGGTGGTGCGGGGGGAGGATGCGCAGAAGTGGGGGTTGAAGAGGATTTCGGATGTGGCTCCTCGT
>JAZKBC010000234.1:0-9755 GCA_040388825.1 Acidobacteriota bacterium | reverse complement strand
CCGCACTCGCTCCACTCACCGCCGCCGGATTCACCCCATCCCCCGCATACGCCACCGTCAGCGAATGCGTCCCCACTCCCAAACCGCTCGCCGCAATCACCGCGCTCCCCGCACTCAACACCCCCGCTCCAACACTCACCCCACCATCCAGCAACGCCACATTTCCCATCGGCACCGCAGCGTTCCCACTCACCTTCACCGCCGCACTCATCTGCCCATACACCACCGTCCCCGGCACCGTCAGCACCACCGTCGACGTCCTCGCACCTACCATCGCCGCCGGGGCATACAAATCCCCATTCGCCGCCAGCACCCGCAGCAGCTTGTTCCGCGAATCCGCAAACACCGCCTGCCCAAACGACGACACCGCCACTCCCCGCGGCGAATCCATCAACGTCCCCGCAGCCCCATTCCCCTCACCAGCCTTCCCCTCGCCACCCCCACCCACCAGCGTTGCCATCACTCCCGCCGCATCAATCCGCCGAATCCGTTCATTGTTCGAGTCCGCAAACACCAGCCCTCCACTCGCATCCACCACCAACCCCCGCGGCAGCGCCAACCGCGCCGCAATCGCCGGCCCACCATCCCCGCTGAACCCAACCACTCCCGTTCCCGCAAACGTAGCGATCACCCCATCGGTCCCCACCACTCGTATCCGCGCATTGTGCGAATCCGCAACAAACACCCGCCCATCCGCACTCACCGCCACACCCTCCGGCGAATCCAGTTCCGCCGCCACAGCCGCTCCACCATCCCCCGCAAATCCCTGCACCCCATCGCCCGCCACCGTAGCAATCACTCCCGCACTAACCCGCCGCACCCGCTGATTCCCTCGATCGCAAATCAGCACCGCCCCGCTCGCATCCACCGCCAACCCCACCGGCCGCCGAAACTCCGCCCCCGTCGCCGCTCCACCATCCCCTGCAAACCCCACCACCCCATTCCCCGCAAACGTCGTGATCACCCCACCCGCAACCGCCCTCACGCGCGCATTCCCCGCGTCAGCAATATAGATCGTCCCATCCTTCCCCACCGCCACCGCGACCGGCTCATTCAACTCCGCCGCCGTCGCCGGCCCACCATCCCCACCAAACCCCTGCACCCCACTCCCCGCCACCACGCTCAGCACACCGCCCAGCGAAGCCTCAAAGACCTGGCTCCGGTTCACATCCGCAAAATAAACATTCCCCGCCGCATCATAAGCAATCCCCGACGGCAATAACACCGCCCCGCTCTGCCCGCGCGCCGCGCAACACCCCACCAGCAGCGCCAACCCTGCAACCCGCCGCCACTGCCATCCCGTCAGTTCCAGCGCCAAGCCGAATCCTCCTCAGCCTCACGCCACCACCATCAGCGCAACGGATTCGCGCCCATCATAACCCGAAGCGCACCACCCAGCCGCAGAATCCGGCAGCCATCATCGGCCGCCGAACCCAAAACGAACCCTACTCCCGCACCACCGACTTCACCAGATTCCGCGGCCGATCCACATCCACACCATTCCGCACCGCCATAAAGTAAGCAAACATCTGCAGCGGCACCACCTCCGTAATCGGCAGCAGATACTCCTCCGCCTCATCCACCTCGATCACGTCCGTCGCAATCGCCTTCAGCGTCTCGTCACCACGATTCCCCACCGCAATCGTCCGTGCTCCCTGCAGCCGCATGTCATCCAGCAGCGCAATCGTCTTCTCATACCGCAACACGCTCTCCGCATCGCCACGGTCAACAGTCGCCATTACCACCAGCGGCACAGCATCGCTCACCAGCGCATTCGGCCCATGCTTAAGCTCGCCGGTGGGATACCCCTCCGCATGCATGTACGACGACTCCTTCAGCTTCAGCGCCCCCTCCCGCGCAATCGCATAGTGAATCCCACGCCCCAGGAACAGCAGCGTCTTCGCATTCCAATATCGCTCCGCCAACTCCTTCGTCACATCGCGCCAGCCATCCAACTGCTTCTCAATCGCCGCCGGAATCTCCCCCAGCCGCCGCAACTGCAACCGCATCTCTTCCTTGCCCAGGCACTCCCGTTCTTCGGCAGCGAGCAAACTCAGCAACCGCAGCACCACCAGCTGCGCCGTAAAACTCTTCGTCGCCGGAATCGCCTTCTCCACCCCCGCCATCGTCGGCAGCGATGCATCCGCCTCCCGCGCCATCGACGACGTCGCCACATTCGTCACCGCCATCGTCGGATGCTTCCGCTGCTTGGCTTCCTTCAGCGCCGCCAGCGTGTCCGCCGTCTCTCCACTCTGCGAAATCACCAGCACCGCCGGATCCCGCTTCGTGTTCGTCGACCGCGTAATGTACTCGCTCGCATACTCCACATCGACGCTCAATCCCGCCGCGTCTTCGAGCATGATCTCCGCCGCCAGCCCCGCATGCCGGCTCGATCCACTCGCCGCAATAATCAAATCCTTGTGCCGCCGAAAGCACTCCCCCGCACTCCCAAACACTTCCTCAATCAAAGCCCCATCGGCCACATACCTGTCGATCGTCCGCCGCAGCGCATCCGGCTGCTCATAAATCTCGCGCAGCATGGCGTGCGCGAACTCCTGCTTCGTCTCACTCATGCTTCCATTCTAACTTTGCGTCTCAGTGCACCGCATCCAAACGAAAGCATTCGATACACAGGACACCCAATCTCGACTAAGCTCAAGCCATGCGCTTCACCGCAAAATTTCTGCTCTCCGCCATGAGCCCCGACCACTTCCCCACCGCCGCGCGCACCTTCGACGCGCCGGAGGTCGCCTTCCTCGGCCGCTCCAACGTCGGAAAATCCTCGCTCATCAACAAGCTCCTCGGCTCCGCCGCCGCCAAAGTCTCCTCCACCCCCGGCCGCACCCGTGCCATCAACTTCTTCGCTCTCCACGAAGGCACACCGCAAAAATTCACCGCCAAGCCCTCGCTCATCTTCGCCGACCTCCCCGGCTACGGCTACGCCAAAATCTCCAAATCCATCTCCGCCGAGTGGCCCACCTTCATCGAGCCCTACCTCGCCGACCGCGAGCAACTCGCCCTCTGCATCTGCCTCGTCGACACCAACATCCCACCCCAGCCCTCCGACACCCAGCTCATCGAAGCCCTCCAGCAAATGCAGCGCCCCTACTTGGTCGTCGGCACCAAGTCCGACAGGCTAGGCGGCAACCAGCTAACAAAATCCATAGCCGCCCTCAAAAAAGCCCACCAGGTCGAACGCGTCATCCCCGTAAGCTCCAAATCCGAAGCCGGCGTAAAAACCCTCTGGCCCGAAATCGTCCGCCTCATCGAGTCTTGATTCATGTCCTCAACCAGCCCACAGAGAGATCCTTTCCCTTGGCTTTCACCTCAAGTGAAATGGAGGCCCGGCAAGCTCATCGTGTTGCTCGTGGTACTGCTCTTCGTGTCGCCCTCCTTTCGTACGGAAATCCGCTGGCTCATCGTCGGCTTCACCTACCGAAACCGTGCCTTAGCCGCACCTGCGGCCTCCGGCGAACTGCATCACACCGAGTGGAACAGCTCGGGCCTCGCAGGTAACGAAACCATCGTCTATCTGGTCAACGATCCCGACGATAAATTGGCAGAATACTCAGCCAAGAGCGGCCCGACCCGCTCCACTTCACTGCCGTGCGAGGTGCCCGACATCACCCGACTGCGACGCTCCTGGTACCTTGTGACGTTCTACACGCAATCTTCGTGGGACGATTGCGAAGGCGCGCCCGCTACGAACCTCGGCTCCATGTCCACCGCGCCGCACCTCTAAGCGACCGCTGATGCGTCGGCAGCCACTCCATCCACCGGGCTCGCACGGCATCCTGAAAACTCTCCCCACCAACTGCCTCGGTAGCCACCCACCCCTGCTCACTCAACCACGCACAAAGCTCCGCTGAGGACTCGTCCTCTACACCAACAACCTCAAAATCCGCCACGACCCCCCGCTCCTCCATCTCCGCCCGCACCACATCCGGCTCCCCCATCAACCCAATCGCAATCGGCTTTCCTTTCCGCACCTCATTCTTGATCGCCCGCAGCGCCTCATCCAGCGTATTCACCACAAAATCAAACGCCCCATCGCGAAAGTGCGCCTTCACTCGCGCAGCGTCCCCATCCACCGTCAACGAAGCCGCTCCCGCCAGACTAGCCGCCGCAGCCATCCCCATCCCTGCCGCTCCATCGAAGCAAGCCACCACCAGCCTGTGCGCCCAGGCGTCCCGCCTGCACATCAATTCGCCGTACCACCGCAACGTTCGCAACTGCAGCTCCGGCTGCGCCAGCGTCTCATCCATTCCACCACCGTAACAAAACGAAGGGCCCGCGGCGACCCTGCCGCGAGCCCCACGCACACTTCCCACCGCTTACTCCCCGTAATACTCCAACCCAAGATGCGTGATCAAATCCTCACCCATAATGTGCCGCAACGTATTCTTCAGCTTCATCGACTGGATAAACAGGTCATGCTCCGGATAAACCCCCGGCGCAGAATCCGGATCCTTGAAATAAAAGCTCAGCCACTCCTGGATCCCCAGCCCCCGCAGCGCCGGAGTCCGTGCCGCCAAGTCCATAAACAGACAAAGGTCCAGCGCCAGCGGAGCCGCCAAAATCGAATCCCGGCAAAGGAAGTCCACCTTGATCTGCATCGGATAGCCCAGCCACCCGAAGATATCAATGTTGTCCCAGCCTTCCTTGTTATCCCCCCGCGGCGGATAGTAATTAATCCGCACCTTGTGAAACACATCGCCATACAAATCCGGATTCTTCTCCGGCTGGAAGATATGCTCCAGCACGCCCAGCTTCGACACTTCCTTCGTCTTGAAGTTGTCCGGATCGTCCAGCACCTCGCCATCCCGGTTTCCCAGGATATTCGTCGAGTACCACCCGCTCACTCCAAGCTGCCGAGTCTTGAACGCCGGCGCCAGCACCGTCTTCAAAAACGTCTGCCCGGTCTTGAAGTCCTTGCCGCAGATCGGCGCATTCATCTTCCGCGAAAGCTCATTCAGCGCCGGAATGTCGACCGTCAAATTCGGCGCTCCATTCGCAAACGGAATCCCTTCCTTCAAACAAGCCCACGCATACAGCATCGAAGGCGCGATATCCGGATCGTCGTCGACGAGCCCTTTCTCAAACGCCTCCAGCGTCATGTGCACCGGCTTCGGCTCGAGATAGATCTCCGTCGACCCGCACCAGATCATCACCTGCCGGTCGGTCTTCGTCTTGAACTCCGCAATGTCGTTCCGAATCTGGTTGGCGAGGTCGCACTTGTTCTTGCCCACCTTCTTGTTCTTGGCCGTCAGCCGCTTCACATAGCGCTCTTCAAACGCCGCCGGCATCGGCTCAATCGACTCCAGGAACGGCTTCATGCTTTCCAACTGATCCCGATCCAGCACCGCCGCTGTCTTCGCCGCGTCGTACAAATTCCCGCCAAAAATATCCCACCCCGTGAAAACCAAATCCTCCAGCGGAGCGATCGGCGCAAAGTCCTTGATCAGCGGAGTACGATCGTCCGTCCGCTTCCCCAGCCGGATCGTCCCCATCTGCGACATCGATCCAATCGGCTTCGCAAATCCTCTCCGCACGGCTTCCACGCCTGCGATCAAAGTAGTAGCCACGGCTCCCATGCCGGGAATCATGATGCCAAGTTTTCCAGTGTGAGGCGTAATGCTGGCCGCTCCCTGCGTTGCGGCGTTCTCGTTCGACATGAAGTTACGTTCCTTCTAAAGTAAAAACTCGCCGCGTGCCTTCATCGCGAAAACACGCATAAACAGCGGCTTTTCGCAGTATCCCGCAGCGAAACCACCCCGCACAAATAACCGCTAACGTAACGGCAATTTTGCGATTTCGCGCAAACATCCCACGCTAAAACACCGCATTTTCGCGGTAAATCTGCTTTCCCCGCCCCCGAAAAACCGCTAACTTTGAAATCCCCGCCCCAGATTCAAATCCCCACCCCTGCTTACAGGGATCCCTCATCCTGAGCTTCGCGAAGGACCTCGGTATTCTGCCCGGACCGGCACAACCCTCCACGCAGCGCCCACCCCAGCTCCCTACGCTCTCCCCTCAGCCCCCGGCCGATTCTTCCAATGCGTAGCCACAAACACCACCACCGCCAGCAGAATCACCGCCTCCACCCCCACATGAAACCGGTGAAACACCTCCTTGAACTCCGGGTTCGTCTGCCACGCATCCCCCAGCTTCATCCCCACATAAGCCAGCGCAAAGCACCAAGGCCACGACCCCACAAACGTGTACACATGAAACCGAACCTGGTTCATCTTCGCCACCCCGGCCGGAAACGCAATGAACGTCCGCACGATAGGCAACATCCGCCCAATCAACACCGCCAGTGACCCGTACTTCACAAAAAATCGATCCGCCCAATCCAGATCCCGCTTGCTCAGCAGCAGGTAGCTCCCATACCGCTCTACCATCGGCCGCCCACCCTTGGCCCCCACCCAATAAGCCGGGATCGACCCCAGATTCGAAGCCACCGAAGCCAGCGTAGCCAGCACCACCAGATCCCACCACCCGTGCGCCAGCGCCGACCCCGCAAACGGCAGAATCACCTCCGACGGTATCGGCACGCAAGCCGACTGCACCGCCATCAGCACAAACACCACCGCATACTTCCCACCCACACTCAACCCAGCCAGAACCGCAATCAACTTGGACATTCCCGCCAGTATACCGATGCACTTTTCTACTCCCTATTCCCTATTCCCTACTCCCTTGTCTTTGTGTTTCCCATCACACATCGCCCACCCCCCCGCTGCTACCATAGTCCCATGTCCGAAACCCCCACCACCCCGGCGGAAACAGCCCGCCCCGCGCAATCCCACGGCGAAGCCCCAACCCGCCGCCAGATCGTCTGCTTCAGCTTCTACAAAATCGACCCCGCCTGGCGCCGCCTCCCCTCTGAAGAAAAGGCCGCCCACAAAGCCGCCTACGCCGCTGTCCTCGACCGCTGGAACAAGGTCGGCGAGTTCCTCTCCCTCACCTACTCCACCATCGGCACCCGTGGAGACGTCGACATGTGCGTCTGGACCATCGGCTACGACGTCGACGAGCTCAACAAGATGCGCTCCGAGCTCATGGCTACCCCTCTCGGCGGCTACCTCTCCACCCCGCACAACTTCCTCGCCATGACCAAGCGCTCGCAGTACCAGATCGGCCGTCCCGACGAGAGCGAAGGCGAAGGCCGCGGCGCCATCCGCCCCGGCGGCCAGAAGTACATCTTCATCTACCCCTTCTGGAAGACCCGCCCCTGGTACCTCCTCTCCATGTCCGAGCGCAAGCGCCTCATGGACGAGCACATCCGCATCGGCCTCCTTTACCCTCGCGTCAAGCTCAACACCACCTACTCCTTCGGTCTCGACGACCAGGAGTTCGTCGTAGCCTTCGAAACCAACTTCCCCGAAGACTTCCTCGACCTCGTCCAGCAGCTCCGCGAAACCGAAATCTCCCTCTACACCCTCAAAGACTTCCCCATCTTCAGCTGCGTCCGCCTAACCCCCGAAGAAATGCTCAATCGCCTCGGCTAGGGCAGGATTTTAGTCCAGCCACAAAGCTCTACAAGCAAACGGAGCGGCCACCAAGCCGCTCCGTTCTTCTTTGCTGGGTCGTTGTTACTGGGGATAGCTACTGCGGATAGTACCCGTTGCGAGTCCTCGCGGCCGCGCCTGGCCGGTTGACCCTCACCTGTACTTCGTGGAAAGCAACGTTCTTCGTCGCGGCGCCTTCCGGGAACTCAATTTCGTAGTGCCCGTCGGCATCCTTCAGGCACCGGTCGTACATCACAGCCAGGTCATTGGAGTTGAGGACAAGGCCGCCGCTCTGGGTCGCGATCACGTCAAGGCTCATATCCGCGAAGTCCGTCTGGTTCAACGCATTCACACCCTTCAGAAACTGGCGGTACTCTTGCAAACTGTTCACGGACGCGGATGCGCCCTGCGTGTTGAGCTTGTAGAGCGTAATCCTCGCCTGCCGCATGCCACTGGAGTACTGCTTGACGGCGGAGAACAGCTCTTTTTCCTGCCCCGGCGTAACCGGAAGACCGCCCATCAAGCCCCAACCGTGCGACAGCCAAAAGATCAGCTTGCGTCCCGGAAGCTTCCCCGTGGATCCGAGTGTTTCGTTCAGCGCCTTGGTGGAAATATTCTCGCGGTGCAAAGCGCCAGCTTCGCCAGTGAGACGCTCATTCACATTCGGCCCCACCGGAACCTGCGCAAGCGCCCGGGCCAGGGCATTGCCGTTCGTTGTCGGAGTCTGGCTGCTAATGAAATCCGTTGGTGTGGCCACAATCAGAAGCGTTGGATACTTCAACTTGCCCCCGTTCTGCAGCAGCACCTTCGTCAGTTGCTCCCGCAGCAGGGTCGCATAAATCTCGGAATTATTGATCAGGTCGAACACCAGCACAACAGTCGGAGGCGTCTTGTCCTGGCTCACGTCCGCAAACGAACTGAGAGCCTGTGCCGAACCGTTGTCGCTCACCAGAAAGTCCGTTTGCTTGAGTCCCGCGACCGGGTTATCGGCGCCGTCGCGCACCACCACATCGAGCTTAACGGTGTGGTCTTGAGCCTTCGCCAGTGGCAGCGCAAACGCCGCGTTCAAAACAACCGTTAGCAGGGATACTCCGAGGATGTGTTTCTGGCTCATGTGTTCGCTCGCTTTGGAGAAGATGCACTCCCATAGTAGAGCTTCGCACTGCGACAATCCTCCACACCTCGGCCCAACCGCCGGGAATCTTTTCCGCCATAATTCACCCGCTATCGCTCCCACTCACCACCCAATTCTGAAAGCGTCACCCAAACAAGCCAAAACCTGCCGCCCACAAAATCTGCTTCGATGTTTTATCTAATCCTGATACTCGAGAATATCTCCAGGCTGGCATTGGAGAGCCTTGCAGATGGCCTCCAGCGTCGATAGACGGATCGCTTTTGCCTTGCCGTTTTTTAGAACGGAGATATTGGCCATCGTGATGCCGACCGCCTCTGCCAGCTCGGTGACGCTCATCTTCCGTCTGGCCAACATTACGTCGATGTTGATAATAATCGCCATGCTGGTTCCTTATACCGTCAAGTCGTTTTCGCATTTGAGCTCGACCGCACTCTGCAAGGTTCTTTCAAACACCGCCGCTGCAGTGGCCACAACAGCGGAGACAAAGATCAGCAGCAGCCCCATCATCACGCCGCCGGCAATGTCGTCCTTCCCGCGCATCACAATCCAGAAGTAGCCTTCCGCTCCCAGCAGAAAACCCGCCAGCGTGATCCCGCAGTACTTGATCGTCCGCAGTGCCTTCACCGACCGCTCGGAGAAGACCTCGCCTCTCCGCACATAGCCAAGCAGCCGGAACGCCTGGTAGAGCGCAGTGAAGTACGCAATGGATCCGGTATACGCATACGCCAGGAACGGATCGTTGAAGTAAATCTGGAACACGGTGGCGTGCACGTTCCTGCCTTCTACGTGAGGCTCCCAAAGCAAAAGCGCCAGAGAGCCAACGCCGATCAGCACGATAACTGCCTGAAGAAAGATCGTCGAACTTTTTCTCATGGCGCCATATTCAATCTATTTTTATCGTTTGTCAATATGTATTTATCGTTATTTGCAAACAAGCGACGCCCTGATGCCTCAAATGTCGATGCCGAAATGTCAGCCATTCACCACAGTCACCCGGCCGCACCGCTTTCCCCATCCGATCGAGTTATCCTCGAATCTCAACAGCCATGGCCACGACAAAGCCCTCCCCGAAGCCCGCCCCTAAGAAGTCCAAACCCCTCCCCCCA
>JAZKBC010000233.1:4374-24366 GCA_040388825.1 Acidobacteriota bacterium | reverse complement strand
ATCGGGAGAGCTATGCTGATCGTGTCGCCATCTTGCCAGGTTCTGCGAATCGACAGGTAAGCTCCCGGGTCTGCAATCGCTTCGATCAACCTGCTGTTGACCTTCACCTGCGCCGCGTCCGTTGTCCAGCTTGGAATGCGCACATGGATAACACGCTCCACCGGGCGAGACGAAACGACCTTGATTGTGGTTCCTTGCTCTCGAGGAAACTGCGTGATCTGCTGAATCACCAGTCCCTCCGCTTTCCAGTCGAGGGTCGACGCAATGAACTGGTTAACATAGAGGTCGCGTCCACGACGGAAATAAATCGTGTCGGCGAACTTCGCAAATTCCTCGGCGCCCGTGCCGGTACAACACCAGAACGACTCCTCCGGCGAACCATACGCGCGCCAATATCCCGCCGCAAAGCGGAAAAAAGTACTGCTTCAGGCCCTGTGCGTTTTGAGTGCCAAGCCTGCAGTTGAAGAGCGCTCGCTCGTACGCGTCCATCCATCGCGCGTCAGCGGTCCAGCTGAAGACGTGCCGCTGAAGCTTCATCAGGTTGTAGGCCACGCAGCACTCCGCATTTTTCCATGCCAGGGTGCCTTTGAGCTGGCCAGCGGGCGCAGTCCAGTTTTCGTTGAGACTCGTATTGCCGATGGAGTAGCTGCGCGCCGCGAGCACTTCCTCGAGAAAATACTCCGCAATCTCACGATAGCGCCGATCGCCCGTCACCTCATACGTGCGCGCCGCACCAATGATCTTGGGAACGTGCGTGTTCGCGTGCAGCCCCTGCAACTCATCGCGGCGCGCAGCCAGAGGATCCAGGAAATCAGGCTGTTCGAAGAGCCGGGCCGCCTCGATATAACGATCCTGCTGCGTAGCCGCGGCCAGGTTCAACAGCACCTCATTCATGCCGCCGTATTCATTGCGCAACATACGAAGGCGCTGCTCAATGCTGAAGCTCTTCATGAAACCATGTGCCCACTGCGCCATACCATCAACGATCTTCAGTGCATCCGCATTGCCCGCCAGCAGATACATATCGAGCAGGCCAGCCATGATCTTGTGGTAGGTGTAAAAAGGTGCCCAGACAGGTTTCCCCTGCGCCAGGCGCTCGAACAATTCGGTCGGGTATGCGCTCAAGTAGCCGGTGCCACTTGTCTTCTGGCATGACGCGAGACCGGCAACCAGCTCATCCCCACGACTCCTCAAATCCGCATTGGCGGAACCGGCATAGGCCAGCGCCACAGCAGAAAGAAAGTGACCGCCAGCGAAGTGGCCTCGCAGCTCACACGTCGGATCCTCCCATCCTTTATATGGCGTAGCGCTGGAGGAGATGCCGGCAGTGAGGCGGAACGTGTGCAGCAGCCGATCCACTGCAAGCGAGTCGAGGTAGCGCGCGTTGATCTCTTCCTGATCCCGAAACATGCCGGGTGACAAGCGAACAGAGGAAAGTGGGAAGGGTTCCAGTCTTCCCGTTGGCTGCCGAAACTCTTCCGCAGCCAACGACCGAATGGCGCCCGAAAAGCCCATGACGCACAGACCCGCAGCGCCACCGGACCTCTTCAGAAAATTGCGACGCGTCCGATCCATCATCGATTGCTCCTGCAAATTGTGGTTACCGGCAACCCGCCTTGAAGCAGAGATTCTTGGCGAAGAATGGCATCACGTGGTTCTGAAATCGATCCGCAACGGCGCTGGTGTGCGTTCCGGGATAGACCTCAAAGCTGTTTACGATGCCGTAGCTATCCAAAATATCGTGAAGCTTGCCGGCGTCGATGCGCAGACCGTCCTTGTCTCCCACATCCACAGCTATCGCGCGATACTGCTTCAGGTTGCCAATGTACTGGCTGACGAACACCAAGGGTGCGTTGGCGGCGTATTTCGCCTGTACCTCGGGCACCGGGGTTCCATCCTTCGTCGGTAGATCGAGATAGAGCGGCGAATTCTTCGGGTTGGGCGCCCAGGCGGCGGCTGTTGCAAGCTGTGCCGCGCCAAAGCCCGGCAGCAATGCCGCGGCTTCGGACGGCGACTTCGCGCCGGCAATCTTCTTCTCGTTAGCAATGGCCATCTCTTTCGCCCGATCGGGCGAACCGGGACCGCCGCCGCCCATCGGGGACATGCAGCACGGGCTCATGATGTAGAGCGCTCCGAAGACATCCGGGTGTTTCATTCCGATGCGCGAGGCCCCGTAGCCGCCCATCGAGTGCCCCACGAGCCCCCGGCTGGTACGCTCGGGTATCGTGCGGTAGTGCGCGTCAATGTACGCAACCACATCATGCGAGATGTACCGCTCAAAATCTCCGGTCGTCATAGAGCTTGAATACATCGAGCCGTTGTAGATAGTCTTCGAATCCGGCAGGACGACAATCATGTCCTTCGCACCCTGGGCAAAAGCTCCCTCGATTGTCTGCGGAACATGAATCTCACGCGACCACTGATCGGCGCCAATCGAATATCCGTGTAACGCATAAACCACGGGATACCGACGCGATTTCTCTCGCGCATAACTGGGAGGAAGCAACACGATCACATCGCGATCAACCGCATCGCCTTCCAGATTGCCCTCCAGTGCCTGGCCATGAATCTTGATGCGTTCAACCGTTACAGGTTTTGCGCCAGCAACCACCGCGGGCACAATCGTCTGAACCTGCGCCCCAACCGCCTGCCCAATGGCAAGCGCGATTCCGAGGACGATCACACCCAAGCGCTGCCTACTCATCGTTCCAGTCTCCTCACTTCGTTTGTTCAGTGCCCATTGCCGGCGCACGCTGCTGCATCTCAACTCGAAGTTCTTTGCCATCGTAAGCCGCATCGACATCGCCATGGCTCGTCGCTCCAATGTCCGCGCCGCGCCTTCCAGATACAAGCACGATGCGGAAGTTGCGATGTTGAATCATTCCCGGAAACGAACCTCGGCGCGCCATGACAGTCAGCACTCTCCTCTGATCGTCCCAGCGAAACGGAATAATCGAGTGCTCGTCTTTCTGATACGCATAGCTGTCTCCCGAGTCCTCGTAAAGGTCGAAGCTCCCGTCCGCGCCCGGATAGATGCGGACTTCGATCAGACCTTCCGGGTTCTGCGTGGCATACTCGATCACCGGTCCCATCGGCACGATCGATCCTGCACGGACAAAGAGCGGTATGCGATCCAGGGGCGCATCGGCTTCAATTTCCTGATTGCCGCTTACCGCTTCGCCCGACCAGAAGTCGTACCACGCCGCTGCCGCCGGAAGATACACAGTGCGTTTAACCGCATCGGCTTTCAGTACCGGACTGACAAGCAGCGCTGGCCCGAACATGAATTCGTCTCCGAGGTTCCAGGTCTTTGGATCCGTACGCCAGTCCATCACCAAGGGACGTTGAATGGTGTAGTCCTCGCTCGTCACCTTCCACGCAAGCGAATAGATGTAGGGCATCAGCCGGTAGCGCAGCTTCTCGTAATTGGCCAGGATGGGCTCAACCTTATCGAACGCCCAGAGCTCGTTGTGTGGACGGTGGCCATGGGTGCGGAAGATTGGGCAGAATGTGCCGAATTCAAACCAGCGCGCATAAAGTTCCTGATACGCCGGATCGGCCAACGGATCTTCGTGCGGTGGCCAATAGCCACCAATGTCCGTCGTCCAATACGGATACCCCGACAAGGCAAAGTTCAAGCCCGCCGGTACCTGGTGACTCAGCCCCCAATAGCT
Source organism: Acidobacteriota bacterium (assembly GCA_040388825.1). GTDB lineage: Bacteria > Acidobacteriota > Terriglobia > Terriglobales > Acidobacteriaceae > Granulicella. The sequence goes on along the minus strand of JAZKBC010000233.1, from coordinate 20,692 downwards.
GCCATACACATCGCCTGACCAAACGGTCGCACCCACACGCTGCTGGCCTAGGAACGCAGACCGCGTGAGAAGAAAGACGCGCTTCTTGTCGGTCGCGGCTTTCCAGTGGTCCTGCACCCCAAGCGTATGTAGCAGCGGAAACACATTCGTATACTCTGCGCCGTTGCCAATGGCGAGTTGCTTGTTGCGCAGAATGCCATCGCCCATATGCGGCCAGAACTCCTCCGGCTCGGCGCTGTCGAGCCAGAACGCATCCCACCCTTGCGCGAGCAGCTTTCCAGGCAGGCGATCCCAATAGATGTCGCGCGCTTCTGCGCTGCTCGCGTCATACACATGAGCATCCGGTACGAGCAAATGCTTCGAGTCGAGAATCTTGTATGTCTCAGAACCGGGATCGAGCAAGCCCCACACCGAGATCATGGCATGGACATTCTGCTGGTGCAGTGCCTCCAAATCCTTCGCCACGTCATGGTAGTTGGCATTGAAATCCGGATCGCCTTCCTTCTTCCACCAAAACCAGTCCTGCACGATCGCATCCAGAGGACGCCGCTCCTGCCGGTAACGGTCGGCTATCCCACGAATTTCGTCGAGGGAGACGTAGCGGTCCTTGGACTGGAAAAAGCCATAGGCCCACTTCGGCAGCAGTGGCGTGTGCCCGGTCATTGTCCGGTACTCATGGATGATCCCGTCCATCTCCGGCCCATAGAGAAAGTAGTAGTCAATGGACTGACCGGCGATAGAGCTCAGTGTCAAATCAAGCGGAAAACGGTTGTCGACATACGTCAAAGCGGCCGTGTTCCACATCACCGCATAGCCCTTGCTCGAAACCAGCAGCGGAATCGCCACATCAGTATTGTTCTGCGCCAGCTCAATCGTGGCGCCTCGGTAGTTGAAGAGACCGCTCTGGTGCTGCCCCAGACCGAAGAGCGCCTCGTTCATCACGGGAGAAAATCGATCTGTGACCCGAAACGTACGATCCCCATTCATCTCCACCGGCTCATAGGTGCGCGGCACGCTCGAGCCCTCGTTCAGCAGCTTGTCTCCATTCGCCGACCGAAAAGAGAGATTGCCGCGCTCCAGGTTGAGAGCCACCTCAAGCTTCGCAGTCTTCAGCACCGCAGACCGCGCGTCCTGCGTGAACTTGAAGGGCACACCAGGACAGGATTGCGGCGCCTCGAGCATCCACGGACGCTGTGAAGCCTTTGCATCCGATTCTTCCGGCCGCGCAACTACGTGAATCACCGCGTCGCTGCAGACAGTGACCTCCAGCACTTCCTTACCCGATGTCGCGCGCAATCCATAGCTGGTCTGTTCGGCTACGCTCGGCGGTGGTCCAACTATCTTTTGCCCGGGCATCTGGCCCGTCACCGTCCGGGAACCTGCAAACACGACCGCCGTTCCGGAAAAAAGAAGCATCGCGCGGAAGACGAGCCGATGTTCAGCCCGCTTAGTACGATTTCTAAAATGCTCTCGCATCGCTGTTCTCTCGCTTGCTTCCATCACTGTCGATACCTCAAAACGTTCGTTCTCGCCAGCAACGGACCCACCGTTGCGCCAGTGGCGGAAAGGCAATGTCCCGGCTCGACCAAGTGCCCCTTCGCTAATGCTCGATTGAAGCAACAGTGACAGCGACAGGCCAGTGAACACTTGACCCTTGAGTTTGGCGACCACATCGTTTCGGTTGAGCCCAGGTCCAAACCGAAGCTTGAACATCAAAATTTCCCTCCGAGTCAGATCAACGCTTCCATAGTGGATAGAGCGTGACGCACTCGAGGCGACAAACGAACTGCGGATTTCGAACCCGTTTCCGAATCTCCTTGACGTTACAGATCAATACAAGACCGGACAAGTCGAATGAATCCCGTTATTCCAATCGATTTCATCGATGCGAAACAAAGCTGGCAGGGCCATTCAGCGCGGCGAGGAGGCGATGCAGCTAGATCGTCTCTGGATCGCAATTTATGCCAAACAACTCTGCCAGGGCGTTCGTCTCCGCGCTACTTACGCTAAGGTCTCTACAAACGAGATTCAGTCTGACTTCACGCGTCTGGCCGGCCGGCAGTGGCACCGGCAGGAAGTCGCCCCTCTCCAACTCCTCCTGAATCCGGTATTTCGGTAACCACCCGAAGCAAAGCCCGCTCCGGACCGCTGCGACCGCCGATTCCACTGTGCTGACTGAAAGCACCGGTTGTGCAGGAAGGCGCGGCTGCTGCTTCAATGTGCCGGATGCCGCGCTTTCGATGGTCACCAGCGTATGCTGCATCAGGTCGGAGCGGGAGATCCGGCGGCGGATTCCCAGCAGAGGATGATCTTTCCGCACCACCGCCATCATTCCGATCACAAGAATAGGCTTGACCAAGAGTTCGCGAGAGATCAACCCCGTCACGCACAGTTGCGCATTGTGGAGGGAGAACTCAGAGTCAGCCGAAAGAAATGTTCCCTGCCGAAGTTTCGGCTTCACGTGCGGAAATTTCCGCGAGAAAGCCGCCAATGCACCGAACAGCCGATCGTCGGGATACACGCTGTCAACCGATAGCCTTATTTCCGAAGCTCCACCCGACGCAATCAATCGAGCACGCTGTTCAAGCTCATGGAAGCCCGCAAGATGAGGCTCGGCATCGGCCAGCAGGCCCCTGCCAATTTCAGTCAGCTGCGCTTTTCTGCCTTGGATCTCAAACAACTGGACCCCTAATTGCTCCTGCAGGCGGCCCACCGCATAGCTAATGGTTGACTGTGACCGGTTCAGCTTCCTGGCCGCAGGCGCAAATCCGCCCAGTTGCACAATGGCCTGCAGAATCTCCCAGGCGTCCAGAGTTGTATTCATGAGTCGAGCTTACATCGAATAAATCGATGATACGAATGAAAAAATGCGACTATCATTCGAGAATTTCAGTCAGGTAGTATGCCGCTGTTCAAAATACTCTATTTTTTTGTACCGCCAAAATATTGGGTATCGACGTCTCGATCAAATGCCGGTCTGGGACCGATTCTGAGTTGATAGCTACCACGAAAATATTCGCTACAAACTGAAGGATGGAGAACCATTCGATGAAGAAACTTGTGGTCGTTTTGCTTCTGCTTTCGAGCTACTGCTATGCGCAAACTTCGACTGACTTTCAGCCTGCTTCCACCAACGTGTGGGGTGCTCAGTATCCCCGCGTCGACGCCGCCGGGAGAGCGCAATTCCGCCTCAAAGCACCGAGCGCCACCGCGGTAAAGCTCAATTTCTGGAGCAATCCAAAACTCGACATGGTCAAGGGTGCAGACGGCTTCTGGACCGTCACCACCCCGCCACTTGTGCCCGGGCTCCACTATTACAACTTCGACGTTGACGGGGTGAACGTCAACGATCTTGGAAGCCATGCTTTCTACGGCGGCAGCAGAGACGCCAGCGCAATCGAGATTCCCGAAGCAGGCGCAACCTACTACCTTCCGCAGGATGTTCCGCACGGAGCCGTGCGCGAAATCTGGTATCTGTCCAAAGTCACAGGGACCTGGCGTCACGCCATGATCTACCTTCCTACCGGCTACGACACCCGTGCGAAAATGCGCTACCCCGTTCTATACCTGCAGCACGGTGGCGGTGAAGATGAGACCGGCTGGATCAAGCAGGGGCACGCCAACTTCATCCTCGACAATCTCATCGCCAGCGGAAATACAAAGCCCATGATCCTTGTGATGGCCTATGGCTATGCGCGGCGCGCCGGTCAGGTGGATCCAGACATGGCAGGACAACCTTTCGGCTCACCCGCCATGATGAAAGCCATGCAGGCCACGGCGCAGGTTTTTGAAGACGATCTGACGCAGGCCCTCATCCCCTATGTCGACTCGAACTTCAGGACACTCCCAGACCGGGAGCATCGCGCCATGGCGGGTCTCTCCATGGGAGGCATGCAGACCTTTCAGGTCACCTTCGATCACCTTGATCTCTTTTCCTATATCGGTGGTTTCAGCGGCGCAAGCGGCCTCATGGCCGGCAACGCCGAGAAGCCGGACATGAAAACCGCGTTCCACGGCGCGCTTGCTGATCCATCCGTATTTTCCAGGCGTGTCCATCTGCTCTGGATTGGCGTCGGAACCGACGAGCCGGCGGGGATGCGCGCCGGCATCCTCAGATTGCATAACGCCTTCGCGGAGGCCAACGTCAAGCATGTCTTCTATGAGTCACCCGGCACATCCCACGAGTGGCAGACCTGGCGCCGCGATCTGAAGGATTTCGCTCCGCGGCTCTTTCAGTAAGCTGTCCGCTCCGCGCCGACTTCGTCGACACCAGCGTCATCAACAATGGGCCTGACGAAGCTTGTTGCAGGTTCCCGGCATCGGCGATGCTGCAGAACCAGACGCCCTCTATCGATTTCAATGCCTCATTCGCTGCAAAGATTTTCGTCCACTTGGAGCATCACTATGAAAATTCCCCTGACTCGAATCTTGGCAGGAGTTGTTCTTCGAAACACACTCTTTCTTTTCGTCGTCGCACATTCGGCAATCGCGCAGAATTCCGGCAAGCTGCCCTACCTGAATCCAGAGCTATCGCCCGAGCAGCGCGCCACCGACCTGGTGCATCGCATGACCCTCGCGGAGAAGGCCGTGGAGATGCAGAATAACTCCGCCGCTGTGCCTCGTCTGAATATCCCCGCATACCAGTGGTGGAGCGAGGCCTTGCACGGCGTGATCAACGACGGTGTCACCGAGTATCCAGAACCCATCGGTTTGGCCGCAACCTTCGATGCGCCGGGAATCCACACCATGGCGGCGCAGATTGGAGTCGAGGGACGAATCAAGCACGTGCAGAACCTTCGAGATGGACACACGGGCATTATGGGAGGCCTGGATTTCTGGTCTCCGAATCTCAACATCTTTCGTGATCCGCGCTGGGGGCGAGGTCAGGAAACCTACGGCGAAGACCCCTTCCTCACCGGTCGCATGGGCGTAGCCTATGTGACCGGATTGCAGGGCGACGACCCGAAGTATTATCTGGCGATCGCAACCCCCAAACACTATGCCGTGCACAGCGGGCCGGAGCCGACACGCCATTTCGCCGATGTCGACGTGAGCAGGCACGACCAGGTCGACACCTATACGCCCGCTTTCCGTGCGGCCGTTGTGGAAGGCAAGGCCGGCTCAGTGATGTGCGCTTACAACGCGATCAATGGCGAGCCCGCTTGCGCAAACCAGTTCCTGCTGCAGGATCAATTGCGCGGTAAATGGGGATTCCAGGGCTACGTCGTTTCCGACTGCGATGCCGTGCGGGACGTTGCCGCGAACCATCGTTATCGCCCCACGCAGGCGCAAGGCGCTGCCATTTCCGTCATCCGAGGTATGGACAACGAGTGTGTCACCTTTACATCCAGATATGGTGAGCCGGTCGAAAAAGCGTACATCGACGCAGTCCAACAAGGCTATCTGCCGGAAAGCACACTGGACACGGCACTCATCCGTCTCTTCACGGCGCGCATGAAGCTGGGCATGTTCGATCCTCCGGAGATGGTTCCCTACACAAAGATCGACGAGAGGGAACTGGATAGCGCCGCACATCGAACCCACGCGCGCAAACTAGCCAATGAGTCAATGGTCTTGCTCAAGAACGACGGCCTGCTTCCCCTCAAGCCGGGAATCACCAGGATTGCGGTAGTGGGACCGCTCGCCGACCAAACCCGCCCGCTCATCGGCAACTATGCTGGACGACCGACGCACATCGTCTCCATACTCGATGGCCTTCACGCAGAGTTCCCCAAAGCCTCCATTACCTTCGTCCCTGGAACTCAATTCCTGCGCGCCGACGGAACCCCCGTACCCGACAGCCTTCTCACAACTCCCGACGGCAAGCCCGGCCTGAAAACCGATTACACCGAGAGCGTGCAGAGGGGCCAGCCAGCTCCCGGAACCAACAGCGCACCCATCGCCACACGCATTGAGCCCAATGTGAACCTCACCACCAGCAACATGCCGCCCGGGGTTGCCGGCAGAAAAACTTTCGGCGTTCAGTGGTCAGGATTCCTCACGCCCACCGAATCGGGCGACTTCCTCCTCGGCATTCGCTCCGAAGGCTTCGTTCGGCTTACCGCGGACGGCAATCAGATCGCGATGGCCTTCGGTGGCGGTGGTGGCCCCTCCGCGAACGTTGGTCGGATCCACCTGGAGAAGGGCCGCAGAATCACCCTCAACATCAACTACGGAAGCACCAATGGTAAGGTCCACGCCGAACTGATCTGGGAGAAGGCAAACAACGCGCCATCGCCTGAAGCCCTCGCAGCGGCTCGGAACGCCGATGTCGTCATTGCGGTCGTAGGCATCACCAGCCAGCTCGAAGGCGAAGAAATGCCGGTGACTGAACCCGGATTTCTCGGCGGAGACCGCACCAGCATTGATCTGCCTCAACCAGAAGAGGACCTGGTCGAAGCACTCGCCGCCACCGGCAAGCCGCTCGCCGTCGTTCTCATGAATGGTAGCGCCCTTGCCGTCAACTGGATCAACGAGCACGCCAACGCCGTCCTCGAAGCCTGGTACCCCGGTGAAGAGGGCGGAGCGGCAGTAGCTGAAACACTCAGCGGAAAGAACAACCCCGCGGGCCGGCTACCAGTCACCTTCTACACCGGTGTCAGCCAGTTGCCCAACTTTGAGGACTACGGAATGGCCAACCGGACCTACCGCTACTTCGGTGGCAAGCCGCTCTATCCCTTTGGCTATGGACTCAGCTACACAACCTTCACCTACACCGATCTCAACGTCCCCGCACAACCGGTGGCAGCAGGGCAGCCAATCGCCGCGGATGTAAAGGTCACCAACTCTGGCAAAATCGCCGGCGACGAAGTTGTTCAGGTCTATCTCAAGTTCCCTTCTGTGAAAGGCGCGCCTCTCATCGCTCTCCGCGGTTTCCAGCGCATTCACCTCGAACCGGGCGCGAGCCAGAATGTCCATTTCGTCCTGAAAGACCGCGATCTGGCAATGGTTACCGAAGAGGGCAATCCGATCATTGCCCAGGGGGAATACACCATCACCGTTGGCGGAGGCCAGCCCGAAACTGGCGCGGCGGGAATCAACGGACACTTCCGAATTACAGGCCAGGTGAACGTCCCCGAATAATCCAATTCCGAACTGCGGATTGAACCAGCTTTGAATTGACCCGCTCGCGACCTGTGTCTTTGGCTATAGCCACCGCTGTCGTTCACGATCCGTCCCAACTGAACACAAGGCATTACCCAATGGACCCCATGGCTTATCGTCTTCACCGGACGCGCCGAAACGAACTCAGCCCGCCAGGTTCTCTTCGAGGTCGTCACTTTTCCGGTACAGACGTGCCGTGTGTTTCATGGTGTTCCCCTTGATGTTCCCACCGGCAGGCATTGCGGGGACGCCTCCGTCTACGGAATGATTGAGCGATCACATGCAGCTTCTGCTGCTTGAAGACCCTCCGCCAGGCACAGGCTGATCTCCACGTATGCGCTGGCTGCAGGCAACGAAGCCGGCTTCGCCACCCCGGCGGCAAGCATTTCTAACCTCCACACACATATCGGAGGCCCTGTTGAGCCTGTCCAGATATTTCAGTATTCAATTCATATATCGGTGTGTATATTTCATTAGATGAACTCAACATCTTGAATCGAACCGTTTTACTCGATTGGGATTAATGGGATTCGGGCTGGGAACATTCTGCTGTTTCAAGCGTAATTAACGTTTAGCACGTATTTTCTTGGCTTCCAGATTGCCGTCGAACAGCTGCAATAGCATCTTTTGCTCCACGTTGTTGAATTCATCCATTGAAAATCCGGTCTCGGAACAGAGTTCACAAATATCAGGATGCCGAATTTCAAAGCTTCGAGATATGCAACCGAGGCTAAACAGATCTGCCACCTGGAAAGGCACACGATGAAGATTTACCGAACGAATCAAGGCGCTTTTGCGGAAAAGCATGGGCGGTACTTTTCGATTGAATCGAGCAGTTGGGATGAGCTGATGTGCAGCGACGCATTTTTCGACCGCGCAATCGGCGCAGTCGTCGGTGAGGGATTGGCTTCGCTGGACAGTGCTGGCATTCTTCCTCCGGTCCAGAGTCAGGAAGTATGGGCGGCCGGAGTGACCTACCGCCGGAGCCGTACTGCGCGCATGGAGGAGTCGAAAAGTGCGGGCGGTGGAGACTTTTACGAGCGAATCTATACCGCCGCTCGGCCTGAACTGTTTTTCAAGGCGCCCGGTTGTCGGGTCGTTGGCGACCGCGATCCAGTCCGCATCCGCAGCGACGCGCATTGGTCGGTGCCCGAACCGGAGCTTACGCTCGCGATCAACCCAGGCGGTCGGATCATCGGATACACCATCGGCAACGACATGAGTTCCCGGGATATCGAAGGAGAAAATCCACTCTATCTGCCGCAGGCCAAGCTCTATGACGGAAGCTGTGCCATCGGTCCATGCATTTTCCTGTCCTCGGCTCCCCTGCCAATGACGACTCGGCTTGCAATCGAGATCTCTCGCCAGGGCCGTGCTGTATTCGCCGACTCAACCACCCTGGCTGCCCTGAAGAGGGATCCACTTGAACTCGTCGAATACCTATATCGCGAGGTTTCGTTTCCCCACGGCGCTTTCCTCATGACGGGAACCGGAATCGTCCCCCCGGATGAATTCTCTCTGGACCATGGCGACATCATCAGGATTTCCATCGACGAGATCGGGACACTCGAAAACACCGTAGCTTGATCTTGTTCGTCATGGCGCTTCCAGCGTAGTCTTTGTTGAGTGCTCCATTGTCGTAGACTACCTTCACATCCAGTTATGGCTATCAAGAAGATGAAGTCCGCTCCGGTCGGTGTGATTGACAAGGTCCTTGTCATTCTCGAGCTGCTCGATCGGAATCCTGGGGGTCTCAAACTCAAGGAGATTGCTGAGCAATCGGGAATTAACAAGAGCACGGCTCATCGTTTCTTGAGCCACCTTGAGACGCGAAGCTATTTGTTCCGCGACAACTCGGGCACCTACATGATCGGCCCCAAGCTGACGAAGCTCGGAACAGGCGTTAGTTCACATGTCACTCTCGCAAAAATGTGTCGTGGAGTTCTCGAGAATCTTCGTGCCGTGACCGGCGAGACCGTCAACCTCGCAGTCCTGGATGGATTCGATGTTCTTTATGTGGATGTACTGGAGACCGGCCATACCTTCAGGCTCGTATCCGAGATAGGCATGCGAAGGCCCTTTTATTGCACATCTTTGGGGAAGGCGATTCTTGCGAACATTAAGGATGAGCACACGCACGAAGAGCTTGTCGCCTCAATCCGCTTTGACCCGGTCACGCCTCGCACCATCACAAACCTTGCAAGGTTGAAAAAACAGCTCGCTCTCATATTGAAGAGGGGTTTCGCTCTCGATGACGAAGAAGCCGTGGCCGGCATCCGTTGCTTGGGTGCGGCAATTTTCGGCGCGGACGGAGAAGTCGTAGGTGCAATCAGTGTCTCCGGCCCGGTAGTGAGGGTAACGACGGCAAGATTGCCCCTCTTCAGCCAGGAAATCTGCAGAGCTGCACGTGAGATCACTTGGCTCCTGGGAAACAACTCGATTAAGCCTTCAAAAGCGTTATAGCGCACTAGCCTCAATTCGTGCGGGATCAAGTGTTGCGTTTACGTTCGAACGGGTTCGACATATCGCGCTTGAAGATCGGAACTCTGTTTTTCGAATTTTGATAGACCCCCGAATCCCCTTCTACTGGATGGTCTCGTCAGATGCAAATCCGAACCATAAATCGATGTAGCACTTTAGCCCTGCTGCTTTTCGCTCCCCTCTTGTCAGCTCAATCCTTCGGACCCGGCCTTCCCCAGTGGACGATCCCCATCGCCCCTTTCCGCATTGCCGACAATCTTTACTACGTCGGCAGCAAAGACCTTGCGTCCTTCCTTATCGTCACACCCGCCGGCGACATCCTCATCAACTCCAGCCTCCAGGAGTCGCCACCCCTTATCGAGAAGAGCATCGCGCAGCTTGGCTTCCACATGAACGACATCAAGATCCTCCTTATCAGCCACGCGCATTTCGACCACGACGCCGGCAGCAGCGAAATCCTCCGCCTCACTGGCGCAAAATACATGGTCATGGATGACGATGTTCCTGTTGTAGAAAGTGGCGGGGCCAGGGACTTCGCCTATCCCGACGACCGTTACCCACCCGCCCGGGTGAACCGCATTCTCCACGACGGCGACAAAGTTCGCCTCGGTGGCACCGTCCTGACGGCACATAAGACAGCCGGCCACACTCGCGGCTGCACCACGTGGACCATGCGCACGACCGTCGACGGCAAGCCGCGCGACGTCGTCATTGTGGGCAGTTGGAACGTCAACCATGGCTTCCGGCTGGTTGACAGCCCAGGGAGTCCCGCATCCTATCCGGGAATCGCTGCCGACTATCAGCGCGCTTTCGCCACTCTCAAGGCGCTGCCTTGCGACATATTCCTCGGCGCGCACGGCGCGTACTTCGACATGCTTGCCAAACTCGATCGCAGGACGTCACCGGACGACAAAAGAGTCTGGATCGATCCCGACGGCTATCGCGCCGCAGTAGCTAGTCACGAATCCTCCTTCGCGAAAGAACTCATACGCCAGCAGACCGCGCACTAGAAGCCGGTACGCACTTCACGTCTCGCACTGACCAGCCGGGCTCATGTCGCAGAGCGCTTCATCAAGGTCGTCGCGGTCCCGTGCTATTTCGCAACGAATGGGGGCAACGGGTAATCTATCGCTCGTCATGCGCGCCTTGGGCCACACCAACGCGCCAATCGACAAGTTGAGCCCACGTCACAATCCGCGTCACACGGCTGTGATGTAGGCTCTTTCAATCGCTGTAAGTTATTGAAATTATGGAGCCGACGAACGGACTTGAACCGTTGACCTGCTGATTACGAATCAGCTGCTCTACCAACTGAGCTACGTCGGCGAACTCCTCAACCATTGTACCGAACGTTTCCCGATGCGCCAAACGCCGGCACGCATCCAGCCCCGCTACTGATACGGAACGAACTTCCCCTTGCAAGGATCAGCCATCAACGCGTTGTTGTGCACCGTGTGCGTCACCTCAACGTGGTTCTTCTCCAGCTCCGGCATCAGCGGAATATTCGTCAGCCCAACCACCAGCTTCGCGTAGTCCAGGTGAACCTGCGACGGCTTGATGCCCGTCAGGAACACGTGATCCAGCTTCACCTCGGTCACATGCCCCTCCAGCCCCGCAATCAGCACATCTCCCGGAGTCGTTGCAAAGATGTTCTCGAGCTTAATCCCTTTATAGTCCGGAATCTTGTCGCCCTCATACTTCGGGTCCTCAAACGGCTCCACGGTCTGGTTCGTGTAATAAGGAGAGATCGCAATCGGAATCGGCACATCCCGCATGCAGATGTTCTTGTAAACGAGATCGTGCACCGGCCCACCGCGCTTCACATTGCTCTTGATGCGAATCCCGCTCGTCGTATGATCCTCCGTCAGCCCATCCACCAGCAGGAACGACTGCCCCAGCACCGTCTCTGACCCAATCGACATCCCATGCCCTGAATAAAAGTGGTTGTCGATCACGCTCATGTGGCTCACGCCCTGCTTGATCGCAATATTGTCGTCGCCGTTGTCGATCCAGCTATGCGCCACCGTGATGTTCTCCGATCCCCCCGGATCGATCCCATCCGTATTCCGCGCATCGTTCTCCGTTCCAATCAGCTTCTTGTCCACCGGCGTCTGCAGGTGCACACCCCACGCCGTAAACCCGTTCGTCCCGCCCACGCTCACGTGGTAGTTGCCCGAGTTGTTCAGGTGAATCCCATAAAGGATGAACCCATCCGCATGGTTCGCCACAATCATTCGGATCCCGTAGTACAGATCATCGTGCGGCTGCGCCCTCCGCGCCATCTGCCACCACGTATAGTCCTTGCCCAGAATCTGCGCATACCCCCGCGCATCGATCGTCCCCTCCCCCATGATCGCCGCGTTCTTCACATTCATCACGCTGATCAGCGGCCGGCATCCACCCCGAGGCCGCGCCCCACCCAGCGCAAACGTAGGAAAGCTCGTCGGCCGCGGCTCACTCGTCCCACACTTCTGCGGATCGCCCGCCTTCGCCACCTCAAACACCTTCGGGTTCCGCGAAGCAAACAACGTCACGCCCTTATCGACCAGCAGCGTCACACCCTCGCGCAGCTCCAGCGGCCCCGTTAGATAAGCATTCCCGGCCTTCCCACGAAGTGGTCCAACATGGTCAGCCAGCTCCACAGCCTTCCCCGCCCCGCACCCATCCATCGCCTTCTGAATCCGCTCTGTATCCAGCTTGCCTTCATCTTCCTCGCGCAAACGTCCACCATTCGCGTCTGGAGCCGCCCACAGCTCAGCCCCCAGCTTCACGCAAACCGGCGGGACCTTCGGCTCCGTCACCGCCCGCGTATCCTGCGCCACCGCGCCCAGCCCCGCGCCAAACAGCAAAACCGCAGCGCTCAGCGCCGCGGTCTTCACGTTCCGTACGTCTTCAATTCTCACGTTCAGCCTCCACAGCATCGCCTGCCAAACTAGCATAAAATCTGTCAGTCAGGCTTGGAGCGGGTAGCCAGTCAGGCTTGGAAGTGGAGCCGATCTAGGTTGCGGATGCGAACGCTGTCCGCGATGCGGAAGAAAGCGCCGGCCGAGTGGCCACTCACGCTTGGTTCTTCTTTTCTAGTGCGGCCGGCCCGCGCCGGCGTACAACGTAACGACCAAAAATAGACCCAGCGTCACAGCAATCAGGTGCATCTCGAACTCCAATCCATTCCAGCCGCGTGCTCCACAAGAAAGCGGCGCGCCGAGCGGTTACTCCAGCTCATCGTTCTCGACGCTGCCGGCCAACGCCACCATGCAGGGGGCAAGGATCATCATCAGGCAAGTCAGTGAAACCACAAATTCATGCATTACGGCCTCCAGTGTTTCTGCGAGCCACTTCTCAACCAGCGCTCCCACTTCTTCATCTTTCCTGCAAAAGCCCGAACAGCAAATGCCTCGATCGTTTTTCGCTCGATGCCACCAAAGCGCGTCTGCTGTTTTGCCTTGGCACACTTGGCAGGCACACGCAGGATGGTTGTCGCTGCCTGTGCCTCTGCGTTTTCGCTGCGGAGTCTTGGCGCCTCCGCTGGCTCATCGCCGTTAGCCTCTCTATCGGCAGCCCCAACCAATTCCGCGAGCCTCCACCGCAATTACGTCCCGCGTTTTCCACACGCAAATAGGCCGCCCGGCAACAGGGCGGCCTTTTTCTATGGGAGGCAGTTCCAACAGAGGCAAAGCCATCGGAACTCTCTGGTCACAGACTATGTTCGACCTCCAGTGCTGTCAAGAACGTTTTCGGTGAATTCCAACACACATATTTATCAATAACTTACAGATTTCTCTCCGGTTTAGGCCTGTTTTCGCCGGTTTTCTTCCGCAGGTCGTCCACAGCCCCCGCCAACCCCGAACCACGACCCTCAATCCTGCCGCGTAAACTCCGCTGGCTTGTTCTGCGGCGACAGGTGCAGGCTCAGGAACTCCACCTCCGCCGCCGCCGGCTTGCCCTGCAACACCCGCACCAGCGCCCGTCCTCCGCCCAGGAACACCGCCAGCACAATCGCCGCTAACATCAAGACTCCAGACAGGATAAGCACATTCACCAGCAGGCTCACCGTGGTCCGCACCTGCCCATGGAACTCCGGACCCATTTCCTTGTCGATCGACACCTGCTGGCGCAAATGGACCGTATTCACCATCCGCTGCGCGTCCTCCGCCGAGAGGCTCCCCGACGCCACCACCACCAGCTCCCCCTCGCGCCTCACCTTGGCCCCCGCAAACTGCGGCCCCATCCCCGGCAGCGAGCTCTCAATCGCCCGCTCGATCGACCCCGCAATCTCCGGCGTCGGATACAGCAGCAGCGTCATCGTCTCCTGCCCGCGCTCGCCCGCATACTGCGCCGTCACCGCCTCGGCAGACTTGTCCCACGCCAGCGAGTTCGCCGGCAACACCCCACCCTGAGCCGCATACGTCTCCGGCCCAATCGCATACCGCACACTCCCCTTCACCAGGTCATCCTTCAGCACCAGCGACGGCAGCAGCGGAGCCACACCCTTATTTCCAAAGACCTTCGGCATCGCTTCCGCCAGCGGCTTCAGTCCCGCCGCATCCGCCGCCGTCGCCGGGCTCACAGCCACCAGCGAAGTTCCCACCGTGAACAGAATCGCTCCATTGCCCGCAGCATCGTTCGCGCCCAAAGCCCCCATCGGCTTCATCCCCGGCTGCTCGGCCAGCGTAAACGCGCTGAACGCTCCAGTACGGTCCCCAAACTGCACCGCCTCCACATGAATACGTTGACCGTTGCGAACATAATCGCCCACCTGCGACCGCTGCGGCCCACACTCCTCCAGCGCCGCCTTGCTCAACGTCGAAAGCGACAACCCGCCAGCGTTCGCAATCGGCGTCCCACCAGCCTTCCACTGCCCAAAGGTAGCCGGCAGCAGCGGCCCCGGAGGCACCGTCAGCGAAACCGCACCCTGCCCCCACGCACCCGCAGCCATGCCCACCACGGCCACGCCGCGAATCACCCCTCGCCTTATCGCCAAACCCAATCCCATACAGCGCACAGACTACACCACCACCCCAAACGTGAGCACAATACCACTCTCTACTCCCTACTCCCTACTCTCTACTCCCTAAAAACCTACCGCCCCGCCCGCACCTTCCCCACCTTCCCCCCATTGATCCCCGCCGCATACACCGCCACCCCCTTATACAAACTCTCCGCCACCCTCTGCCGATAAGCCCCCTGCCGCAGCTCATCCGCATCCTCGGCATTCGTAACAAAACTGATCTCCGCCAGAATCGACGGCATATTCGCCCCAATCAGCACCACAAACGGAGCCTTCTTCACTCCCCGATTCCGCATCCCCTCATTGCCCTTCTGCAGCCCCGCAAACAGCGACGCATCCACATCTCCCGCCAGCTCCTTCGACTCGTCAATCTTGTCCTTCAGCGCAATCTTCTTCACCAGGTCGCTCAGGTCATGCACGCTCTCGGCCGACACCGCATTCTCCCGCGCCGCCACCCGCATCGCATCCGGATCGCTCGTAAAGTTCAGGTAGTACACCTCAACCCCCCGCACATCCGCATCCTGCGAGCTGTTCGCATGCACCGAGATAAACAAATCCGCCTGCGCCTTATTCGCAATCGCCGTCCTCGTCTCCAGCGGCACAAAGGTGTCATCGGCGCGCGTATAAACAATCTCCGCGCCCAGCCGATCATGCAGCAGCTTGCCCAGCCGCAGCGCCACATCCAGCACCACGTCCTTCTCCTGGATCCCATCCGCCCCCAGCGTCCCGGAGTCATGCCCTCCATGCCCGGCATCAATCACAATCCGCCCAATCTTTAACCCCAGCGCTCGCACCAGCGAAGTCTCTCCATCCGCCGTAGGCGGCGCCGCCTCCACCGGCTTAGCCCCCTTCTTCCCCTTCCCACTCTTCCCAGCAATCACCACGGGCGCCACATCACCCACGCTATCTCCTACTCCCTCCTCCCTACTCCCTACTCCCTGTCTTTGTGCAATGGGCCGCGAAGTCGGCTTCCGCGTAGCCGCAACCTTCCCCGGCTGCTCGCTCACCGCCGCCACTTCCTTCTTCGTCGAGCTCGACCGCGTCCCCACCGTATTCGGAACCGGCCTCGCCTCCGTAGGCTTCGAAGCAATCACCACCCTCGGCTGTGCAGCCGCAGCCCCCGCCGCACTCCGCAACGGCAACCCAAACCCCGCACTCCCATCCGTCACCGGCATAGGAGGCAAACTCGAAACGCCACCATCCACCCTCACCACCGGAGCCGGAACTCGACCTCCCCCACCCGCGTCCACGCTCGCAGGAACCCGCTGCTCCCCACTGGCTACTCCCTGTTCCCTACTCCCTACTCCCTGCCTCCCATGAATATCGATGATCAGCCGATACGGATTCGGCAATAAAAACGCCGAGTACTCCGTAACCTCGTGCACATCCAGCACCACCCGCGTCACATCATCCGAGTACTGCGCCGCCCGAATCTTCGTCAGAAACCCATCATCGGTCACCGCAAAGCTCTTGCCTTCCAACTGCGGCCCCAGCCTTGCATGGTGCAGGTCGAAGAAGATCCGATCCGGATTCTCCACCCGCGCCGCCTCATACTTCACATCCTCCCCCAGGTCGATCGCCACCCGCGTATAGTTCGGCGTCGACCAGTGCCGGATCCCCGTCACCAGCGCCAGCCCATGCCGCCTTCTCGATGTCTGCGCCACATGAGTCGGTCCCGCCTCCTCGCCTGCAGCTACCTTGCGATTCGAAGCACTGCGATCGGAA
>JAZKBC010000233.1:0-4364 GCA_040388825.1 Acidobacteriota bacterium | reverse complement strand
GCGCTGCGCGAAGCCGCGCGGCACTTGATCGTAGCCGTCGACCAATGCCGAATCCCACTCACAATCGCCATCGGCCCCAGGTCGACCGGAACCACCGGCTTCTCAATCGAAACCGCCTTCACCCCCCGCGTCGGTGCAGCATCTTGATCCTGCGGCCTCACCACCGGAGTCGTCCGCACAATCTCCGCCGGCCTCCGCGTCGAATCGTTCTTCGCCGCCAGCCGCTCACTTTCCTTCGCAGCCTTAGCCGCCGCACTCCGCGGATAGTCATTCAACAACTGCGCCCGAACCTTCGCCGCCTCCTCCGCGCTCTCCGCCAGCGGACGCAGCAGCATCAACGCCTGCCCCAGCGCCACCGGAGCCATCTCCGCATCCGGATACGCCTTCGCTAAATACTCATACTGCCCCGCCGCCTCATGCAGCTCCCGCGCGTCCCCAAACTCACGCCCCTCTTCCGCCAGCAGCTCCGCCACCTGCCCCACCGCCGCCGCCGCATGCGCATCCCCCGGGTTCGAGTGGTACACCGCCCGAAACCCATCCATCACCCGCGCATAATCCTCCCGCGAATGCCGGCCCTTCGCCTGCGCCTCAAAAACCTTCCGCGCCCGCAACGCCTCCACCCACGCATCGCTCTTCGCCTTCGGTCGCACCGCCCCACTCTGCAAACAGCAAAGCCCCACCATCACCGCGCCAGCAATGTTCCGTCCGCGCCTCAACGCCCCTCGAGAAAAAAAACCCATACCAACATCCAGTGTAGGTTTCTCTCCCGACCAACACTCGCACGAATCCACCCGCGGGGTACTCAACCAAATACCCCGCCCCACCGTGTCAGCCACTTAGAACTTACAACCTACAACTTACAACTCAGCCCTACCCCAGCAAATCCCCCACCACATCCTTCGCTGCGGCCAACGCCCCATCCAGCGCCGCAACATCGCTCCCCCCAGCCTCCGCCAGATCCGGCCGCCCACCACCCTTGCCCCCAACCTTAGCCGCAATCGCCCCAACGATCTTCCCTGCCTGCACACGCCCGGTCAGATCCTTCGTCACGCCCACAATCAACGACACCTTCCCCTCCGCCGTAGCCGCCCCCAGCACCACAACCCCCGACCCCAACTTCCCACGCAGCTCATCCACAAGGTTCCGCATCTGGCTTTTATCGAGAGCATCGACGCGCTGCGCCAACACCTTCACACCCTTTACCTCCACCGCATTGCCAGCAGCATCAGCAGTCGCAGCCGAAGCCGACTTCATCTTCAGCGACTCCAGCTCCCGCCGCAGCTTCTTCATCTCCTCATCCTGCGCGGCCATCTTCGCCCGCAGCGCATCCGCCGGAGACAACTCCCCGCCCCCCGCAAACTGCGAAGCAACGCGAGCCACATCCGCATCCCGCCTGAACATCCCCAGCGACCCAGTCCCCGTCACGGCTTCAACGCGCCGAGTCCCGCTCGCCACCGCGCCCTCACCCACAATCTTGATCAGCCCAATCTCGCCCGTCGCCAGCGTATGCGTTCCTCCGCACAGCTCCGTCGAGAAGTCCCCAATCTTCACCACGCGCACCTTCTCGCCATACTTCTCCCCAAACAGCGCCATCGCTCCCATCTCATGCACTGCCACATCGATCGGCACATCCACCATCGTCACCACGGCGCTGTTCGCCAGCACCTGCCGGTTCACAATGTCCTCAACCTCCTGTAGCTCCTCATCGGCCACCCCCGCAAAGTGCGAAAAATCAAACCGCAGCCGCAGCGGATCATTCAACGACCCCGCCTGCTTCACATGCGTCCCCAGCACCTGCCGCAGCGCCGCATGCAGCAGATGCGTCCCCGTATGGTTCCGCATCGTCGCATTCCGCACGTCTCCATTAACAACCGTGTCGACCGTATCCCCCACCGCAATCGTCTGTTTCGCCACCACCTGGTGCGCAAACACTCCCTGCACCGGCTTGCGGCATCCACTCACCTCCGCCACAACAGTGTTGTGATCCGACGAATACAACCACCCCACATCCCCCACCTGCCCACCCGAGTCCGCATAAAAGCTGGTCGCATCCAACACCACCTCACCCGCTTCCCCCGCCTTCAACTCCGGCACCCCCACACCATCCTTCACCAGCGCAACCACCTCCGCACCCTCCACCTTCAGCGCGGTGTAGCCTTCAAACTCCGTCTTCGGCAGCTCGCGATACACCGGCGCCGCCGTCTTCTGCGACCCACCCTTCCACGATGCACGAGCCCGCGACTGCTCCTCTTCTTTCGCCCGCTCAAACCCCTCCTTATCGAACTCAATGCCAGCATCCCGCGCTGCATCGACCATGAAGTCCAGCGGCATCCCAAACGTCTCGTACAGGAAAAAGGACTCCGTGCCCAAGAGAACGCCCCGATGCTCTGAGCCTCGGAGATAATAATCGGCGATCGGCTTATACATTAGGCGAATTTCGTCGTAGCTTGGAGCCGCGGTGTGCCAACCTTTCCAATGCTCCTCGAAACGAGGAGCAGTCTCGTCCAGGAGTGAATACGATTGATGAAACCTCGATATATATCCTGGACGATCTTGTTTGACAAGCAATTCGACAGCTCTAAACATCGCGCCAACGATCAGTTGCTCTAGCTCTCGTAACGCTTGCGAAAGCACTCGCGCAAACTGCTGCTCTTCCGCCAGCACCACCTTCGCCACCCGCTCCGCCGAGTCCTTCAGCTCCGGATAAGCCGCCACCATCTCATCCCGCACTGCAAACACCATCTCGTGCATAAACGGCTTCTCCTGCCCCAGCAGCCGCCCATGCCGAATCCCTCGCCGCAGAATCTTCCGCAGCACATACCCCCGCCCTTCATTCGCCGGGTTCACCCCATCCGAAATCAGAAACGTACTCGCCCGCGCATGATCCGCAATAATCCGCAGCGAAGCCGCACCCTTCTCATCGCTCAGCGCCAGCTCTTCAACACTCTTGTCACTCGCAAAACCCGTCAGCTTCACCGCCGCCGCAATCAACGGCGTAAACAAATCACTCTCATAATTCGAAAGCTTCCCCTGCAACACGCAAGAGATCCTCTCCAACCCCATCCCCGTATCGATCGACGGCTTCGGCAGCGGCGTCAACACACCATCGCCCGTCCGATCGAACTGCATAAACACCAGATTCCAGATCTCCATATACCGCTGCTCATCCCGCGGAAACGGCTCATCCACACCCTCAATCTCACTAGCCCCCAACCCCAAATCAAAATAAATCTCCGAGCAAGGCCCACAAGGCCCTGTATCCCCCATAGCCCAGAAGTTATCCTTCGCTCCCATCGCGACAATCCGCTCAGCAGGAACCCCAACCTCCCGCCAATACTCAAACGCCTCGTTATCCCGCGGAACCGAAGCATCCCCCTCAAAGATCGTCACATACAGCTTCGCCGGATCAATCCCAAACCACTCCTTCGACGTCAGCAGCTCCCACGCATACTGAATCGCCTCCCGCTTGAAGTAGTCCCCAAACGAAAAGTTCCCCAGCATCTCGAAGAACGTATGGTGCCTCCGCGTGAACCCAACATTCTCCAGGTCGTTATGCTTGCCCCCGGCCCGCACGCACTTCTGGCTCGTCGCCGCCCGCGAGTACTCCCGCGTCTCCGCCCCCAGGAACACATCCTTAAACTGGTTCATCCCCGCATTGGTAAACAGCAGCGTAGGATCGTTGGCCGGCACCAGCGACGACGAATGCACCCTCCGGTGCCCTTTACCTTCAAAAAACCGCAAAAACTCTTCACGAATCTGATTGCCGGACAAGTTACGCATACCCCAAAGTTTATCAGCCATGCCCGCGCTGCATCGTACAATCGACACCAGCAGGAGGTCGCCATGCAAAGCGTTTCCCTCGACACACTCGCCGAACAGGCCGACACCATCGAATCCGAACTTAGATCCGGCCACACGCTGCAACTCCTACAGGGCGGCAAGCGCATAGCCGAGATCGTCCCTCGCAATGACGCTAGCGAGGAAGAGAAGGATGCCGCATGGGATTCATTTCTGGCACTGATGAACGCAGGGTTAGAACTCGGGGGCACGCCTCTCACCTACGACGAACGGCATGAGTAAGTTGATCGCCTTCGATACAAATCTCTACTTCTACGCGATCGATACGAACGCGGGACTCAAACACGTCGCTGCAAGTGCTCTCCTACAAAGGGTCGGCCGCAGGCTGAACATCGTGCCTCTCCAGGTGATCGGAGAACTGATCAACGCCATCCTCAAGCGCAATGCGACGCTTCTTCCCGCAGCGAACACGTTGATCGATACGATCGCAACCCTGGCCGTCCCGGCCGATCTCGACGACCTTCGACTTGCCTTGTCGACCTTCAAACAAAACGGCATGCAGTTCT
>JAZKBC010000232.1:517-1820 GCA_040388825.1 Acidobacteriota bacterium | reverse complement strand
GACGACCCCCGCGCTACACAGCGCCAATGCGATCAAATTGCCGGGAAGAAGGCGTTCTCCGGACAGCAGCACTGCCAGTGCGACAGTGAAGAACGCCTGAGTCTGGATGAGAAGTGAAGCAAGACCGGGCGCAATGTGCCCGGCCAGCGCATAGAGCATGAGCCCGAACTGACCGACACCGATCGCCAGTCCGTAAGCGATGAGCATGGCAGCGGGCATCTGCGGCCGGCGCACGAGCCAGATAAACGGCAGTGAGGCTAGCGCAAATCGGAGGGTTGCGAAGGTAAAAGGCGGGAACTGGCTCAAGCCGACATGGATGACGACGAAGTTACTGCCCCAGACCGCGACGACGATCACAGCAAGGGCGAGGTGCGTTGGCGGCAAGCCGGTGCTCGCCGGTAAAGACGTCACAGCTCAATGCGCCCGCGGAATACGCTCGCGCACATTCCGCCAACGCTGGCGCGAACGCCGTCCGGCGTACGCCACGATCTCACGGACAAGCGACTTTCGCGGCCCATTTCGACGCCCTGCACCGCTTCGTAGGAGAGCCGCTCATCACCGGACAAGTGGAGCCTCAGTGCCGCCAGTGTTGCGTTGGCGCTGCCGGTGGCAGGATCTTCCCATGTTCCGGCCAACGGAGCGAACATCCGTGCGCGTACGTTGTGAGCTTCGACGGAGTAAAGGAGGATCGATAGCCGTCCGCCGAAAGAAGGCCACTGTCTTTCCAGCATGCGATACGCTTTTAAATCGGGGAAGGCTTGCGCCACACCGTGCGGCGTGACGCCCACAAGCACAAAATCCACGCCCGTCGTCGCACGGATCGGTGGGTGCTCCGCTATCACGATCTCGTCAGTCGCAAGCGACAGGCAGGCGGCGATGTCCTGGACTGGCAAATCTTCAAGAATGGTGAGCGGCAGCGGGGCGTCAATCTCCGCACCAAGGATGACGCCGTCCGCTTCCATCACGCGCACCTCAACCATCCCTGCAAGCTCCTCGAAGCGCAGCATGGCTCCCCTCACAAAGCCGTGCCGGGCCAGCACGAACGCGGTGCCGACGTTGGGGTGACCGGCGAACGGCATCTCCGATGTGCGGTTGAAGATCCGCACTCGTGCGGTGCTGACTGAATTGGCGGGAGGCAGCACAAACGTCGTTTCGCTGTAGTTGAGTTCCGCGGCGAGGGCTTGCATCGTCGCGTCGTCTATTCCCTCTGCCGTCGGGAAGACCGCCAGCGGATTGCCGCCAAATCGCCGCTGTGTGAACACGTCGACAGTGAAGTAATCATAGCTGGGCATAAATTTTCCCT
>JAZKBC010000232.1:0-507 GCA_040388825.1 Acidobacteriota bacterium | reverse complement strand
ACCGGGCGACCTCGCCCTGTTATCGCTTCACGTTGGCGCAAGCGCGCGCGCCTGACGCGTGGCCGCTTTGCCATTTTGGCCGGCTTTTCTGCCAGAGTTCTGCTGCTCGGACCTGCCGCCGCGAATATCGCCCGCTTACCTGACCAATTCTCATGGTTGGGTGCGCAGACATGGCCAGTGAGCCCCAGATTTTGGCCGGCATTTCCCTCAAACTCGCCGAGGCGCCGCGCCAGGCTGGAAGCAGGGCACGACGAGAGTGTGCATAGGACAAAGGGGTGCGCATGAAGTTGATGACAGACGAGTTGGCGGGAGGCTGCGCCTGTGGTCGCGCGCGCTATCGCCTGTCAGCGCCTCCCATCTTCGTCAACAACTGCCACTGTCGACTTTGCCAGCGCCAGACCGGAACCGGGTCCGCCGTCAATGCTTTCATCGAAAGCGATCAGCTCGAACTCGTCTCAGGCGAATTGTCGTCTCACGCCCTGCTGACTGGAAGTGGCGGGGTACAAA
>JAZKBC010000231.1:21218-23142 GCA_040388825.1 Acidobacteriota bacterium | reverse complement strand
ACCCTCATCGACCTCGCCGCAGCCGCCACCCACCACGAGCCCACAGCGCCCCTCTCCCCCGCCGACCTCAAGCCCGTCCCCCTCGGCGAAGAAATCGCACAAGCCGTCAGCAAGGGTGCCGCGTACTTCGAAGACAACCTCGCCACCGCGCCCTCCGTCATCTTCAGCGCCGGCCCTCTCGGCGCGGATAACCTCCGCCGCATCCTCTCCGATCACCATCTCGCCGAAGTCGACGGCCTCAAGGTCCGCGAAGTCGTCGACGCCTCCGCGCTCGAAGCCGACGCTGTCTCCGCCCGCGTTCCTCGCGGCTGGCTTGCCGGAGTCACGGGGGCACTCAAAGGCTGATGCGCATCTCCGTCAATCTCGCCACGCGGCCCTTCGTCGAACTACGGCCGTTCTTCCTGCGCCTCCGCATCATCATGGCCTCGCTGCTCGTCGCGGCCATCGCCATCGCCATCTTCACCCACTTCCAGCAGAAGAAGCTCGACCGCGCCACCGAGCAGATGAACAAGCTCCAGGCCCGCACACAAGCCGCTGAAATGGAAAAGGCCCAAAACGAACGCCGCATGCGCCAGCCGGAAAACGCCGGTGTCCTTGAGCGCGCCCGCTTCCTCAACCGCCTCTTCCTGCGCAAGAGCTTCTCCTGGACCGCCGTCATGATGGATCTCGAAACCGTCCTCCCCTCCGGCGTGCAGGTCACCTCCATCGAGCCCCAGATCTCCGTCACCGGCGAAGTCAACATCCGCCTCCGCGTCACCGGCCAGCGCGATCGCGCCATCCAGCTCGTCCGCAACCTTGAGCGCTCACGCCGCTTCCTCGCTCCGCGCCTCACCGCTGAGGTCACCGCCGCCAAGGAACAAAACGCCCGCGGCCAGATGATCGACAACGGCGGCCCCGCTCCCGGCGTCGAGTTCGAAATCATGGCTGCCTACAATCCGCTGCCGGAAAACGAAGCCTATCCAAAGACCAAAGCCGTCGCCGCTGCCGCTGCCAGTGAAGCCCCCGAGCCCGCACCGGCCACAATCCCTCGCCGCTTCACGCAGCCGCGTCCTCAGCAGCCGCCGCAACAGCAGCAGCAGGCCATGCCTCCCAACGGCCGCTACCCTCGCGATGGCGTAGTCCTCCGTCCCTACAATCCTCCGCCGGTACCGCCGCACCGCCCCGGGCAAGGAGGTGTGCGATGAGCGCGACCAATGTCGTCCCACCGCCCAACTCGTCCTCGCTCCAGCGCCACGTCCCGCGCCTCACCGAGCGCGCCCGCGCCCTGCTCACGGCCATGAACCTGCACTTCGCCGGAGTCGCCGCTCTCGCCGTGCTGGTCCTCTACCTCATCATTCACCTCGTCATCGTCTCGCAGTCGCTCAGCAGCCATAACGCCGACGCTCTCTACCAGGAGAACACCCACCTCATCGCGGCCGAAGCCGCCGCCAAGCCTCTCCGCGGCCTCGACACCAAGCTCATCGAGTCCACCCACGAGGCTGACTCCTTCTACGAGGCCCGCCTCCCCTACGCCACCTCCCAGGTCGCCGCCGAACTCGGCAAGCTCGCCGGCAAAGGCGTCCGCCTCTCCCGCGCCCAGTACGTCTACGCCCCCATCCTCTCCGGCGCCAACTCCCTCACCGAGCTCCGCATCGACGCCACAGTCTCCGGCGACTACCGCCCCACAGTCGAGTTCATCAACGCCCTCGAGCGCGACAGACTCTTCTTCGTCATCGACGGCATCAACCTCAACGGCCAGCAGAACGGCCAGGTCAACCTCCGCATCCGCATCACCACCTACCTCCGCGCTCCCCAGGGCAAGGAAACCGGCACCGCCGAGACCGCCGTTACCACCACCTCGGATCAGGGAGGTGCGCAATGAAAGCCGGAGCCGAAAACCGCAAGAAAACCATCATCGCCGGTGCGCTGATCTCCGCAGCCATCA
>JAZKBC010000231.1:8085-21208 GCA_040388825.1 Acidobacteriota bacterium | reverse complement strand
ATCACAAGCTAGTGGTCAACCGCGAGGAAGCGACCATCATCACCTTCATCTACGTGCTCATCACGCAGATCATCCCCACCTTCTCCAGCGGCCCCCGCTCCACACCGCCGCCCTCTTCTGCATCCACCGCCGCCGAGCCCCTCGCCAACCCGGCCAACTCCGCAGAGCCTGCCGCGACCACCTCCGGCCCAGCGAAGCACGGCGCCACCTCTGCCAAACCCAACGAGCCCGCCTCCGCCGGCGTAGCCGCCACCCGGCTCGCCACCACCGCCGCCAGCCTCGACCCCACCCTCGACGAACGCGCCATGCTCCGCACCGAAGGCCTCGTCTACTCCGGCAACGGCCGCAACATCTTCTCCGCCAGCTCCTACGTGCCAGAGCAAATGCCTACGCCCCAGACTCACGCCCGCCCCAAGGGCCCCGAACTCCCGCCGCAGCCTCCGCAGCCGCTGCCTCCACCACCAACCTGCCCCCCCAGTTGCCCACCCATCAACCTCAAGTTCTTCGGCACAGCCACCCGCTCCAACGGCCAGCGCCAGGCCTTCCTGCTCGACGGCGAAGACGTCTACCTCGCCTCCCAGGGAGACATCGTCGCCCGCAAGTACAAGATCGCCAGCATCTCCTCCAACAGCATCCAGGTTGAAGACCTCTCCAACCACAACACCCAAACCCTCCCGCTCACCAGCAACTAACCGAATCCTCTGCTCCACCCTTCCACAAATCTGTCATCCTGAGCGAAGGCTCGCGCACTTTGCGAGCCGCAGTCGAAGGACCTGCCACACCGCTCGTCCCCTGCACACCGCTCGACCTTTTCTAACCGCGATCTCGCTTTTGCTTTCCTGGGCCCCCTCCGCCGGCCATCCCCCAAAAATCCTCCCAAGGCCCACAGCCATCGCATCCTCGATCACCCCCTGCCTTTTTTGTTTGTCATTCCCGGAGGGAATCTGCGTTTCGAACCACCGCAGCCTCGTGGGTCTTCCATCCATGAGCCGCAAAAGCGGTTCCAAAGCTGTCAAGCCCCCCAAACCCTCCGAAACACCAAAACCCCTATCAACACTGACCATTTCTCCTCAAACTTCCTGGCCCACTTGCTCCATCCAGCTAGCTACAATAGAAGTAGGGGATAAAGTCTGGCTCCGCCGCCTTTCCTACTCCCTATTCCCTACTTCCTACTCCCTCCTTCCCTAACCCCTTTAGAATGAAATTCTTGACAGGTATCTCCTTTAGAATGAAGGGCGTAGCGCAGATCTCCGTCTGCAACAGTAACAAACCAAGCCACTTAGCCCCGGGCAACAGATGAGGGGGGAGGGGGTGGGTACCCCGCTACAATCAACAGGGAACAACGTCCAACACCCATGGCTGCAATCCGCCAACCCGTTGCCCGCCACCGCGGCGAAGCAGGCTTCCTCCTCGTCGCCGTCGTGGTCATGTGCGCCCTCGTGCTCATCGCTCTCTCGGTCGCCGCTCCCATCATCGCGAAGGACCTCCGCCGCGACAAGGAAGTCGAGAGCATGCACCGCGCCCAGCAGTACGTCCGCGCCATCCAGCTCTACCAGCGCGCCTGCAAATGCAAGGGCTACCCCGCCAACATGGACGCCCTCGAGAAGTCCACCACCGTCCGCTTCCTCCGCCAGAAGTACGTCGACCCCCTCACCGGCCACAGCGACTGGCGCCTCATCCACAACCCGCAGACCACCATCAAGGGCTTCTTCGGCCAGGAGCTCGGTGGCCTCAGCGGAGGCCTTGGCGCCGCCGCCGGCATGACCACTGGCGGTTCAGGAGGACTCGGTGGCTCCACCACGTCCACGATCGGCCCGACGTCAGCTCTGGCCAGCGGCTTCCAGGGAGCCAGCATCACCAACACCACACCCGGCTCCAACGGTGCCAATGGAGCCTCAAACACCAGCACCTTCGGCAATTCCAGCTCCTCCACCGGCGGAATGTTCGGCGACTCCTCCGGCGGAGTCATCTACGGCGTCGCCACCGCCAAATCCGGCGACAGCATCCTCACGCCCAACCAGCAGATGACCTACCAAACCTGGGAGTTCTGGTACGACCCCCGCATCGAGCTCCTCAAGGCCAACGTCAACATCCTCGGCGGCGGCGGTCCAGCCGGCTCCAGCGCCTCCGGCGGCGGCATGAGCTCGCAGGACTCCAGCGCCTTCGGCACCGACATCAACGGCAACTCGAACAAGGGCGCCAGGACCCCCAACGGAACGAACAACCCTGCGAGCCCCACCTCCGGGACCGGCTTGGGCAGCAACTCACCGTCCTTCCCGTAAAATCGTCAGCACGAGGGCAATCAAATGGCACGAGTCACTGGAGTCGGCGGAGTCTTTCTCCGCTCAACCGATCCGAAAGCGCTGGCAAAGTGGTACTCCGAGCACCTCCACGTAACGCTCAGCGACTTCAACGGCGTCACCTTCATGTGGACCGACGAAGTCCCCGCAGGAACCGGCATGACCGTCTGGTCCACCTTCCCCACCGGAACCGAGTACTTCGGCGAAGGTCAGCAGGCAGCCATGATCAACTACCGCGTTGACGACCTCGACGCCCTGCTCACCGAACTAGCCGCCGCCGGCGTCTGGATCGACCCCAAACGCTCGGACGAAAGCTACGGCAAATTCGCCTGGATCAAGGACTGCGACGGCAACCGCCTCGAACTCTGGCAACCTCTCGAAGGTTAAGCAGCGCTGGCGAGGCGCATCCGCCTCGCCAGCCGCCGCATCACCACGAACATCACCACGCAAGCCAACAGGCTCAGCCCGCCATCGACCAGCATCGTCCCGGTCATGCCGTGTAGCGCCGCGTGCCCGCCCCACGCTCTGCCGTAGACGCGTCCGTCCAGCCGTCCCATGTAGACGATCGGAATCACCGTCATCGCGGTCAGCAAACCGAACTGCGTCGCAGCCAGCGGATTGTTCCTTCCGATGACCTCGAAGCAGATTGCGACCGCAGCCGTGAAGCTCAACGCCTGCACCACGTTCTCGCCCACAAACGCCACGGCGAACGTCACCGGAGTTCTCGGCAACACCAGCAGTACCAGCGTGAACACGCTGCCGACAGTCCCAATCAGCAGGTACAGCGGCAACGGACGCACCTTCCGCGCCAGCACCGGAAGCAACAGGCAAGAAGCCGCTCCCGCAATCGACAGCGCCGCTCCGCCCATACGGCTCACGAACGCTTCAGGCGCATGAAAGTCCGCCGCCACGCCTCCCAGCATGTTGGTCAGAGCGAACGCCCCGGTCGGAGCCAGGAACAGCAGCGTAGTCAGCAGCGTCTCGCGCTTCTTGAGCAAGATCCATATCTCGCGGAAGAACTCGTGAAAGCTCGCCGCCAGCCGCCGCGCCTGCTCCACCTCGCGCGCCGGAACCGGAATCCAGAAGAAAATCAACGCAGGAAGCGCCACCAGCGTACCCAGCAGCACAGCCGTCAACGCCAGCGGCAACACCCGCAAACTCTCCGCGGCGAGCCCAGCCATCAGCCCGTTACCGAGGAACAAGCCCACTTGAGTCCAGGCGCTCAACCGGCTCTCGAACACGGTCGCGCCCTCGCCCTCAGGCACAATCCCCGCGAGCCAGCCGCCCAGCGCATTCGAGTTCAACGTCGCAGCCGCATACGCAACGATCACCATCGCTTCAAACCACACCAGGTGCGCCCGCAGCAGCACCGCCGCGCACAGCGCAACGCCGGCCAGCACCGCAAACAAGGCTGCGTACCATCGACGGCTGAATCGAATGTCCAGCAACGGCCCCAGCAGAAACGCCCAGAAGCCCGGCAGGAAGCAAGCCGCGCTGATCGCCGAAATCCGCTCCACGGACACGCCTTCGGCCGCCAGCATCATCGGCAGCGGAAGCACCACAAAGCCGCCCACCAGCCCGAACGTGGCGTTCGAAAGCCCCATCAGCCACACCGGCGCACATCTTCGTTGGGTCTCTTCCATGCGTTTGCATGGATGCTACAGCAAACTCGAGCCGGCCCCGAAGTTCAGCCTCGAAACTGCTTCCGAAAAAGAAACTCGAGTTGCGGCCAACCATCGAGCTCGTACCTATAGTCTGTCTCTTCAGAGCATTTACAGATCTACCGTTGGCGAACTCTCCCAGGAGTCGCAGGAAGCTGGCTTTCTCGACGATGGAGCTTCCCATCAGCTCGATCAACCCGAAACGTATCCGAGCAGCGATGCGGCTCGCATGCATCCTGCTGCTCGCGGCCGCAACTGTGGCGAGCGCGCAGGTCGACACCGCTTCCCTTCCGCAAGCTCCCTCGCCCAACGCCGCAACGGTCAGCGGCGCGGTCACCGACACCGACGGAGCCTTCATCCCGAACGCACAGATCACACTCGAAGCTGTAGGAACGAAGTTCACCCAGACCAGCGTCACCGACAACGCCGGCGCCTACATCTTCACCATGGTCCCGCCCGGAACCTACCAGGTGCACATTTCCGCGCGCAACTTTTCCTCCTGGAAGGTGAAGGACTTCCCTGTCCACGCCAACGAAACCGTCCAGCTCACTGCCGTCGAACTCGGAGTCGAAGAGATCAGCACCGCGGTCAGCGCGATCACGGTCGAAGATCTCGCCGAAGAACAAATCACCAACGAGGAACACCAGCGCATCCTCGGCATCCTGCCGAACTTCTTCGTCAGCTATGAAGCCCATCCGATGCCGCTCACGCGCAAGCAAAAGTTCAAGCTCGCTGTCGTCGTCAGCCGCGACCCACTAACCTTCATGACCACCGGAATCACCGCAGGCATCGAGCAGGCCAACGGCGACTTCCACGGCTACGGCGATGGATTCAGCGGCTACGCGCAGCGCTATGCCGCCAGCTACGGCGACCGCCTCAGCGCCACCTTTCTCGGAGCAGCTCTGCTGCCCTCGATCCTCCATCAGGATCCGCGTTACTTCTACAACGGCAAAGGCAGCATCCTTCATCGCGCCTTCTATGCCATCTCCACCACCGTCATCTGCAAGGGAGACAATGGCAAGTGGCAGCCGAACTACTCGAACGTCCTGGGCAACATCGGCTCAGCCGAGCTCTCGACGGTTTACTACCCGCCGAGCAGCCGCGTCAGTGCACAGATCCGGCTGACGAACACGCTGATCGGCATCAGTGAGGGCGCCATCGGAACCCTCTTCCAGGAGTTCGTGCTCAAACACATCACGCACGGCGCTCCACCGGCACCGATCCCATAATGTTCCGGTTGGCGAGTTACTTCGCCAGCTCGATGGCCACGATCTGACCACCAACCGCAGGATCCGTCACCGGCAAATACGCCACCTTCGCGTTCATACCGTCCATCATCTTGCAGGGATCGAGCGAGTCCTTTGTTACGAAGTTCAAAGTGGAATAAGTCACTTTCATATAGTTCTGCGCATAGAGTGACAAGGTCTTGCCTGCACTCTGAACGTCGATGGTGATCACGGCGGGATACGTGCACTGCACATGATGGATCACGCCGCGCGCAGTGCGCCGCACCGCACCAGCCGCCGGCGCAGCAAATGTGCGTTGCTTGGGAACCTCATCCGAGTCATCGACCGTCATAACGGTCGAGTTCGCCGCTGATCCGTTATCGGTGGGTCCGGCCGCATCCTCCTTAGCCTTCACCGCCGCGTATCGCTCCATTGCCTGCTGGTAGTTCGTCAACTGCGCAATGCGCTGGTGCAATTCGGCAATCTCTTCTGGCTTACGCGCGATCGTGAGTGCAGTTTGAAGAGCCCGGACAGCGTTCTCAGGCTGCTTGCGCTGCAAGAGAACATTGGCGGAGTTCAAGCGGTAGGCGATCACTTCCGGCTCGAGCTGCACCGCCTGCACGCTCAGCAGATACGCCTCATCCAGCTTCTCGTGACGCAAGGTATAGAAGCCCGCCAGCGCATCGTATGCCGGAGCATACGACGGAGCGAGTTGAATGGCCTTGCGCAAACTCGACTCGATTTCGTCATCATTCCCCGAGCCATCGCGCATCGCCATCGAAGCATAGAAGTACAAAGCAACATAGCTTCCGGAGTTGAGCTGGATCGCCTGGCCGTACCACTTCACCGCACACGCCGCGTCATGCCGCGCGTAGCACAGCGACCCCATCGACTCGACGGCCAGTGCGTTCTTAGGATCATCCCGCAGCACACCATCCAACAGCGCCTTGGCATCGTCCTGGCGACCGTTCCACACCAACACATCAGCTCGGATCGCATCCGCGTCAGCCACACTTACAGGCACTGACTTGAACGAAGCCTCATCGGCGGTCACCGTAAGGTTCACTTTGAACTGCTGGAAGCTCAACCCACTCACGTAGGCATCCAACCGCTTCTGCAAGACAGCCAGGTCGCCAAATGCCTCCCGCGCCGCACTCACTGGGTCTTCCTGTTTGGCCAGCAGGCTCGCATAGTCCTGCAAAAGATGTGTCTTATTCTGCGCGTCGGTGATCTCGATCATGTGCGTAAGTGCCCAGGATTCGGCATAGAAAACGGACCCCTTCTCCTCCTCGTGGTAGTACGGCGAAGACGCATCGACCGCCAGCAGCGTCTGCAGAGGCAGCAGCCGGTTCTGCCTCAGATACAGGATGTCGTTGCCGCTCGGCTGGCCCACCAGCACATCCTTCGACTCGATCGTAGAGTTCTGATAGAACTCCGCCAACCCCTCATTGAGCCACAACGGAATCCACTCCGCCTTCCTCACGATGAAGTGCGTGTACTCGTGATAGATCGTGGAGAACGGATGCTCCTCGCCTTCCGACTCGAGGTTCATCAGGATGTAGTTCTGATCCGGCGTTTGCAGGAAGTATCCTGCCAGCGAGAGCGACCCCTTGGCCAGATACGCCGTCGGCTCGAGCGCCTTGAATCCCTTGGCGTTCTTGAGTGCCAGAACAACTATCGGCGATGGAGCGTCACTCGCCGCCCGCGGTAATAGCGTATGAAACAGCGAGCGCATCCGCTCGAACTGCCCGGCTATATGCCGTGCCTCCTTCTCATTGCTGTCGGTTATGACGACAAAGTGATCGCTGTGCACTTTGACCCAATGCGGTGCAGAGTCCGCGCGGGAAGTGAGGGGAAGCGAGAGGACAAGGCACAGGAAAACGAGGACTCGACGCATAGTTTCTCGACTTGCAGGAAATGGAGTTGATCGAATGATCGTAGAGCGAAACTAAAAATCTGTCGAACGGGCAGCGGCTGGGCTACTTCGAAGTGGAGGGCTTGGTAGCTTCGACTGGTGCCTGGATGCTTTTCAGGTACTGCTGAAAGTGCTTCACCTGGCCAATCATCGTCTGCACATTCTCGACATCCTCCGGCGTACGTGCCACATGCATCGCGTCATCCAACGCCGCGAGCGCGACCTCCGACTCCTGTCGTTGCAGCAGCACCGCGGCCAGATTCAGGCGGTAGGCAATCACATCTGGCTCAAGCTCCACCGCTTTCACACTCATCGCGCGGGCCTCCGGCAGGTTCCTGCGCTGCTGCACGTCGAAACGGGCCAGGCAGTCGTATGCGGGAGCATACGAAGGCGCAATACGAATCGCTGAACGCAGGCTCGATTCGATCTCTGCATCGTGACCAGTGTCGCGGTCTTCCATCGAGGCGTTGGCATAAAAGTAGAGCGCAACATAGCTCGCAGAGTTCAGCTGCACCGCTTCCCCGTACCACTTCTTCGCACAGACTCCATCGTGACGCGCATTGCATAGCGATCCCATGGCCTCAACCGCAGCCGCGTTGTGCGGGTCACGCTTGAGAACTTCATCCAGCAGCGCTCGCGCCTCAGCCGTCCTTCCATCCCACGTCAGTACGCCCGCGCGCAGCGTTGTCGCGTCGGTGTCTGAAATTGGAGTGGCTGGGTAGTTGGCGGGGTTTGTAGGAATGATGGCGGCGACGGGGAAGGTGCGGAAGGTGAACTGGGCGACGTAGTGATCGAGGCGGCGCTGGAGCTGGTCGAGGGGGCCGAAGACCTGGGTGGCGGAGGTGACGGGGTCGTGGTGGTCGCGGAGGAGGGCGGAGTAGTCCTCGATGAGGTGAGTGTGGTGCTGGGCCGAGTCGGCTTGGAGCATGTGGGTGAGCGCCCAGGACTGGGCATAGAACATAGAGCCCTTCTGCTCCTCGTGGTAGTACGGCGAGGCAGCATCCGCGGTGAGCAGGGCTTGAAGCGGGATAAGACGGTTGGAGCGGAGGATGCCGAGCAGACTGGGGCTTATCTCGCCGACGATGGCTTCGTGGGACTCGATGGTGGAGCTCTCGTAGAACTCGGCGAGACCTTCGGAGAGCCAGAGCGGGAGCCATTCGGCCTTGCGGAGGGCGAAGTGGGTGTACTCGTGGTAGACGGCGGCGAACGGGTGAGCGATGTTGGTGGAATCGAGGTTGAGGAGGATGTAAGCGCGGTCGGGCGCGTGGAGAAAGTAGCCGGAGAGCGGAAGGGAGCCTTTGGCGAGGTATGCAGGCGGCTCGAGAGCGGTGAACTCGGATCGATTTTTGAGGGCGAGGACCTGGATGGGGGAGGGGTCGTCGGGGGTGGCGGGGAGGATGGCGAGGAAGAGGGAGCGCATGCGCTCGAACTGGCCGGCTAGCTGGCGGGCCTGGTCGACGGAGGCGTCGGTCAGGACGAGGAAGTGAGGGCTGCGGACCTGGGTCCAGTGGGGCGCGGCGGCCTGGGCTGCTGGAGCGAGCAGCAGCGGGAGGCAGGCGGCGATGGAGCGGAGTCGCACGGCGTTGGGCGCAGGCGTTGATGGTAGAGCGAGCGGCGGAGGCTGTCGAACGGGGTGCCCCCCTCCCCTCCCCCTCTGGTCCGCAAAATATTCAAAGGAGGCTAGTTAGGTCCGGACTTTGGTCTGGACCGGGTCCGGACCAAACAACCATGACGGCGCTACCAGCGGTTGGGCCGGAGCAGCAGCAAAATCAGACTCTGGGGAGGTCTATTTCTATTCTACCAAACGGGGTAAGCAAGTGGGCCAATTGTCTGGGAAGAAGTGGGATACTGAGGACCAGTTTGGGAGGTGTGCGATGGCGTATGGCGAACGGCCGGTGAACCCGTATCCGACGGATCCGGCGGAGAACCTGGGGCAGGTGCTGGACGTGATGGTGACGACGGCGCTGGAGCTTCCGCAGCACAGGATTGTGGCGAACATGGGAGTGGTGCGGGGGATCGTGGTGCGGTCGCGGAGCGTGTTCGGGACGATCGGGGCGAGCTTTCAGACGCTGGTAGGCGGGGACATTACGCTGTACACGAACCTGTGCGAGAAGACGCGGAAGGATGCGTACGAGCGGATGATGAGCCACGCGTGGGAGGTGGGCGCCAACGCCGTGGTGGGGTTCCGGTATGACTCAAACGAAGTGATGCAGGGAGTGACGGAGGTGCTGGCTTATGGGACGGCCGTGCGGGTGGAGAAGGTGGGATAGCGAAATCGAACGCTTGCCATTAAGAATGTGCGCGCGAATGACGAGGTGAGCGTTTCGCTGGCTGCTAATCCAAACGCAGAAGTGGCGGAGGCCCATTCTGGCTGCCTCCGCCCTGCCTTAGCTGTATCTCGCGCATGACGATCGCGAAATGTGAACTGCTTATTTCGACTGTGCGAGCTCCGCAACAACGGCGGCAACTTTGTCGAGTATCTGGTTCCAGCCCTCGAGTTGACCGCTATTCTTCGCGCTCTCCATGGGTTCATTGCCGATGTGGGTGAGCTTCGTCTGGCCGTTTCCGAGATCCTCAAAAAGAGTGACGTCGTAAGCACCCTCGATGGCCTCATGTTCGATTCCCAACGTCTCAGGCTCAACCTTGTTTCCCTGCGCGTCGGCGAAGTACATGGAGGAAACGATCTTCTCGTGCGGAACAATCTCGTGGTATTCAATCGCGTTCCAGAACTCCTGGCCATCGGGACTCTTCATGCAGCAGAGCGATTTCCCCCCGACGCGAACATCCATCTTGCAAACCGGCGCTGTGAAGCCGTTTGGCCCCCACCACTGCATCACGTACTTCGGGTCTGTCCACGCCTTCCAGAGCAACTCGCGTGGGGCATCGAAAATCCTCGTTACAACCATCCGCTCAACTTCACTAATCGTCTTTTCTGCCATCTCTGGCCTCCTCTTTCTTCATTTGATTTACAACCACTTCCAGCTTGTCGAACTTCTCTTCCCAGAATCGGCGATAGCGGATTGCCCACTCGCTGACTGTCTTAATCGCCTCCGGCCTGAGCGTGCACACGCTCTCCCGCCCACGCTTGGTCTTGACCACAATCCGTGCCCGCACCAGGTAGGCAATATGTTTCGAGATCATCTGCTGCGATAGATCAAACGGCTCCGTCAGTCCATGCACGGAGGCCGGCCCACGGGAGAGCCGCTCGATCATCGCCCGGCGGGTTGGATCCGACAAAGCTGCAAATGTTGTATCCAGCGCATCCACAACCAAATGGTAGTGGATTTCCTGGAAATGTCAAATGGAAATTTTGCGCCGCGCGGTTTCTGCCCGAATGACGGTGCCTACGACGTGACTCTCTTTGAGGATCTCGAAAACGGGCAGACTAAACTGACCTTCATCGGCAATGAACCCATGGAGAGCGCAAGAAAGCGGTCAAATGGAGGGCTGGATCGAGATACTCGATAAGATTGCCGAGGTGGTTGCAGGGCTCAAGCAGGAGAAATAGGAAGTTAAAGTTTTGTTTCGCAAAACTCAATCGTGGAGGAAGAAATGAAAAAAATACCGTTTCTCGCTGTCGTCCTGCTGGCATTTGCATTTGCCGCCCATGCCCAGGACACGATGAAGAAAGAGGCAGCCGTCAAGCCTGCCGATCCGGAAGCGAAAGTCGTACTCGATTCCTGGAATGAGATTGGCCGCAAGCTGACGGCGCTGGCCGAGGATTTTCCTGAGGACAAATATGACTTCAGGCCGACACCTGCTCAGCGGAGCTTCGCCGAGCAATTACTGCACGCGGCCGGTAGCTGCTACTACTTCACGAATCCTGCCATGGGGCAGAAGCTTCCCGCGGCAGAAGATCCAAAGCGCGAGCAGTACAAGTCCAAAGCCGACATCGTTGCGTTCGTCAAGAAGGCCTTCGCCGATGGCGCAACCGCGATCCAGAAGAAAGGCGAAAATGGCCTGATGACGGAGGTTATTTATTACCCTGGGCAAAAAGCGCGCGTGATCGACATCGCCTACGGCATCATCGAACATAGCGGTGAGCACTACGGCCAGCTTGTTGTGTACTACCGCCTTGCAGGGCTTGTGCCACCGGAGTCGCGGCCCAAGAAGTAAAGCTCAAGTTCGATCCTTCGATCTTCGACAGGGTGTCGGTGAGAGCATGATCGCCAATGCACTCGCCGACGCTGAATCAGTACCGGGAAGTCGGCTTGCAGGAAGTGATCCTGATACATCCGACCAACCGATCAGAACCTCAGTTCTCGAGCATCGTGGATGCAATCTGAACCCGCGATGCATTGCTGTCAAACTGACAGTTTTGCATCCCCTTCAAGTACCCGCTGCTCCAGCTTCGGCGGCGTGCCTGGCTGCCACATCTTCGCCCGATGCGATACACGGTAACGCAGGGGACCGCCGTCGGGGGTCGTCGCGCGCGCGATCGGGCGGACGATGCAGATGAACTCGGTATCGATCGCATCAGGGCCGGCGGTGACCACTGAATAGCCGTGGCCGGCCATGTCGACGAACTCCACGTGCGGCGCGACGTCCGGATTGGTCAGCGCACGTGCCTTCGTGATGTCTCCACTCGCCGCATATTCGAGCGCCGCGCGCACGCCGTGCTTGATGGTCAGGTTGATCGTAGCTTCGGGCGCGGCGCCCGGCGCCTTGCGCACAAACAGCGGAAGCAGCGGGGTGTCCGGCTTATAGTATTCGGCAGATTCGGCCATACCGGGAGCAGAGATGGAACCAGTGATGAAGGCCAGCCCGACCGGATGGAACCCGGCCGGCGGCAACCTGGGAGCGGCATAGCCGGCCCAGAAGCTGTGGCGGTCGCCCGAGATGACGGCGAACCCCGACACCTTGTGGTCGCGAACGGTGTCATAGATTTCGGCACGCTCGTTGTATGCGCTGCTGAAATCGGGGTTGGCGAAGGTGCCGAAATCCTTGCCCGGCCATTTGTCCTTCGCCATCCCGGCGGGCAGGTTCTGGGGATCGGTCCGCTGGTCGAGCGTGCCGTTGGTCGCACCCCAGATCTTCCAGGTCGCGGCCGATTGCGTGAGCCGCTCTTTGAGCCACGCTTTCTGCTCGCGGCCGAGCACGGTGTAGGCGGGCTCGTCCTTGCGGAAATTGGGCGCGCTCTTGTCGCCGATGGTAATCGTCGCGGGAGGATTGCCGCCGGCATACTCCTTGCCTCCGTCAATAATCTCCATCAACTCCTGCGGCACTACCGGGAAGCTAGAGTCGAAGACGTCCGTTTCGGGCCGCTCCCCGGGATTCCGCATGGTGTAACTGTGGAAGTCGGTGAGGATCAGGTCGACGTGCTTGCCGTAGCGCATCGCGCGATAGGCGGTCATGCTGCCGACGGCGGTGCGGTTGTTGGGCTCGTTGCCGAACCCGTGATCGTCCAACGTCTCGATCGGCGCCTTTGTCACCGTAGGCGGGCCGAACTGGTCGAGCCCGGGACCCGAGGACTTGCTGA
This sequence comes from Acidobacteriota bacterium, assembly GCA_040388825.1. Lineage (GTDB taxonomy): Bacteria > Acidobacteriota > Terriglobia > Terriglobales > Acidobacteriaceae > Granulicella. The sequence goes on along the minus strand of JAZKBC010000231.1, from coordinate 8,627 downwards.
CGCGCGACGGAATGTATTCCCACCACGCCTGGTTGGCGGCGACGCGGAGGGGCTGGGCGGGCTCGATCTTGCCGAAGTATTCGATGAAGCTCTGGAAGCCCTGCCAGGAGAATTCGTGGTTGTCGCCGATGCAGACGAACGGGAAATATGCGCGGGCGTCCTGGATGTCGGGATCGTTGATATGCGCGCGATAGACGTGGCGATAACCGGCGAGGTTGGTCGGCACGTGGAAGTTGCCCACCTTGCGACCGTCGGGAATGCGGCCAAGGTCGTAGACGGTGCGCGAATAGCGATGGGAGACCTCGTCGGGATATTCGACGACTTCGTAGATGAAGTCGCCGAGATGGAGCACGAAGCTGAGTTTGCGATCGGCGGGCGCGCGATCGTCCTCCCAGATCATGCGGCGAAAGGCGTTCTGCGCGCCTTCGTTGACGCTGTTGCAGGAGACGAAGGCGAAGCGGACGGGTCGCGGGTCGCTGGCGCGCGGCGCGGTGATCGTGCGCCCTACACGGCTGCCGGCGCCAGTATCGTCCGTGAAGCGG
>JAZKBC010000231.1:6937-8075 GCA_040388825.1 Acidobacteriota bacterium | reverse complement strand
AGCGGTACCAGTAGGTCGTCGCCGGCAATAGGCCGCCCACCATCGCACGGCACGTCCAGTCGGCCGCTGCCAGAATCGGCGCATGTGCCCTGGCTACAACTCGTCGAAAATCCGCGTCCAGCGCCACTTCCACTGTCAGGGTCTGCCGTTCGCCCTGGGCGAAGGGCCGTCGAGTCCACAAGACCACGCTGTGCTCGTCCGGATCGCCCGAGGCGACACCCTGGGGGAAAGACGCACGGTCCTCCCGCCACACGACTCGCGAAGGCGCTGCAGCCGATCGCCTCGCCCACACGCCCATGATGCCCAGAGAAGCAGCGCTTGCCAGAAACCGCCGTCGATCCATCTCACGCTCCTATTGAGGGCTATAGCTTCATAAAGGGCATTGGTCCGAAATTGGACTCACCCTAGCAGTCGCAAAAATCGCGTGTAAAGCGATTCGTGACGAACGGCCTATAGCGGGGATGAAGAACGGCGAAGGCTCCCACCGAGTGGTTAGATCTGGGTGGAGAGCTCTAACTGCTCGGCCTGGTGCTCATCCGTGTGAGGCGAGAAGTGGGCGCGGCAGCGGGCTTCATACAGGCCGGCGGCGCCTACGACTACGAGTTCCTGGCTTTGGCCGAGGCGCTGGGTGTGGATGGCGGACTGGCCGCAGACCATGCAGACAGCCGAGAGCTTGGTGACCTTGTCGGCGAGGGCCATGAGATTGGGGACGGGGCCAAAGGGTTCGTTGGCGAACGTGGTGTCGAGGCCAGCCATGAGGACTCGCTTGCCGAGGGCGACGAGCTCGAGGGCGAGGGGGATGACGTCGGTGGAGAGGAACTGGACCTCGTCGATGCCGACGACTTCGACCTCGTCGAGCTGCGGGGCCAGGGCGGCGCGGAGGTCTTCGACGTTGCGCACGACGACGGCTTCGTGAGTCTGGGAGCTGTGGCTGGCGATGGCGGTGCGGTGGTAGCGGAGATCGATGTCCGGCTTGAAGCAGGCGACGCGCTGCCGGGCAATGCGGGCCTGGGTCAGGTGCGCTACCCCACTGCCGGCAATGCGTACAGCGAGGAAGAGGCCCAGCCTTTCTACGTCAACGCACCGTTTGGCATCGTGCTCGTGCACAACGGCAACCTCACGAATGCGCAGGCGCTCA
>JAZKBC010000231.1:436-6927 GCA_040388825.1 Acidobacteriota bacterium | reverse complement strand
CTCGCACAGACTGATGGGCTGCGCGGGCTGCTGGGTGATGACTTCGAGGACGCCGGGCGCTGGCGTGGGAGCAGGGGACATGGATTGGATCGTAAATCGAGGATGGCAGTGGAAAAGGGGGCGAAGCTCTGGGCCCGGCGCAGAGCGGTGCGCCGCCGGGTTACCGCATGAGGTGAAGTGCGGGTTAGGATATCTCGCATGCTCAAATTTCTGTGGAAACCCCTCCTTATGGCTGTGGTGGTGAGCGGCAGCGCGCCGGGCCAGATGCAACATATCTCGGTACCAGCGGGAAAAACCCTGGACAAGGCGCTGAAGGAGTCGACCCTCGGGCAAGCGGGAGCGAGGCCGTTCCATGTGCGTCTGGAAATTTCCGAAAGCAAGAGCGGGCTGCCGCAGTACAACGCAGCGGTGGAGGAGACCTGGAACTCTCCGACAGAGTGGCGGCGGACGGTCACGGCGCAGGGCTTGTCGCAGACAACCGTCGTCAATGCGAGTGGGACGCACTTCGTGACGACCGGCGACTACTATCCGCTTTGGCTGCGGAATTTTGTGACGGGGCTGTTCACGCCGGTGCCGGACGCCGAGCATTGGAATAAATCCGGGGAGCCGCTGGAGCATATCGAGATGCCGAATGGCGGGCACTCGAATCCGTGCCAGCAGGAGGACTTCAACCTGGGCGTGCCACCGGTGGAGCAGGTGAACTTCGCGCACCTTTGCTTCGACAACGGGCTGCTGGAGATGGTGCAGGGGCCGTCGTACACAGTCGAGTTTCGAGACTACGCCAAGTTTGATGGGCTGAAAGTGGCCCGGAAGCTTCTTATTGAGACCTCGCACCATGTGGACCTGGTGGGAAGAGTGACGGTGCTGGAGCCGGTGAAGGCGGCCAACGCAGTCATGTTCGAGACACCACCGGGAGCGAGCGAGACGGATTCGGTGGCTTCGGTGAAGGTGGATGCGCCGATGATGATCCGGCTGGCCGGCAATGGAGCAACATTCAAGTGGCCAGACCCAATTCCGGGCAAGGGAATGTTTACGGTGTGGCTTTCGCTCGATACGGAAGGGGTGGTGCGCGAGGCGGATCCTCTGAACTCCGACCTGTCGGGCCTGGCAGCGGACATGGCAGCACAGCTGGTGGGAAGGAAGTGGAAGGGAGCGATGAAGAACGGAAAATCGGTACAGGCCCAGGGACCGATGGTGTTCGCCTATCCTCCAGAGGCCGGGGGCGGTCAGTAGTCTGGATGGCAAAGACGTTTCCGGCGACCGGGGTTCGGGCGTATGCTGGCGGTACTTGCTTGAGGAGGATGGAGATGCGGCTGATTTGGACGGCGGTTGGTGTGGTGGCGGTGGGGCTGATGGTGACGGGGGCGGCTACGGCGGCGGGGCCGAAGGAAGTGAAGGTGAAGCTGAAGAACTCCGGTGGGCAGGATGCCGGAACGGTGACCTTCAAGACGGTGAAGAACGGGGTGAAGGTGCATATTTCGCTGCAGAATGTGACGTTCGGCGAGCACGCGGTGCATATCCACGAGCATGCAGCCTGCGATGCGCCGGACTTCAAATCCGCGGGCGGGCACTTCAACCCGGATATGAAGCATCATGGCTTCGACAACCCGATGGGACACCACAACGGCGATATGCCGAAGAATGTGATGGTGGACGAGAACCACATGGGCGAAGCGACGTTCGTGCTGAACTCGATTTCGCTGGATCCGGCGGCGGCGAACTCGATCTTTGCCAACGGGGGGACGTCTGTGGTGGTGCATGAACATGCCGACGACGAGAAGAGCGATCCCAGCGGGAATGCCGGGAACCGGATTGCGTGTGCGGTTGTGAAGCAGTGACAGAAACTGTAAATTACAGAAAATAAAATGGTTATGAGCTGGGCAGATGAATATGCAGTGGTTTGGCTGGTTGGGTCGACTCCCCGTCCGCTGCTTGCTGGCTTCATTAGGGCTTTTCGGGAACCGAAGTGAATGGATTTGCGTATGAAATCACATGGCAAGCGCGTCACTACCGGCGATGTTTGAACGAGGAGCCAGCACGGTATGGGGCACCGTCGTGGTGAGGCGGGAGCCGGGCGCCGGGAACGGCGGCAGCCGCAGCGAAGGCCTCGCTGGCGGCACGGCACGGCGATCGCCCGCGCCTGAGGAGCCGCAGCCGGGCGTGCAGAATGAGCAGAAGGCCGCAGCCATGGCCGAGCAGAAGGCGCTCGCCGAAGTGGCCAAGCGGTGCCTCGCAGGAGATGCAGCTGCCTGGGAGCAGATGGCGAAGTCGCAACATCGCAGAATTTATGGGATTTGTTATCGCTTTACGGGGTCGGCGACGGAAGCTGAAGACCTGACGCAGGAAGCGTTCCTGAAGGTTTACCGGAATCTGTCGAGCTTCGATCCGGAAAAAGGCGGGTTTACGACGTGGGTAACGACGCTCACACGGAACCTGCTGGTAGACAACTATCGCCGTTCGCGGATGGACCGCGCGAGCGAGTCGCTGGATGAGACGTACGAAGGCGAAGAGAACGGTCCGACGAAAGCAGAGCGCCTGGCCGACAGTGGCAGGACCCAGGAGCAGCATGTGTCCGGGCTGGAGCTGCGGGCACAGATTCAGGAAGCACTGAAGCAGGTTTCTCCGGAACTGCGCGAGGCAGTGATCCTGCGCGATCTGGAAGACATGGATTACAAAGATATCGCCGAGATACTTGGCGTTCCGCAGGGCACCGTGAAGAGCCGGATCAGCCGCGGACGAGCCGAACTGGCAAGACTTTTGAAATGTATAGAAGGGCAGGTGATGTAGCGTGACGGACTGGAACCAATTCGAGGAAAGAGACGCGGCAAAGCCGGCGGCCTGCACAGTGTGCGAGGCAATGCTCCCGGATGCTGTGGACGGCGCGCTCACCACAGCCGAACATCGGGCCTTTGAGCAGCATGTGGCCGGGTGCGTCAGCTGTGCGCGGGAGTACGAGGAAGCCCAGCGCGGTGCGGCGTGGCTTTCGATGCTGAAGACGCAGACACCCGAGCCCCCGGCTGATTTGCTGGCTCGGATCCTGGCGGAGACCACTGGCGTTGCCGCAGCGGCTTCCCCGATCATGCGCGAAGAGGCTGTGCGTGAATGGGTTCCGCAGGGTAGCGAAGGACACCCGGCGAACGGAATCGGCTTCCGGTTGGCGGCCTTTGGACGCAAGCTGGCGGACGTGTTCTCGATTGAGAACTCGCGCATGACGTTTCAGCCCCGGCTGGCAATGACGGCAGCGATGGCCTTCTTCTCCATCGCGCTGACGCTGAACCTGACCGGCGTGCGGCTGAGCAATGTGCGGGCTTCCAACTTTACGCCGGGCGGCATTCGGCGGACGGTGGCGGACGCTGGAGCCTCGGCGGCGCGGTCGTTCCAGAACATGCGCGTGGTGTACCAGGTGGAGTCGCGGGTAAGCGAGCTACGCAATGATGCAGTGTTCAGCAATGGACGGACTCCGGAGGAGACCGCTCCCGCCAACCCGGCGAATGGAAAAGATAACGGCAGCGTTCCGCAGGGCGACGCGGGACAGACGCAAGGTGGTTCGAATCCGCAGAGCGGTAATGGAGATTCGAAGCAGGACCCGAAGCCGCATGGGCATAGCGAACTGGTGTTCCCGATGCCCGCGCATGGCGGTCGTGGCGGCGCTGCACTGAGGAAGGATCTTTAGGCCATGAACGACGAAACGAGCGGCGCAACAACACGGGTGGAGGGTGCGGCAGGCGCTGCAGGTTCTGGACCGAGTGATCGAGTGGGATTTTGCCAGGACTGCGGAACCGCGCTGACGCGAGAGACGATCAAGACGGTGGGTTCGGGCGTTTTCTGCGAGCCTTGCCTGGAGAAGCGGCTGGGAACGACGCCACAGAGCGCACCTACGGGTTCGACCTATGGCGGAAGCTACACCGGCAGCACAGCTTATGTTGGCGGAGCCATGCCTCCCGGCGGTGTGGGAACAATCGGCGAGCCGAGCCCGGCGCTGGCTGGACTGCTGGGCATGATCCCCGGCGTGGGTGCGGTGTACAACGGGCAATACGCGAAGGGCCTGATCCACGCGGTCGTCTTCTTCGTACTGGTAATGCTGGAGAAGAGTGTCAGCGATGTGTTCGGTCTGTTCGTGCTGGCGTGGATCATCTACCAGATGGTGGATGCGCACCACACGGCGAAGGCTCGGCGCGATGGACTGCCGCTGCCTGACCCTTTCGCGTTCAATGAAATGGGAGACCGCATGGGCTTTGGACGCGGCTGGGTGGGCAGCGCGACGGGTCCGCAGGCATACAGGGCTCCGGCGAGTGCGGGGTCCGCTGCTGGACCAGGTCCGGTGCATGCTCCTGGTGATGCGGCAGCATGGGGAGCTCCAATGGATGCTGGAGCTGGTGCCGCGAGTGCGCCGCCGCAAGCTGCTTATGGTGTTCCTCCGGCGAATTGGGCGGGCTACGTTCATCCTTCTACTTTTGCGAGTGCTCCGCCAGTACCGCCAGCGTATGCACCGCCAGCAACGACGACGCCCGTGGATGCCGCTGCAACATCGACCCCTTATGCAACGCCGTATGGCGCGGAGAATCCCTATACCGCAGCCCCCGTGATGCCCCTTGCGACTCCAACTAGCCGCTTTCCGATTGGAGCACTCTGGCTGATTGGGCTGGGTGTGCTGGTGCTGGCCAAGACGCTGACTCCGGACTGGGGCCTTAGCGGAGAATGGATTGTCTCGGCTGTGCTGGCCGGGTTGGCGGTATGGATCTTTATGCGGCGTCTGAGCTACATGGGCGGCGCGACAGCACTGCACGAAGACAACGCTCCGCAGCTCGCGTGCATTGTCCGCGGACCCGTGCTGCTGCTGACGCTCGCCGTGATGTTTGCCCTGCAGGCCGCGGATGTCATTCGACTGGGCCGGACATGGCCGATCCTGCTGATCGTGTTTGGTGCAGTGGTTGTGATGGAACGAACGATCGGCGCAGGCACGGTCTATGGCCCCGGAGCAGCGTATGTTCCGCCAGTTGGATACGGTGGCACCACGGCTGCTACAACCGATAATGCTGCGAATACGGACGCATCGAAGGGTGGCCAGGGATGAGCTCCTACACACCGCCACCACCGCCTCCGGGCGGAGGGCTTCCTCCGAATGGACCGAACTTCAGCCGTCAGGCCTGGAAGATGCAGCGACGGGCGATGAAAGCCCAGGCCCGGGCACAACGGGCGCAGTGGAAGATGCAGCGCCGGGCGATGCGGCGGAGATCGATTGTTGGACCCCTGGTGCTGCTGGTTGCGGGACTGGTTTTCCTGCTCGCGCAGATGGGCAGGGTTTCGTGGGCAGGCGTGGTGTTCTGGTACGCTCGCTGGTGGCCGATGGTGCTGATCGCGGCGGGCCTGGTGCTTGTTGCGGAGTGGGCGTTGGACCACGCTCGTGTGGATGGGCAGGGACGAGTACTGGGTACGCGAACGCTGGGCGGTGGCGTGATCTTTTTGCTGATCCTGCTCGCTGTGATCGGAAGTTCGCTGCGATTTACCGGCCGCAGCATGGAGTGGAAGGATCACTACTTCGGGCCCGGATGGCTGGGCCTGCAGCAGGTAATGGGCGATGAGCACGACGCCGACGATACGGCGAGCTCTGCGCTGGGCGGCGCCACAACGCTGGTGATTCATAATCCGCACGGCGACGTGACGGTCAATGGCTCCAGCGAAGATGGCCAGGTGCACGTGAGCGTGCATAAGCAGGTGTGGGCCTGGAAAGAGAGCGACGCCACGAGCCGCCAGGAGCAGCTGCAGCCGCAGTTTTCGAACGATGGCAACTCGCTGGTGCTCACCGTTGCGGGAATTGCCAGTGGGCAAGCCGATCTGACCGTGCAGGTTCCACACACGATGGCCGTAACGTTGACCGCGGACCATGGCAATGTGAGCGTCAATGACATCCAAGGTGCGGTGACGGTTTCATCCAATCACGGCAACGTCGACCTGAACGGAATCGACGGCGGCGTGATCGCGCATATCAACGACGATGACAGCGACGTGTCAGCCGACAAGATCAAGGGCGGCGTCTCGATAGAAGGACGGGCGCAGAATATCAACTTGTCGGATATCTCAGGCCCAGTGACGCTGCAGGGAGACTTCTTCGGCACAACCGATGTGCAGCGCGTGAATGGAGCGGTGCGCTTTGAAAGCAGCCGCACCCAGTTCCAGGCCGAGCGGCTGGATGGCGAGTTTGAAGTCGCCGGTGGAGCCGAGTTGCAAGCCAGCGGCCTGGTGGGGCCGGTCGTTCTGTCGACGCGGAACCACAACGTCACGCTGGATCGCGTCTCTGGCAGTGTTGTGGTCAAGAATAAGAATGGCTCAGTGGATGTAACTGAAGCTGCTCCGCTCTCGGCGCTGGAGATCACCAACGAGCATGGGTCGGTAGACGTTGGACTGCCCGAAGGCCACGGATTTTCGCTGGATGCGAGCACCAGGCACGGCGAGATGGAGAATGACTTCGCATTGACTGCGGAGGGATCCTC
>JAZKBC010000231.1:0-426 GCA_040388825.1 Acidobacteriota bacterium | reverse complement strand
GGTCGCCGGCGGTGGGCCCGCAGTTGCGATTACAACGACTGACGGCGATGTGACCATTCGGAAAAGCAACGTGGCTCCCCTGCCGGCAACGGCTCCGGCGCCACCAACTCCTCCGGCCATAGGTGCGGCCCCGGCACCAGCAGCCCCCAAGACTCCTCCTGGCAAGCCCGCACCCAAGGCTCCTACACCACCGAAAGCTCCAGTAAGCGTGACGTTTTAGTCGCACTCATGTCAGGCGGTATCGAGCGGAATGCCGTCTAGGCCGTGCGACCATTCGATGCAATGAACTCGGTAATCCCGGTGGGGAAGTCGCTATAGGTGGACGTGCGGCGTTCGGCCAGCAGCCGGGGATTGGGGCTTACGAGCGGATCGGTAGTGTCCAGAATCTTTCGCACTTTCGATTAGGGTGATGACTAAGGAAGGTTG
>JAZKBC010000230.1:10513-23733 GCA_040388825.1 Acidobacteriota bacterium | reverse complement strand
GTGGCCGGCTACGTCGGCGATGGGGACGAGGTAGGTGGTGGCTTCACCTGAGGTCGAGAGGGGGTGGAGGGCGACCATCTGGTTAGTTGCGCCGGCGAGGAGCGCGGCGATGGCGTCACGGCCCACCAGGGCGGCGTCGTGCTGGTCTTGAGGAGAGGCCAGGGCGATGCTGGCGCGGCCGAGGAGGCCGGGCTTCTCGGCGCGGCAACGGAGGCGGAGGGCGTGGCCGGCGAGGTCGGCGAGGTGCTGGCCGACTCCGCTGATGAGCGGGCGGACGGTTGGGTCCGATTGGGAGGGGTCGGGCTGCTGGAAGCGGTCTTTGTCGAAGGGGAGTTCGGGGAGGTAGACGAGATGTGGGGCGTCGTCTTCGTGGAGTTTTGCGAGGGTGGAGGCGGCGGCGAGCCAGCCTACGTTACGGCCCATGACTTCGAGGATCGAGACGGGCTGGCGGAGGGAGCGGTTGTCCATGCCGAGATCGACGGTGGACTGGGCGACGAAGCGGGCAGCGGAGGCGTAACCGGGGCAGCGATGGGTGACGGCGATGTCGTTGTCGATGGTTTTGGGGACGCCGATGATCTGGACGTCGAAGCCGGAGTCGGAGCAGAGCTGGGCGATGAGGGAGCCGCCGCGCTGGGTTCCGTTGCCTCCCATGAAGATGAGGGCGGTGATGCCGAGGCGGCGGAGGGTTGCGACGATGCGCTGCTGGTCTTCGGGTGTGGGCTTGAAGCGGGAGGTTCCGAGAGCGGCTCCGGGAGAGTGGGCGAGGCGGTGGAGGTCTTGCGGGGACATCGCCGTGAGGTCGATGATCTGGTTGCGGGCGAGGCCCTGCGTGCCGAAGTGGGCGCCGTAGATTTTGTGGAAAGCGGGTTGCGCGGAGGCGATAACAGCGGAGAGGCTGGCGTTGAAGACAGCGGTGGGGCCGCCGCCCTGGACGATCATCAAATTGCCGTTTTGCATCGGGGATAGTTTAGCGGATGGGATTAAAAGTTGTGACCGGGACGAGAAAGGCAAAAAGCGTTAGGAATTCAGTTTAGAGGTTTGAGTTTAGAGTCGCGAGTTTGTTGAGGATGCGTGGAATGCTTTGGCGATGAGGGGACAGCCGGTGGGTTGCGTGACAAATGCCAGTTTTCCAGATTCCAGATGCCAGTTTGGCGGATGGCTATGATGGATGTACGTATGAAGACACTGACGGCACGGCGGTTGTTGACGGATGTTGGGGTGGTGGAGTTTGCGGTGGTTGAGGTTGGCGAAGATGGGCTGATTGCCGATATCAACTCGGATCCTAGGGCGCTGGCTGGAAATACCGACACGCTGACTGCGGCGTTCTTCGATGTGCATACGCATGGAGCGATGGGGCATGACGTGATGGAGGCTTCATGCGACGAGTTGGGGGAGATGCAGCGGTTTCTGGCGACGCGCGGTGTGGCGCAGTATCTGCCGACCACGGTGACGGCTCCGGTGGATGCGACGTTGAAGTCGCTGGAGGCGCTGGCGGATGCAATTGAGAGTGAGCCGCGGGAGGGTGAGGCGCGAGCGGTGGGGATCCATCTGGAGGGGCCGTTTCTATCGCACCTGCGGCGCGGTGTGCATCCGGCGGATTTGCTGCAGCCACCGAGTGTGGAGTTGTTCGATCGATTCCAGCAGGCGGCGCGGGGGCATATTGCGCTGGTGACGATTGCTCCGGAACCGAATGCGGCGCGGCCAGGGCAGACTCCTGAGAGTGCGCTGGAGTTGATTGCGCATGCGACGGCCGGTGGCGTACGGGTGTCGCTGGGGCATACGAACGCTACGGCGGCAGAGGCGATGGCGGGAGTGAAGGCCGGGGCGGTGAGCGCGACACATACGTTCAATGCGATGCGGCCGCTGGAACATCGTGAGCCGGGAGTGCTGGGAGTGGTGATCAGCAACGATGCGATGTGGGGAGAGCTGATCTGCGATGGCGTACACGTGGCGCCGGAGGTGGTGAAGATCTGGTTCCGGGCGAAGGCGGCGGCGAAGAGGATCCTGGTGACGGATGCGATGTCGGCTGCGGGGATGCCGGATGGGGATTACTGGCTGGCTGGATTGCCGGTGACGGTGGCGGATGGACGCGCGTTTTTGAAGGATGATATGACCGCCGGAAAGACGACGCTGGCGGGGTCGGTTTTGACGATGGACCGCGCTGTCGAGAATTTGCAGGCGTTTGCGGGGGCGACGCTGGGGGAGGCGGTGGCTTGTGCGAGCGATCATCCGGCAGCGATGCTGGGGCGTGGGGAGTTGACGCGGATGAGTGTGGGGAGTTTGGCGAATCTCAACCGGTTTGATGGGAAGGGGAGGTTGGTGGGAACGTGTGTGCGGGGGGTTGAGGTTCGCGCGAGCCGGGGCTAAAGCCCGCCTCTTATCGCGGGCTTATTCGTAGGGCTAAAGCCCTACGCTAATCCGGTAAAGCAAAGACGAGCCGGTGCCTGTCCTCAACCGTGGCGGGCGCGGAAGAGGGCGCCTTCGAGGGGTTCTACGGCGTGCTGGGCTACGTTGACGTTGGCGATGGTGGTGCGGAGATGCTCTTCCATGGAGCGGAGGACGCGGGGGATTTTGCCGAGGACGGAGCCAGTGAAGGCGACGTGCGTGGAGTCGGCGGGGGGGCAGTTGGCGGCGTGCATTTTGGAGGCGACGAGGGAGACCTGGTCGGCGAGCTCTTCGCCGGCGCGATCGAGAACGCTGGCGGCGAGAGTGTCTCCGTTGTCGGCGCAGTCGGCGACGACTTTGGCGAGTTCGGCGAAGTCGGGGCGCGGACGGTGGTTGGCTTTGGCTACGAGTTCGGCGAGGGAGGAGAGCTCCCAGAAGGCTTCGATCTCGCGGAGGAGGCAGGTGTCGATACCGCGGTCGCGGGCGCGGAGGGCAGAGCGAATGGCCTGGAGGCCGATCCAGCCGCCCGAGCCTTCGTCGCCGAGCATGGGGCCCCAGCCGCCGGCGTTGAAGCGGCGGCCGTCGGCGCAGCGGCCGACGACGTTGGAGCCGGTGCCAGCGATGACGAGGATGCCGGGGCCGCGGTGGAAGGCAGCGTCAAGGGCGATCTCTTCGTCGCCGGAGATGAGGATCTCGCCGGGGACGAGAGCGGCAAGGGTCCGCTGGGCCCACTCGCGGGTGTTGGCGCCGCCAATGCCGGCGAGGCCGACGGCGGTGCGTTTGATGCTGTGGAGATCGATGTTCGCGGACTTGGCGGCGGCGTGGACGAGATCCTGCAGGCGGAGTGTGGCCGTCTCTTCGCCGACGGTCATGATCTTGACGGTGCCGCAGGAGGACTGGCCGAGGACGTTGCGGTTGTCGGCGATCCAGCAGCGGGTTTTGGTTCCACCAGCGTCGATGGCGAGGAAGAGCGGCATGCTTTGAAACTCCCGAGGGTTTGATGCGTTTGTGCGAGCGTGGAGCGTTTGTGGGTCCGGCCCGTTATCATAACCTGCAAGAGCGTGTGGCGTCAGCGCTCGGACGGACGACGGCGCGGGATAGGGGAGATGGTTTGCCAAATATGTTTGCCGCGCTTTCGGCAGTGGTGATGACGGGCGTTGGGACGGGGCGGCTGAGCGGCTTCGACCTGGCGGTGGTGGGGTTTTATCTGTGCGGGATTACGCTTTTCGGGCTGCGGTTTCGCAAGAAGGCCGGTGGACCGGAGCGGTCGCTGAAGAGCTACTTCCTGGCGGACAATACGATTCCGTGGTGGGCGATTGCGCTGTCGATTGTGTCGGCGGAGACTTCGACGCTGACGATTATTTCGATTCCGGGTGTGGCGTTCGCGGGGAACTTCGGATTTCTGCAGGTGGTGATCGGCTACATGGTGGGGCGCGTGGTGGTGGCGGCGCTGTTTCTGCCGAAGTACTTTGCGGGCGAGATGATGACGGCGTATCAGTTGATCGACCAGCGGTTTGGGCCGATGCTGCACAAGGTGACCGCGGCACTGTTTCTACTGACGCGAGCGGCGGCGGAAGGCGTGCGGGTGTTTGCGGTGTCGATCGTGGTGGGGATTGCGATTGGGACGAAGGATGTGTTGTCGATTGGGATTATTTCGGCGCTGACGCTGCTGTATACGTTCGAGGGCGGCATGGCGGCGGTGGTGTGGACCGATGTGGTGCAGATGGCGATCTATATCGGCGGGACGGTGGTGGCGATTGTGACGCTGGGGACGCATGTGCAGGGTGGGTGGGGGCACATTGATGCGATGGCCGCAGCGGCAGGCAAGTTTCATATGCTGAACTTTGCGATGAACCTGACGACGACCTATACGTTCTGGGCGGGGTTGCTGGGTGGGACGTTCTTGACGATGGCTTCGCATGGGACGGACCAGTTGATGGTGCAGCGGTTGCTGGCGGCGAAGAACCTGAAGGAGTCGCGAGCGGCGCTGCTGAGTTCGGGCGTGGTGATCTTTTTGCAGTTCTCGCTGTTCCTGCTGATTGGCGTTGGGCTTTGGGTTTTCTATGGGCAGCATCCGGGGACGGCGTTCAGGACCAACGACTATATTTTTCCGACGTTCATTGTTCGGGAGATGCCGATTGGCGTGGCGGGAGTGCTGGTGGCGGCGATATTGGCGGCGGCGATGTCGAACCTGTCGGCGGCGCTCAATTCCCTTTCGTCGACGACGGTTGTGGACTTTTATATGCGGCTGCGACCGGCGGCGGATGAGCGGGAGCGGACTTTGATTTCGAAGTCGTCGACCGTGATGTGGGCGTTGGTGCTGTTTGCGATTGCAGTGTATTCGGTTGGAGCTGGAGGCAAGGGACACGTGGTTGAGATTGGGCTTTCGATTGCATCGGTGGCGTATGGATGTTTGCTGGGCGTGTTCCTGCTGGGGACGTTGACAAAGTTTGCGACGGAGTGGGGAGCGGCGGTGGGGATGGTTGTGGGATTTGCGCTGAACATCTGGTTGTGGAAAGGGACGTTTCCGGTGCATGTGGTGGGTGTGACGATTCCGCAGATTGCGTGGACGTGGTTTGTGCTGATTGGAGCGGGTGTGACGTTTGGTGTCGGGATGCTGGCGAGTGTGGTGTTGCGGCGGCCGGTGCGGATGGTTGCGGCGGCGGTGGTGTTGGTTCTGCTGGCGGCTCCGGCGGCTGGTGTGGCGCAGGAGAAGGTGCCGGACTTCAGTGGGGTTTCGGCGCTGATCAACGAGAACATTGCGGAACACAAGCTGCCGGGAGCGGTGCTGGTGGTGGGGCATGGCGGGCGGGTGGTGTTTGAGAAGGCGTATGGGGCGCGCGAGTACAAGGGTGAGCCGGGGATCGATGGGCAACCGCTGCTGCGGGCCGAGCCGATGACCGAGGACACGATCTTCGATATGGCGTCGCTGACCAAGTGCATTGCGACGACGACGGCGATTCTGCAGATGTACGAGCAGGGCAAGTTGAACTTCGACGATCCGGTAGAGAAGTATCTGCCGGACTTTGCGAACCCCGGCGATGAGCGACGGGCGAAGGTGACGATACGGATGCTGCTGACGCATACGTCGGGTGAGCCGGAGGATGTGCCGCTGAAGGATGGCTGGGGGTTGACCGGGCCGGATAAGGCGGAGGGATTCGCGCGGGCGCTGCAGGCTCCGCTGAAGAGTGCGCCGGGAGCGGTGTTTCGTTACTCGGATATCAACTTTATTCTGCTGGGGTACATCGTCGAGACGCTGACGGGGCAGACGCTGGATGTTTATACGCGGGAGCACGTGTTCCGGCGGATGCTGATGATGGATACCCGCTACCTGCCGGTGGACAAGGCTTGCGGGTTGAGCTCGTATTTTCCGGTGTACTCGAAGGCGGCGGAAGATGCGATGAAGAGCAAGTCCGGGGTGAACCTGGCTACTTGCGATCAGCCGAACTCGTGGATGGCTTCGGATATTGTGCCGCGCGTTGCGCCGACGCAGCATGACAACGAGGGCGATGCGCAGACGAATCCGCACTTCGATGTGTTGCTGCGGGGGACGGTGCATGATCCGACGACGCGCAGGATGGGCGGCGTGGCGGGGCATGCGGGGTTGTTTTCGACGGCGAAAGATGTGTCGATGTTTGCGCAGGGATTACTGGATCGGATGGCGGGGAGGCCGAGCAATTTTCCGGTGAAGCAGGAGACGCTGCAGATGGCGGCGACTCCAGAACAGCCGGCTACCGTGGAGCCGGAGACGATCATCACGCGCGATCCTTCGCGGGTGGTTCCGACGGAGCTGGCGACGAAGGGCACTCCGTTGCGCGGGTTTGGATGGGATATCAATACGGCGTTCTCGAGACCCCGCGGAGCGGTGTTCCCGACCGCGGCACCAAGTGTTCCGTCGTCGGCGCAGCCGAGCTTTGGGCATACGGGATTTACGGGGACTTCGTTGTGGATGGATCCGGGGTCGGATACGTATGTGGTGCTACTGGCGAATGCGGTGCATCCGCATGGGAATACGCCGATCTCCAGGCTGAGAGGCGAGGTGGCGACTGCGGTGGCGGAAGCGCTGGGGCTGTATGGAAGCTGCGAGCCTAAGGTGAACTGCGCCGCGATGGCGAAGCAGCCTGAGGCTCCAGCAGCCAAGGCGGAGACTCCGAAGCCGACGCTGAGCGGGATTGATTCGCTGGAGGCGCAGAAGTTTGCTGCGTTGAAGACGATTGCGGCGCGTAATGGCGGCCGGTTGCGGATGGGTGTGCTGACCAACCAGACCGGCGTGGATGCGAAGGGTAAGCGCACGATCGATGTGCTGGCAAAGGACGCCCCGAAGTTTGTCGCGGGGGCGAAGCTGGTGACGCTATTTTCACCCGAGCATGGGATCTTCGGCAAGCAGGACACAACGGCGATGCAGGCGGAGGTGGATCCGGCTACGGGGCTTCCAGTCACGAGTCTGTATGGTCCACACGATGCCGACAAGCGGCCATCGCATGAGGCGCTGAAAGACCTGGATGCGGTGGTGATCGATCTGCAGGATGCGGGCGTGCGGTTTTATACGTACGAGTCGGTGATGGGGTACTTCATCGAGGCGGCGGCGAAGGAGAAGACGGAGTATCAGCACGATCTGGAGATTGTGGTGCTGGACCGGCCGGACCTGGTTGGAGGAGAAGCGGTGCAGGGGCCGGTGTCGGAGACGGGATTTGAGAGCTATATCAACTACATGCCGGAGCCTATGCGCGAAGGCATGACAATGGGGGAGCTGGCCCGGTTTATCAACGGAGAAAAGCATCTATATGCGTCGCTGACGGTGGTTCCCCTGGAGCACTGGACGCGCGACCAGTGGTACGACCAGACGGGGCTGCCGTGGGTGAATCCGAGCCCGAACCTGCGCAACATGATGGCGGCAGCGCTCTATCCCGGGCTCGGGTTCTTCGATCCGACGAACCTCTCGGTGGGCCGCGGAACGTCAAGCCCATTCGAAATTTTCGGAGCCGGAGTTCCTGCTCCTGACAAGACCACCGGCAAGCAGGAGCCGGCGTGGTTCAAGGGCGCCGACGTGGCCGCGGCCTTGAATGCGAGGCAGATTCCTGGCGTATCGTTTGGCGCAACCACCATCGAAGTCGCCGAAGACAGCAATCATTATCCGTATCACGGCCAGACGATCGAAGCCGTTCGCATGACCGTGACAGATCGACGCGGGCTCGATGCCTGCGAGATGGGCGTGGAGATTTTGAGCGTGCTGCACAAACTGTATCCGGAGCAGTTCAAGATGGAACGCGCCTTCCGCTACGTGGCGAACAAGGCGACGAACGATGCGCTCGCGCGTGGAGACGACGCGCGAACGATTGCGGAGAGCTGGAACGAAGCTCTGATGGATTACCAGTTGCGGCGCGGGTTTTATCTGCTTTACTAGAAGGTTGAGGGACGCGAAGTGAAGATCGTTGTGCTGTCGCCGCATCGGGATGATGCGGCTTTTTCGCTGGGGTTGAGTGTGGCTGCGTGGGTGGCCGCCGGGCATAAGGTTGCCGTGGTGAACGTGTGTACGCGCAGCGAGTGGGCACCGTTTTCGGATGCGGACTCCGTCCATGAGAACGACCGGATGTCGTTTGTGAGCGCGCTGCGGCATCGCGAAGATGAGGCGTGGCGGAGGCGTGTAGGCAACGCGATGATCCTGGTGGATTTGAATTTGAAGGATGCTCCACTGAGGATGCATTGCTCGCGCGAAGAAGCGCAGGTGGTGCAGGTGAATGTGAACGACAAGACAATTGCCAAGGTGCAGAAGGCCGTGGAGGCGCTGAAGGCGGGAGCGGTGGCGATCCCGATGGGGCTGGATGCGGATGTGGATCATCGCACGGTGCTGGCGGCGGCGGAGAAGCTGGCAGGGACTCTTCCCTGCTGCTTTTATGAGGAGCTGCCGGCGGCGCTATCTCTTGATGTGGATGCTGCCGCGCGGGAGTTGAGTGCGCGGGTGGGTGTGGAGTTGATGGCGGCGTTTGCTGGCGGTGGAGAGGATGCGGTGAAGCGGAAGATGCGGGTGGCGGTGGGGTATGACTCGCAGATTAATGACGCGACGGCGGAGGCGATTGCGGAGTTTGCGACGAGGTGTGGTGGGCGGGAGAGGGTTTGGGGGAATGCGGCTTGGGTGGCGGCGGGGTTGGGTGTGGCGGAGTAGATGGTAGTGGTTTTCGCTCGCTCACATTGCCTGTTCGAGCAGAATACCGAGGTCCTTCGCTCCGCTCAGGATGAGGGGATTCCTAATGCAGTGGCGTTGCCGGAGTAACCGTGCGCTAGCTGGTGCCGTCGAAGTGGAAGACTTCCTCGAGCTGGCTCCATTTTTCGCCTTCGGGGGCGTCGGGCATGGGGAGTTGCATGGGGTCCATGATGGTCCACCAGCGCTGGGTGTCGGGGCAGGCGGCCATCTTGGCCCAGTCGGCGGCGAAGTCGGTGCCGTGATATTCGAAGTAGGCGAAGAGCGTCCCGTTGCGGAGGAAGATGGTGTAGTTGCGGATGTTGCAGTCGGCGATGGTGGCGAGGACGGCGGGCCAGACCTTCGCGTGGTGCTCGATGTAGCTGGCCTGATGTTCGGGCCGGAGCTGAATGATCTGTGCCATGCGCCGCAATGAAGTTCCTCCCGCGCGGCTTTTGCAGCCGCTTGCTAAAGCCGAGTACGTTTTGAGTCTATTTCGTTTCCAGAAGCTGGAGCTTGCCCAGGATTCCGGAAGGTAAGGGTTGGATGCGGTCGGTGTCCTGCGGGATGAAACGTTCGCCGTAGCGAAGATTGAGCAGGCGGTAGCTGGGGCGGGATTGGCCGGCGAGGAGATTCATGTCGGTGTTGGCGACCTGGATCTCGATGGTGGTGTCGCCGGCGTGGAGGTTGGTGAGGTCAATGGTGTAAGGCGGGTGCCAGAGCGAGCCGATGCGCTTGCCGTTGACGAGGATGATGGCTGCGTCGCGGATGGGGGTGTTGAGCTCGGCGGCAGTGCCGTGCTGGCGGCCAGCTTCGGGGGGCGTGGGTGTGGAGGGGCCGAAGTCGAGGCTGAAGGGATGGCTGACCTGATCGGAGGTGAGGTGAAGGGTTTTGGTGTAGGTGGCGACGCCGGAGAAGAAGCGGGTGGAGGGGTCGTCGGACCAGGAGTGAAGGTTGGCGAGGGGTTGGGCGGGGTGGTTAGGGAAGGTGATCGTCCAGTTGTGGGAGAGGTCGGATGGCTGCGTGGCCGTAACCGGCGAGGACATGGGCAAATGATCGAAGGGCTGGTCGCTCAGCACGATGACTGTCGAGCCGTAGGGAGCGAGGCTCAGCGTGATCGGGCCTGAGGCAAGCACGCCTGCTCTGCCGCTGTCGAGGTTCCACATGGAGGCATGCGCGCGGTTGCTGCGGAAGTTGGCTATCGCTTCGATGCTCTTGTTGCTGGTGTTGGCGATGAAGTAGATGTCGGCGGTGGCAAGCTTGCGGTGGATGAAACCGATGGCTTCGGAGGGCTCGGCCAGCTGGAGGTCGGGAGGCAGGGCCTTGTGGAGCGTTTCGGGAAGCTTCGATTCGTCGGCGAGGAAGTGGACGGTGGGGCTGGCGAAGAGCTGCTGAGAAAGCTTGCGGACGTCGGCGGTGACCGAGTCCGCGTTGACGAAGCCCGGAGAGAGTGCAGGCTTCGAACCGATGGCGATGATGTGGCCGCCCTTGTCGGCGTAAGAGATGAGCGAGCGGAGCGTGGCAGGGGTGAGGCGCTCGACATGGGGGAGGATGAGAATGGGGTAGTGGATGCCGACGGCGGCGATGGCTTCGGAGTCGATGTAGTCGACGTTGTAGCCCGAGGAAAGGACTCGCCGCATGAGTGCCGGGGTGACGAAGTGGGGCATCTCCGCGGAGAGGCTGGCGTGGCCGGGCCGAAAGAGAGCGTATGCATCGTCATTGGGGAGGAAGATGGCGACGTCGTTGGCGGGCTGGCCCTGGCGGAGCAGGAAGCTGGCGCGTTGGAGGTAGCGGGTGACGTCCGGCATGACGACGTACCAGGGGTTGTGGTCGTTGAAGACGGCGGCGGCGTAGAAGCTCCAGCCGGGCTCGGGCGTGCCGGGTGGGGTGTAGGGCCAGCCGTGGCCGATGAGCTGGTTGACGCCTTCGAGGAAGAAGCGGTCGGCTTCGGCCTTCATGTCGAGCGGCGTGGCGCGGAAGGCGGGCGAGTGCAGCCAGGTCCAGGTTTCGGCAGAGGTGACGGGGCGGTTGTAGAGGTGGCTGGCGGAGGTGGCCCAGCGGGTGAAGGAGAAGCTGTTCCACTGCGGGCCTTCGCCTTCGGGGAGGGAGACGAGCGCGTTGCTGGACATGGAGACGGCGGGCTCACCGTAAGTCTGCGAGCGGAAGCGGGTGTGGTGGGCTTTGGCCCAGTCGTTGATTGGGGTGAGGTAGTTGGCGTTGGCGAGCTCGGTGAGGGTGAGGCCCCAGTCGTGACAGAGCTGGGCGGACTTTTCGCCGGTGCCGCTGGTGAGTTCGGGCAGGAGGGGCTTGAGGTCGTAGCCGCGGCGGCGCTGGAACTCGGCGAGGAAGTTGGTGGTCCAGTCGGACTCGTAGACTTCGAGCGAGTCGGAGAAGACGGCGTACGGTGGCTGCGTGCCGAAGGCGGTCATGAGGCGGTTGCCGACGGTGGCGAGGTGGTTGTCGATGGCGGCGCGGCTGAGGTGGTCGAGGACGAAGCCTTCGGCTCCTGCAGCGGCGCGCTTGACCTGCTGGCCGGTGCGGCTGGCGATGTAGAAGACGGCGACGCGGTTGTCGTTGGCTGCCGCGAAGGTGGCGCGGCCGTTGGACTGCGTGGGCTCGGCTAGTTGGAGCGCGGAGGCTTCGTAGTGGTCGGCGGAGCCGCGGCCGAGGAAGGTGGCGAGGAGGGATTCTCCGTTGGCGAGTGGAGGAAGCGCGACGGAGGTGGTGTGGGCGGGGAGATCGACGGCGGTGAAGCGGATGCGGGAGGAGGCCTGGTCGACGGGAACGTGCGGGCCGCCGTAGGGCCAGCCGCTGGCGAGCGTCATGTCGACGCGCATGCCGTTGGCGTGGGCGGTGGTGTTGGCGAAGCGGACGGCGTCGAGGAAGGCGTTGGAGAGGTAGGGCGTGTTGTGGAAGCCTTTGGCGTCGTCGTCGAGAGCCATGGGATAGACGGGCTGGATTTCGAAGCCGCCGATGCCGCCAGCCTTCATCGCGAGGATCTCGCGGCGGAGTTCTTCGTGGGTGACCGCGGGGCCGAACCACCACCAGCGCATCATGGGACGAGCGTCGGCGGGAGGGGTGATGAAGTTTTGTTGAAGCGCTTCGAGGGGGTCCGCGGGAGCAGCCTTTTGCTGGCTGAAAGCAGAGCCTGCAGAGAGGATAGCTGAGGCCGCGAGGAGCGGAAGAGCGAGGCGGGAGAGAGGTCGCGCAGCCGATGCGGGGGCAGCGGAGATTCGCTCGATCGACGGAGAAACGAACGCGGAGAAGCTCATGGGGAGGGCCTACTTCGCCGTATTATATACGAAACTTGATTAAGCAAGTGCACTACAACCTGTCTAGAATGAGTTGCATATAGAATTCCTCTATTGACATGCCTGAAATAGAGAGGTGGCTGGGGGCTTTTTGAGGGGTGCGGAAGGACGATGATGGAACGCAGAAACGACACGGCTGAGGGAGCCGTGCCGTTGTGTGCGAACTGAGATTGGCGGTTTGAGTCTATGGGCCTGCGAGGGCGGCGAGGGGCGTGGTTGTGGGCTGGGCGAGGCCGATGAACTGGCTGACGGTGTTGTCGCCGGAGTTGGCGGTCCAGACCGAGCCGGAGGGATCGACTGCGACGCCTACCGGGGAGTTGAGTGTTCCATAGCCAGCGGCGGGTGAGGCGGGTAAGGATGCGCCGTAGACGAACTTGCCGAGACTGCCGTTGGTGGTGCTATTGGTGACGAAGAAGTTGAGGCCGTCGGTAGCGACGCCGGCGGGGCTGCCGAGGCCGGCGCTGACGGGGCTGGCGGAGGCGACGGTAAGAGAGCTGCCGGAGTCGGTGAACTCTCCCAGTGCGCCGGCAATCGCTGAGCCGGTGGTGAAACCGGTGACGGCGAGTTGGCCGGAGGAGTTGATGGCAATGCCGTTCGGACCCTGCAGAGCGGAGTCGGTGGCGTTATTTTTGTACACTCCGGTGTTGGAGAGCTTGACGACGTAGCCCAGGCCACTGGTGACGTAGACGCCTCCGCCGCCGTGGCCGATGGCGATGCCGATGGGGTTGGTGATGTTGTTGGCGCTGCCGGTGAAGGGTGAACCGTTCTCATTAAATCCGCTGGTGTTGATTTCGCTCACGGAGTTGCCATTAAAGTTGGCGATGAAAATGTTGTCGGCGGAGTCGATCGCGAGTGCCGTAGGAGCGGAGAGACCGCTGGGGGCGTAGCCAACTCTTAAGGTGACTATCCCCGAAGAGACCTCAAATCTGTACACGTTGTTGGCGGCTGTATTGGCGATCCATACGTCTCCGTTGCGATCAATCGCTATTCCCTGCGGCCCGGAGAGTCCTCCGGGAATTCCCGGGCTGGCGAGCAAAGCACCTGATGGCGACAGCTCGGTGAGGTTCGGACCGGTTTCGTTAGTAATCCAGACATTTCCCGGTGCGTCTATCGCGAGAGCGTACGGCGTGGCGAAGGTTCCGCCCGCGTTGAACTTCATGGCGACGGTGAAATCATTGGGTGCGGAGGAGAGGCTCATGGTGGGCTGGAACGGAGCGCCGTTGGCGGTGGCCAGCGAGTAGAGGTTGGTGATGGCCGAGGCGCCGGGGTTGTGGGCGATGGCTAGCGCGGCGCCGAAAACATCCGAAGCTCCGGTGGCGGTGAAGAGCTGGCTGCAGGCGGGGCTG
>JAZKBC010000230.1:5704-10503 GCA_040388825.1 Acidobacteriota bacterium | reverse complement strand
AGCCGGTGGTGTTGACGCAGGCGGCGAGGATGTCGGCGAGGGTGTTGAGCTCGGCGGAGGGGGCGACGGCTCCGGCTGGAAGT
Source organism: Acidobacteriota bacterium (assembly GCA_040388825.1). GTDB lineage: Bacteria > Acidobacteriota > Terriglobia > Terriglobales > Acidobacteriaceae > Granulicella. The sequence continues at coordinate 10,420 of JAZKBC010000230.1, read as the reverse complement.
GTGGCGCCGCCAGCGGCGCCGGTGCTGTTGTTGGCGAGATTCTGGGCGTTGGCCATGGCATTGATCATGGCGGTAGCGGACGAGGAGCCGACGTGAGTGATGTCGGTAGCGAAGGGAGCCAGGGCGTAGGCCGCGGCGACGGTGGTGACTTCGGTGATGTTGATGGTCGTGGTGGCGGCGTTGGCGAGCAGGTTGGCGCAGGAGCCGAGGGCAGCGACCTCGGTGCTGGCAGCGTTGACGCCGCTGCCGGGATTGCCGCCGCTGGCGACGATGTACACCTGGGTGGCGGAGGAGCAGTTGTAGGCTCCGGTGATGGTGAAGGCTCCGGCAGGGAGTGTGTTGCTGGCATTGCCGGCGTTGGCATTGGAGTTGGCGATGCCGGAGCCGTCGCTGGAGGTGATGGTGGAGACGATCAGCGGCGTGGCGGAGGCTGCGGTTCCGGTGGCGCCGACGGTGTAGAGCTGGATGGTGGCTCCGGTGATGGGTTGCTGGCCGCCGTGGACCATGCCGGTGGCGTGGAGCGTGAGGGTTCCCGAGCCGGGCTGGGTGAAGAGGCTGGAGCCGGTTCCTCCGCAGCCAGTGAGCAGGACAGCTAGAGCGAACGCCGAGACGCAAGCTGCGCGTTGAGTGAGGGCCTTGAGGTTGGATTGCTGCTGGTTCATGTCCGACTCCGTTGCTGTGGTTCGGTGACTGCGGTGAGACTGAGTGAGGCTTCGGGCTTCAGGGAGATTCGCGCGGATGATCATTGGGCGGTGAAGCTCCTGGAAACCGAAGGTGCGGCGGAGTAGTCGCCGGTGGGGTCAGTGGCGGAGTTGGCCTGGATGGTGACGGGGCCGGTCCCCGTGAGGGTGAGCGTGCTGCCGGAGACGCTGGCGTAGGCATTACCCGTGGTGACGGTGTACGTGACAGGCAGGCCAGAGGTGGTTCGTGCCGTTAGCTGATAACTGGAGCCGCTGGAGAAGTTGGGCAGCTGCGGGAAGACGATCAATTGCGGCGTGCCGCCGGTGACGGTGAACGTGGTGGTGTTCGGTGTGATGTTGTAGTTGGCAAGGCCGAACGCAGTCGCGGTGTACTGCACGGTTACGTTGTAGGTGTTGGCGGGCGAGATGCGGGTTGCGACGGTGAACGCCGTGGGACCGGACGAGAAGACGGTCGCGGCGGTGTCACTGTACTGGAACGGCGAGACAATCTGGCTGGAGCAGGAGTTGGGCTGGTCGAAAAGGCGGTTTGTGCAAACCCCCTGAATGGAGAGCGTTGCCGGGGAGACGGTGACGGAGGTTCCGCCGGTGGTGGAGGAAGGCGCGAAGGCCGTGACACCGTTGTAGGCGGCGGAGAAGGTGTGGCTGCCAGCGAGCAGGTTAGGTACCGCAAAGACGGCCGTGCCGCTGGTAAGCGAGACGGTCTGGGTGGTGGTTCCGTCGGTGGTGAGGGTCACGGTGCCGGTGGGAGTTCCGCCGGTGGAGCTGACAGTGACGCTAACCGAAGCCGACTGTCCGTAGGTGATTGGCGTGGGAGTGGCGGTGAACGCAGTGGTGGTGGTGGAGCTGGTTCCGCTGACTGTAAGGACATACGCGGAGGAGGGATTTGCGGCGAAGTTGGCGTCGCCGTTGTAGGCGAAGACCAGGGAGTGGGTTCCCGCAGTGAGGCTGCTGGAGGTGAAGTAGGCCTGGCCGGCGGGGTCGAGCGTGCCGGAGGCGATGACGGTGGGTGTGCCGCCGTTGAAGGTGTCCGTAAGGGTGTAGGTGCCGGTGGGAACGGTGTAAACGCCGTTGGCGACCGCGCCGAGACCGGGAGTCCTTGGGCGCATGAGGATAGTGACGCTGGAGCCACCGGTTACCGTGGCCGATGTGCCCGAGGGGACGAAGGCGTTAGCCGCAGCGGCAAGCGCGTCGGTGGGCACCCAGCGCTGCGTGGTGGAGACGGTGGAGGGAACAAATTGTCCGAGGAAGGCGTTGGGGAAGTAAGCCTGGGCCTGGGCAATCGTCATGCTGGTGGGCGTGGCGTTGGTGGCCATGGGCGTGCCCGGATTGGTGGAGCTGGCTTCACGCGAGCCGGTAACGCCAGCGCCGGTGTTGCCTCCAGTGCCTACGTAGGGAACGCCGTTGATGTCGTTGGCGTTGGGCGCGGGATCAGTGTAGGGGATGTCGTTGAACTCGCTGAAGGTGGTGCTGGTGAGCGTGGGTCCGAGCCCGGTCGTGTAACCGAGGGGGTTCACCTGGTCGATGTAGGAGTTGAGCATGACCCAGGTGGAGAAGGTTCCGTAGGGGCGGCCAAGGTAGAGGTTGGTCATACCCGTGCTCTGCGAGGTGAAGACGCTGCTGTTCATGATGTAGCCGGAGACGTAGTCGTTGGAGGCTCCGGTTTGAACGAACTTTTCCTGCGCGTGGATGGTTTCGGTGCCGGTGGCGGTGGCGCCATGCCATGCAGTGTAGATGGAGGTGTGGTCAAAGACGGCGGCGCCATCGCCGAAGATGTAGTCGACGTCGCCGGTCACCTTGCCGCGGAACCAGTACTGACGGGCGGGAACGTAGCCGTTGGAGCCGGAACCCTGGCTGGCGGAGTAGATGGTGTCCTGCAGGCTGGCGAGGAAGACGTTGTTCATGACCTGGAGGTCAGAGGTGGTCCAGATAGCGAGTGCCTGCGAGCCGCAGAGCGTGCCGGCGTTGAAGAGCGCGGAGTAGGTCATGGCCGGCCCCTGATTGGCAAAGCAGGTGCCGTTGGAGGAGGCCTCGTAGGTGGTGGTCGTGGTTGTGGTGTCGGTGTTGTAGCCGTTGATGAGGGAGAGATTCTCGGCGTAGAAGCCGTTGGGGATCTGCGTGGCGCTGCTGAGTGCGGTGTTAATGCCCTTGGCGACGACGATGGTGGCGGAGCCTTCATCGCCGGTGAAGATGCTGCTGCCGGAAGGAAGCTGATAGCCGTTGCTGCCGCCATTGCCCGCGGTAATTCCCTGCTGCTGGAACTCGCCGGTGTAGGGGTAGGTGCTGCCGAAGGCTCCGGCTTCGTGGGTGAGGATGACCTTGGTGGGGTCGCCGCCGAGGCCGCGGAGAGCGACGTTGGGCTGCACGACAGTGACAAAGCCCGGGTAGGTGCCGGGCTTGATGTAGACGCTGCCACCGCTGGGCAGAGCATTCACTGCGGCCTGAACGGGGGTGTAGTTGCCGGTACCATCAGAGGCGACGAGCATCTGCGTTGCGCCGATGCTGGCGGTGGTGGTGGCCTGCGCGACGGTAAAGCTGGCGACGCTGCCGGTGGATTGGGCGAAGTCGACAGTGTCGATGGGGACGAAGGTCACGCCAAGCGAGTAGACGCCGAGGGGCAGATAGCTGGCGGAGTGGATGTTGATGGACGGGCCGCTGGTGGGCGTCGCCGTATAGACGAACGTTCCCGGGACGTTGCCGGAGACGGCGGGCGAGGTGGCGGTGGCGTTGAGGAGCGCGGATCCGAGGGCCGTGCTGTAGGCCTCGGTGTAGGGCTGCGAGAGTGCCGGGATCCAGGAGACGCTGGTGGAAGCCTGGCCAATGGAGAACGTGGTGGTGGACGACGTGGAGCCGACGATGCCGGCGGAGTTGCCGTAGGTGGCTACGATGTTGTGGCTGCCGGCGCTGAGTCCAGCGACAGGAACCGTGGCGGTGGAGGTGCTGGCCGTGGCGGCGGTCAGCGTGTAGTTGACCGGGGTTCCGCCATCGATGGTGACAGCTACGGTTCCGGTGGGGACGGCGGCTGGAGTTTCGGAGACGGTGACGGTGAAGGTGGTTTCGGAGGAGGTGGTGTAGATGAGGCCAGAGGTGTTACCGGCGATGGTGGTGGCGGTCGTGGCGTTGGTTCCGCTCTTGGTACCGCTGAGCAGGACAGAACCAAGGGTGGGCGTGGGGAGCAGCGTGATGGCGTCCTGCACAAGGCCGTTGCCGTTGGCGGTGGGGGTGAAGGAGAAAGAGACGTTGCAGACCGCGCCAGCAGCGAGCGTGGAGGAGGTGAGGTTGCAGATGGGTGCGGAGGAAGAAAGGAGCGTGGAAGGTGTGCCTGACGTGAAGTTACCGCTGGTGTCTGTCTGTGCGAAGCCGGTGGCCGGAGTGAAGCCGGCGTTGCCGAAGACTCCGCTGAACGTTGCGGTGAGGCTGGTGCCGAAGTCGAAGGCTTCCGAGCTGCGCTGGACCTGTGTGATGCCGGGGGTTGCACTGACGGTGGTGTAGAGATTGCCCAGGCCGTCGATGGCGACGGAGGTGCCACTGACGCCGGGGAGAGTGTAGGACGAACCGGTGACGGGCACGACCTTGATGACGCCGCTGTCAGCGATGTAGATGTTGCCGCCCTGGTCGGCGGTAACCGAGGTAGGCGCGGTCAGGGCCGGAGAGACGTTGACTGTGGGTGTGGCGATGGGCGATGCGGGAGTGGTGGGCAGGCCGGTCGCGGGGAGCTTGAGGACGGAAGTTCCGTCGACGATGAGGAGGTTGCCGTAGGTGTCCTGGCCCAGGGCGGTGGGCGATGTGAGGGCAACCTGATTGAGCTGCTGGCCGAGCCCGGTGGACTCGTTGAACTTGATAACGGCTTTGTGGGTGGTGTCCGCAATGTAGAGAGCGCCGGCGGAGTCGATGACGAGGGGGCCGGAGTCAGTCTGGGTGAGAGCGCAGGAAATGGAAGCCGTGGTGAAGGTGCAGAGGTTGAGCGTGGGAAGCGTGAGGGTTCCGGCGGTATATGTTCCGGAAATCGCGGAGAAGG
>JAZKBC010000230.1:1824-5694 GCA_040388825.1 Acidobacteriota bacterium | reverse complement strand
TGGTGGAACCGGCGTCTGCTGCGTAGACGCTTCCGCTGGGACCGGCGGCGAGATACGTAGCCGGGGTGGCGGAGATGTTGGTAACGGTGGAACCGTTGATGCGGCTGATGCCCTGGGATCCGCTGACGTAGGCGCTGCCGGCGCCATCGAGAGCGATGGCGGTATTGCCGGTGGCAGCGGTGCCGATCGTAGCCGTGAGCGGCGCAGCCGTGTCAAAGAAGAGCGCTGAGCCGGTGGACTGAGCAGTGAGGCCAAGGTATTGCGTGGTGGTGTTGCCGCCGTTGGTGGTGGCGATGGTCAAGGGAGCGGAGCGAAGAGCAAGCGCGGACGGAGCGTAGGTGACCGACGCGGTGCAATCGACGGTGTTATCGCTGGAGGAGTTGGTGGTGCAGGTAGACGAGCCTACGGTGAAGTCGGCGCTGGAGCCGCCGGCGAGTGAAACGGCGCTGGTTCCCGGAGGAGCGTGTACCTGAATGCTGGAGGCGAGGCTGCTGGTAATAGTGGAGGTGGGCAGTGTGAGTGTAGAGACTCGGCGGACGAGAAGGTCGGGGATGTCGAGGATGTAGAGGTTGCCGAGTGGATCCGTGGCGATGGGCAGAGCCTTGTTGGCTGCGCCGAACTTGGACTGTGTGAAGGGGCAACCGTCGCCGAGGGTGGAGGCATTGCAGCTTGTGGCGTTGTTGGTGGTGGCGAGGCGGCGGAGATAGCCGGTGGCGAGGTCGTAGTAGAGGATCTGCTCCTGATCGCCGATGAGAATGTTGCCGGCGGGATCGGAGGCCAGGGTCTGGATGGCTCCACTCTGCAGACTGGAGGCGCTGCCAAGGACGATGCCGGGGTCGCCGGAGTTGTAGTAGAGCGAGGTGCCTCCACCAATGAGGCGGTAGGAGGTACCGACGACGGGTGCTGAAATGCCGTTGGCGGCGAGGGCACCCTTGATGAGCGTGCCGCCCATGTAGATGGTGCGGAGGTTGCCGAGACCGTCGACGAAGATGAGGTCGCCGTCGGGCGAGACGGTTAGGCCCTGGACCAGGCTGCCGGAGCTGCCGGTGGAGACGAGGGTCTGGTAGAAGGGGCAGCCGTCGCCGCCGGTGTCGGTCTTGTTAGCGCAGGCTGCAGCGCCTACGGCACCGCCGGCGATGGGATAGACGAAACCCTGCTGCGCGGTGTAGCTGTCGGTGGCCAGTGTGGCGTAGAGCGGGTTGACGACCGTATTGCCATTGACGGTGATGGATGGGGCTCCGGCGACGACGCGGATGCGGCCATTGATGCCATCCATGAAGTAGATATTGTCCCACTTGTCGCCGGTGACCCCGTAGATGCGGCCACCGACTCCCGTGGTGCAGGAGGAAACGGCGAACTGCGTGGCGGCGGTGCCATCGCCAGCGGTTCCGACGGTGGTTCCGGAGACCGCGGTGCCATAGCTGGTGGTGCTGGTGGTACAGCCGACGACACCGATCATGAGGTTTTCAGCGGCCTGCGTGGTGGAACACATGGGAGAGACCGCGTTGCAAACAAAGTGCAGGACGTTGTCGCCGGTGGTGGCGACAAGGATATTGCCATAGGGGTCGGAGCCGAGATCGACGGGGCCGTTGAACTGATAGCTATTGCTGACGGGGCAGTTGTCACCAACCTTGTCAGTCTGGTTGACCTTGGTGCCGTAGATCTTGGTGCCGGCTCCGCTGGCGCACTGACCGGAGGCGCTACCGGCGAAAGCGGAGATGACGCCGGTGCGGGCGTCAATCTTGCGGACGAGCTGAGGATTGGTGGAGTTAGCAGAGATGTACACGTTGCCAAAGGTGTCGACCGCAATGCCCGTGACGACGGAGGGGATAACGGCGTTGATAGCGGGGCAGCCGTTCCCAGCGGCGTCGGTGGCCGTGAGCTGAGGATTGGTGGGGCAGGCTGCCGAAGCTGTGGAAGCCACAGGCGTGTTGCCAGCGATGGACGTGATGGTGCGAGGCAGCAGAACGGCGCTCTGAGCGTGTGCGAAGGGAGCCGCCGCAAGGCAAGCTGCTGCGATGGCGATGGTTACTCGGCAGAGAAGGCCGACTCGAGCAGAACGGGCGGCGGCGAGTTCAAACCAGGAACGGGCAGGAGCGGCGGACGGCAGACCTTGGAGAGCCATGAGACGGGACTTCTTTCCTGAAGCGGAGGTGTTCGTCACAGGTTGAACGGATCGGGGGAGCTCCCGAAAGCGTTCGCGAGGACCCGGCGTTGGCGATCTAGCAGCCTTGGGAACCGGTCAAACCTGTTGGGTAATGCCGTCGGAAATCATACGCATAGAGACGCGAATTCGTCTAGAGATTTGTATGACAGGTTTATGACATTGTGTTCAGTCCGTGGAAAAGCGAAGGCCAGTCCGGGATGGACTGGCCTTTGCGATTGAATGGGACTGAGCCGGGTGGCTACATGAGGCGCTGCATCACTTCGGCGAGAACCTCGGGCTTGGGACGGACGCGGTCTTCGGGAAGGGTCGCGAGCGGCTCATCGACGAGGTTGAGGATCTCGGTGAAGGTGGGCTTCTCGGTGTTGATGTAGAAGATGCCGGTGAGAACTTCCTTGCGCTCTTCGGCGTGCATGAGAGCGGTGATGGCGGCGGCGCGATCGGTGGGGTCGAAGTCCTCATGCAGCTTGCGCAGGTGGAGCTTCGAACCGTCGTGCATCTGGACGTCAATGGAGGAGCCGGGTTCGTACTCGACTGCGATGTCCTGGAAGTGGGGGACGAAGTCGACAGCGGTGATGGGCTCGTCGTGCTCCTGCATGTACTTGTAGCTGCGGGTGGAACCTTCGTGGTCGTTGAAGGTGACGCAGGGGCTGATGACGTCGAGCACGACCGTGCCATTGTGGGCGATGGCGGCCTTCATCATGGCAAGGAGTTGCTTCTTGTCGCCGGAGAACGAACGGCCGACGAACGTTGCACCGAGCTGGATGGCGAGGGCGCAGGTGTCGATGGCGGGAAGATCGTTGATGACGCCGGTTTTGAGCTTGGAGCCCATGTCGGCGGTAGCGGAGAACTGGCCCTTGGTAAGGCCGTATACGCCGTTGTCTTCAATGATGTAGAGAATGGGGACGTTGCGGCGGATGAGGTGCACGAACTGGCCCATGCCGATGGACGCGGTGTCGCCGTCGCCGGAGACGCCGAGCGCCTTCATGGTCTTGTTCGCGAGCAGGGCTCCAGTGGCAACCGACGGCATACGGCCGTGGACCGAGTTGAAGCTGTGCGAGCGGGACATGAAGTAGGCAGGGCTCTTGGAAGAGCAGCCAATGCCGGACATCTTCATGAGGCGCTCAGGCTGGACGCCCATCTCGTAGAAGGCATCGATGATGCGTTCGGAGATGGCGTTGTGGCCGCAGCCGGCGCAGAGGGTGGTCTTGCCGCCCTTGTAGTCGAGAACGTTGAGGCCGATGTGGTTGAGCTTCGGTGCTTTGGGCGCGGGGGGCGGAGTGACGGCGGTAGCCATGACTAGATTCCTTCCTGCATGACGAGGTCTTCGGTGACGGAGCGGGCATCGATCGGCAGGCCACTGAAGTGGCGGATGCTGCGCAGCTTGGTGAGGACTTCGGCGGGGAGATCGAGCTTGAGGAGCGAGAGCATCTGGGCATCGCGATTCTGCTCGACGACGTAGACGCGGTCGTGAGAGTCGATGAACTCCTGGACCTCGCGGGTGAAGGGGAAAGCGCGAAGACGGAGGTAGTCGGTCTCGAGCTTGTGCTCCTTGCGGAGCTGGTCGCGGGACTCGCGGACGGCGAAGTCCGACGTGCCGTAGGCGATGATGCCGACTTTGGATTTGCCCGTCTGCTCAATGATGGGACGTGGCACGTTCGAACGGGCGGTCTCGAACTTGCGCAGCAGGCGTTCCATGTTGGCAA
>JAZKBC010000230.1:0-1814 GCA_040388825.1 Acidobacteriota bacterium | reverse complement strand
AGTAGGCGGCCTTCTCGTTGTGGCTGGAACCGCGGGTGAAGTAAGCCGCCGCGGGATGGTTGGTGCCAGGCAGAGTGCGGGAGCCGATGCCGGAGCCGTCGGTGTCCTTGTAGCGAGCGAAGCTGCCGAGCTTTTCTAGATCTTCCGCCGTCAGGATCTTGCCGCGGTTGATGGGCTTGTCCGGGTAGCTGAAGGGCTCGGACATCCAGTTGTTCATGCCGAGGTCAAGATCGCTCATGACGAAGATGGGCGTCTGCAGCATCTCAGCGAGATCGAAGGCCTGGATGGCCATCTCGAAGCACTCTTTGACGGTGCCGGGGATCAGCAGGACGTGCTTGGTGTCGCCGTGGGAGAGGAAGGCGGCGGAGAGCAGGTCGGACTGCTGGTTGCGCGTGGGCATGCCGGTGGACGGGCCGCCGCGCTGGACGTCGAAGATGACGCCGGGGAGCTCGGCGTAGTAGCCGAGGCCGGAGAACTCCGCCATGAGCGAGATGCCCGGGCCGGAGGTTGCGGTCATGGAACGTGCGCCGGCCCAGCCTGCGCCGAGCACGGCGCCGATGGCGGCGAGTTCGTCTTCGGCCTGGACAACGGCGAAGGTGGCTTTGCCGTCAGGTTCAACGCGGTAGCGCTTGGCGTACTCGATGAAGGCTTCAACCAGCGAGGTGGACGGAGTGATGGGGTACCACATCGCGACGGTGCAGCCGGCGAAGACGCAGCCGAGGCCGGCGGCGGAGTTGCCGTCGATGATGATCTTGCCGGCGGTTTCGTTCATCGGCTCGACGCGGTAGAGATTCTGCTTGGCGAAGTTCTCCGTGGCATAGGCGAAGCCGGCCTGGACCGCGGCCCAGTTGAGATCGGCGGCCTTGACCTTCTTGGCGAACTGCTGGCGCAGGGCCTTCTCGACGGCGTCAAGGGCGATGCCGAGAAGGTTCGCTGCGACGCCGACGAAGACCATGTTGCGCACAAGTTTGCGCAGCTTGGCTTCCGGACAGACGGCGGCGGTGATCTTGTCGAACGGCACCGGATAAAGAGCGACATCTTCGCGATACTGGCGAAGATCGAACGACTCCTCATAGATAGCCAAAGCGCCGGGACGGAGGTTCAGCACGTCGTCCTTGGCGGTCTCAGCATTGAGCGCGATGAGGACGTCGATCTCTTTCTTACGGGCAACGTAGCCGTCCTTGCTGGCACGGATGGTGTACCAGGTGGGCAGGCCGGCGATGTTCGACGGAAAGAGATTTTTGCCGCTGACGGGAATGCCCATGCGAAAGATGGACTTGAGCAGGACAGCGTTGGCTGACTGCGATCCCGAACCGTTGACGGTGGCAATTTGGAGGACAAGGTCGTTGATGATTGAGGGCTGTTGCAGCGTGTCTGGCTTGTCTTTTGGATCGAGGGCCGCCCGGTTAGGGCCGCCAGCCAGCGCGACGTCTTCTGTCGCCATGAGTTCTACTCCCCGGCCGCGAAACGTAGAGGTCTCGCGAAGGCCAAACGATAACATAATGACTCCAGGACTGGCCGAAATGCACGGCCGGGTTGTCGATATCCGCACACCATTGTGTTTATCGACGAGATGCGGCTCGTCTTTAGTTTTCCCACAGGAGCGGTTGGCGGAAAGTGATGGGAGACACAGTTGGTCGATGCGGCTTTTCGTGGAGACGGCACGTCGAACTTGTCATACGATTGCGGGCCATCTGACAGACAAGCGGAGAGAGGCTATGCCGAGAGACGAGTTTGAGACGGATATAATGCCGGAAGCTGAGGATTCGGCTGCGGGACGGGTGAGCCGGCGGGCGTTTCTGTCGCGGTTGGGA
>JAZKBC010000229.1:0-32470 GCA_040388825.1 Acidobacteriota bacterium | reverse complement strand
AGGAAGAGCCGCCGGCGTAGGTGGGGTCGAGGAGACGGACCTGGGCCTGCATGTTGCCGGAGATGGTGGCGATGCCGGTGTAGTCGTGGAGGTAGCTGGAGGGGCTGAGGGCGTGGTTGCCGGTGAGGCTGGTGACGCTGAGCGAGATGAGGAAGATCCAGAGGAAGAAGTAGAGGACGTTGCCGAGACCGCCGCGGAGGCCGGGGAGGGTTTCGAAGAGGACTGCGAGAGCTGCGGTGATGCTGAGAGAGCTGAGCGCGAAGACGAAGAGTGGGGTGAGGAGGTCGGTGTAGCTGGTGGGGCCGGTGCCGGGGTGGGTCCACTGGAGAATGATGGCGGCGATGGCGAGGACTACCACCATCGATGCGAGGACGGCGAAGTTGCTGAGGGCTTTCGAGACGGTGTAGAAGGTGCGCGACATGGGCGTGGCGGCGAGGATGCGGCCGACGCGGGTTTCGCGATCGCGCTGGATAGTGTTCTTGACGATGTAGAAGCCGACTAGCGGGAGAAAGACGCTGCCGACGAGAGCGATGACGGCTCCGTTCCAGGCGGAGTTGGGGAGGCCGCGCCAGTGGTCGAGCTGCAGGGAGACGAGGCCGGAGTTGACGAGGTAGCCGAGATAGACGGAGAAGCCGAGGGTGATGAGGAAGCTGGGGCGGCGGGTGCGCTCGAGGAAGTCGGCGCGGACCATGTGGTAGACGAGGCGAGGGCGGATCATGCGGCGAGGCTTTCGCGATGACTGTTGAGGGCGAAAAGGTAGGCGTCCTCGAGCGTGGGAGGGACGGGCTGCGAGCCGGCGGGTGGGTTGTCGCCGAGGACGCGGAGGTGGACGCCGTCGGAGCGGCGGGTGATGTTGCTGATGAGGAAACGCTGGCGGGCGATGTCGAGGCGTTCGGAGGGGATGACCCATTCGGAGACTTTGCCTTCGACCTGCTGGAGGAGGGCTTCGGGCGTGGCGTGGGTGATGAGGGTGCCCTGCGCGATGAGGGCGATGGTGGTGGCGGTGGCTTCGACGTCGGAGACGATGTGGGTGGAGAGAATGACGATGCGCTGGCCGGAGAGGTCGGAGAGGAGATTGCGGAAGCGGACGCGCTCTTCAGGGTCGAGGCCGGCGGTGGGCTCGTCGACGATGAGGAGCTGGGGGTCGTTGAGCAGGGCCTGGGCGATGCCGACGCGCTGCTTCATGCCTCCGGAGTAGCCGCCGAGCGGGCGTTTGGCGGCGTCGGTGAGGTTGACGAGGGCGAGGAGCTCGGGGATGCGGCGTTTGGCGGTGGAGCGGTCGAGGCCCTTGACGGCGGCGAGATATTCGAGGAACTCGATGGCGTTGAGGGTGGGGTAGACGCCGAAGTCCTGGGGGAGATAGCCGAGGGTGGAGCGGAGGATGTCGGGGTTTTTGGCGACGTCTACGCCATCCCAGAGGACGCGGCCCTGCGTGGCGTGGGTGATGGTGGCGAGGATGCTCATGAGCGTGGTCTTGCCGGCGCCGTTGGGGCCGAGCAGGCCGAGGATGCCGGGTTCGAGCGAGAGCGAGAAGTTGGAGAGGGCGCGGTGGCCGCCGCGGTATTGCTTGCTGACGTTGTCAATGGTGAGGTTCACGCGGGGAGGCTCCAGACTTTTGGGTGCTGGAGGGTGAACGAGATTTGGAGGGTGGAAGTTCCCGGAGTGGGAAAAATGAGTTGAGGTGGCTGAGGGAGAAGCGGGATCTTCTGTGTTTTGACGCGACCAGGTTATTCCAGCCAGTTTGCGATGTGCAGTGGAGAACCTATGCGACCGAAGTGGCGAGTGTTGTTGGTGACGAGCGTTGCGTCGAGTGCGATGGCATGGGCGGCGAGCATGGTGTCGTGCTCGCCAATCGGATGGGGACGGAGTTGGTCCGTGAGCTCGGCGTAGATCGTTGCGGCGTCGGCTGTCCATGGAAGGACTTCGATGTTCTGGAGGAAGAGACCGATGAGGCGGAGACGCCGGTCTTCGAGACGCTTCTTGCGGAGGCCGATGAGAATTTCGGCGTAGGTGATGGCGGAAATTGCTCGCTAGTAGTCGGGGACGCTGTCGAAGTGAGCCTGCAGGACGGGCGAATAGTTCTGCGTGATGTAACTGCAGGTGTCCGTATCGAGCAGGAAGAGGCTCAAGCGGCAGCTCCGCGAGAGGTGGATGTTGTGGACTTGGCTGCTTCCTGTTCCGCGAGGTGTTTGGCTTCGTCGAAGAAGGCCGTCCAAAATTGCCTGTCTTCCTCTTCGGAGCGATTGGGAAGAATTTCGCCGGAAACTCCTGTGAGCTGGTTGAGCACTCGTTCGGAGAGGCGGGTGCGGCTGTCGCGGCGTGCGCTCTGGCCCATGCGCGACTCGATGCTTCGTTCGCGACGGAAGTCGTCCCAGAAGGTGTCTTCGGCCTGAGAGTTTTCGGGTTGAGCGAGGAAAGCCGGATCGGTCATGGGTGACTCCTGAGCGGAAGTATAGAACAACAGCAAAGGCCGGGATTGCTCCCGGCCTTGCTGGTGGTGCGGTTGAGTTTTGAGGTTAAGCGCTGGCTGAGTCCCTGGCGGCTTCGGCGGCTGCGCGGGCGGCTTCGTTCTCGGCGTCCTTGGCTTCCTTGAGGTCGGCGATGTCCTTGGCCTTCTTGGCTTCCGCGGAGTTCTGGCCGAGTTCGGCGGCCAGCTTTTCCGTGGTGAAGGCTTCGATGATGTCGCCGGCCTTGATGTCCTTGTAGCCGGCGAGATCGATACCGCACTCGACGCCCTGGCGGACTTCGGCGACGTCGTCCTTGACGCGCTTGAGCGAGGCGATCTTGCCCTTCCAGACTTCGACACCGTCGCGGAGGACGCGGACCTGAGCGTCGCGCTTGATGATGCCGTCGCGGACCACGGAGCCGGCGATCTGGCCGACCTTGGTGATCTTGAAGACCTGCAGCACTTCGGCGCGGCCAGCGTAGTTCTCCTTGTAGACAGCGTCGAGGAGACCGAACATGGCTTTGGTGATCTCGTCCTGGAGCTCGTAGATGATGGTGTGCAGGCGGATCTCGACGTTCTCGCGATCGGCGACTTCCTGAGCCTTGCGGTCAGGCTTGACGTTGAAGCCGATGACGACAGCGTTCGAGGCCGAGGCGAGCAGCACGTCGGACTCGGTGATGGCGCCGACGCCGGAGTGCAGGACCTTGACGCGGACTTTTTCGGTGGACATGCGGCCGAGCGAATCGGCCAGCACTTCGACCGAGCCCTGCACGTCGCCCTTGAGGATGAGGTTGAGGTCCTTGACGCCGGCTTGCTTGATCTGTTCGGCGAGGCCTTCGAGCGAGACGCGGGAGCTCTTGGCGAGTTGCGCTTCGCGCTCCTTCATCTTGCGGTACTGAGCGATGCCCTTGGCCTTGTCGCGATCAGCCATGACGAGGAAGGTGTCGCCTGCGTCAGGCATGGACTCGAGGCCGAGGATTTCGACTGGGGTGGAGGGACCGGCTTCCTTGACCTCTTTGCCGCGATCGTCGAACATGGCGCGGACCTTGCCGAAGGTGTTGCCGACGATGTAGCTGTCGCCAACGCGGAGGGTACCGTTCTGGACGAGGATGGAGGCGACGGCGCCGCGACCGCGATCGAGCTTGGCTTCGATGACGGTACCGATGGCGGGACGCTCGGGCTGGGCCTTCTGCTCGTTGGTGTCGGCGACGAGAAGAATCATCTCTTCGAGGGCGTCGAGGTTGAGACGCTTCTTGGCGGAGACTTCGACGAACTCGACGTCGCCACCCATGGAGGTGGCCTGGACGCCGCGGGCGGCGAGCTGGTTCATGACGCGCGACGCATCGGCTTCGGGCTTGTCGATCTTGTTGACGGCGACGATGATGGGAACCTTCGCGGCCTTGGCGTGATCGATAGCTTCGAGCGTCTGGGGCATGACGCCGTCGTCGGCGGCCACGACCACGACGACGATGTCGGTGATCTTGGCGCCGCGAGCACGCATGCGGGTAAAGGCTTCGTGGCCAGGGGTGTCGAGGAAGACGATCTGGCGGCCGAAGGCGGGGGAGTCGGGCTTGGTGATGGAGACTTTGTAAGCGCCGATGTGCTGGGTGATGCCTCCGGCTTCGCCACCGGCGACGTCGGTGGAGCGAATGGCGTCGAGCAGGGAGGTCTTACCGTGATCGACGTGGCCCATGATGGTGACGACGGGGGCGCGGGTGATTTCGACCATGCCCTCGGTGGACTCGATGAGGCCTTCGATGGCTTCGTTTTCGAGCTGCTCTTCGACGGAGATGACGGTGGCGTCGGCGCCGAACTGGCGGGCGACGTCCTTGACGAGCTCAGCGTCGAGCGACTGGTTGACGGTGACGAACACGCCCTTCATCAGCAGCGTGGCGATGAGATCCTTGCCGCGGACTTCGAGCTTCTCGGCGAGATCCTTGACGGAGATGCCTTCGGTGACCGTGATGGTCTTGGTGATGGGGACTTCGCCCTGGGGGATATTGGCCGCACCGAAACGCGGGTTGTATCCCTTGATGGCGACTTCCTTGTTCTTTTCGTAGCGCTGGGGACCACCACGGCCTCGGCTGGAGGCACGCGAACGGCCGGGCGCTGGTGCGCCTTCCGCGGGCGGAAGCAGACCTGCGCCGGGACCTCCGGGACCACGGCCGGGGCCGCCACCGGGGCGGGCTCCAAAGCCGGGACGCGGCGGGAAGCCGGGACGTCCGCCGGGA
Organism: Acidobacteriota bacterium; assembly: GCA_040388825.1. Taxonomy (GTDB): domain Bacteria; phylum Acidobacteriota; class Terriglobia; order Terriglobales; family Acidobacteriaceae; genus Granulicella. The sequence continues at coordinate 27,793 of JAZKBC010000229.1, read as the reverse complement.
CCGCCAGGAGCGCCACCGGGGCCGCCGGGGAAGGTGCGGGTGGGATGCATGGGGCGGCGTGCGCCGGGACCGGCTGGGCCACCGGGACCTCCGGGACCGCTGCTGAAGCCGGGACGTCCACCGGGGCCGGAAGGGCCACCGGGACGCGGGCGTTCGAAGATGGGACGGCGTGCGGGAGCTCCGGGAACCGGTGGCGGCGCCAGGTACGTGGGGCGCGGACCGGTCTGCGGCATGACGACGCGACGGACAGGAGCGGCCGGAGGCGCGGGAGCAGCCGGTGCGGCCGGGGCTTCCGGAGCAGCGGCTGCGGCGATGGGTTCAGGCGCCGGGGCCGGAGCGGCGGCTACGGGAGCCGGAGCAGCGGGTGCTGGCGTTGCTGCTGCAGGAGCCGATGGCGGCACCGCGGCAGGCTTGACGACGACCGGAGCAGCCGGAGGAACCGAGGCGACCGCAGGAGCGGCGACCGGGGCAGCCGGAGAACGCGCGACGACGGGGGTTCCAGCAGGACGCGGAGCAGCGACCACGACGGCGGAAGCCTGACGCGGCTGCGGCATGACGATCTTGCGGGCGGGAGCTTCCGGCGCGGACGCGGGAGCAGCGGCTACTGGAGCCGGTGCGGCGTGCACCGCAGGCGGAGCTGCAGCAACCGAGGGGGCTCCGGCAGGGCGTGCGGCGGGCGGAGCCACCGTAACGGCGGGGCGCGCCACGGGCGGGTTGGCCCTGGCTGCGGCCTCAGCCTGCTTGCGCTCGAGGATAGCCTTGAGCGCGTCGCCGGGCTTGGAGACGTGGGAGAGATCGAAGCGGGGCTTTTCCGGGGCGGGCCGGGCGGCCTGCGAGGAGCGGGCGCCGCGATTCTTGAAGTAGGCGCGGACCTTCTCGGCTTCATCGTATTCAATGGAGCTCGAGTGCGTCTTCTTTTCGGTGACGCCGACCGCGATCAGAGCATCCAGAATTGGTTTGCTCTTGACTTCCAGTTCCCTTGCCAGGTCATTGATGCGTACTTTGCTCATCTATTCCTTTTGAGGACCGGCTGCCCGGTCCTGCGTGGGGTTACGGCGTTTCCGCTCGGCCCCGATGTAGATCCTCTGCGCGCTTAGCTGTTCATTTCAGCCTCAATCGAGTAGGAGTTGGGTTCAAGGCTATTATCCCTTGAAAGCTCTGTTTTTCCAGCATTCGTGGAGTAATTAGCCGTTTGTTCAACGAAGAGCGGCCGTGAGGGCTGGAGATACCTCACGGTTCGCGGTCCTCGTTTTCGAGTCCTTCGTCGCCCCGTTCCTGGGCGTCGTCTACAAGCTGATCGATGGTGTCATTGTCGAGCTCGATGGCGGCTTCGCGGGCATCGGACTCGTCGTTGGCGTCGTTATCGGAGATACGATCTTCGGCTTCGGCGATATCCTCGGTGGAGAAGCTGTCGACTTCCTGCGCGCCGTCCTTGCTCTTGTAGTTGGCGAGGATTTCTTCCGGCGTGAGGGTGAGGGAGTGGAGCTGGTCGCCGGCGGGATCTGTTTCGGCGGCGGCAGCGATGGCGGTTTCTCCAACAGTCAGCACAGGCTCTCCTTCGGCGTCGGCTGATTGCTCGGCCGGGGCAGCTACGGGTTCAGGGCGGACTTCGCCTTCTTCGTACTGGCCGAAGTAATGACGGACGGCGACGGCGATCTTCTCGACGGTCTTTTCGCCGATGCCGGGGATCTCGGAGAGCTCTTCGGCGGTCATGTCGGCGAGGGACTCGACGGTGGTGATGCCGGCGGTGATGAGCTTCTCCATCACGGATTCGCCCAGCTCGGTGACGGACTCGATCGGAGTGGCAGGGCCGCCGGACATGGCCTGCATCTGCTGCTCCACTTCCTGGCGCTTCTCTTCTTCGCTCTTGATGTCGATCTTCCAGCCGAGCAGCTTGGCGGCGAGGCGGACGTTCTGGCCCTTCTTGCCGATGGCGAGTGAGAGCTGGGTGTCGTCGACGATGACTTCAAGCTGCTTTTCAGCAAGGTCGGTGATGCTGACGCGGGAGACCTTGGCGGGCTGGAGGGCCTTCTCGGCGAAGGTGGTGATCTCCTCGGAGAACTCGATGATGTCGATCTTTTCGCCGCGGAGCTCGCGAATGATGCTCTGGACGCGCATGCCCTTCATGCCGACGCAGGCGCCGACGGGGTCGACATCCTTGTCGCGGGACTGGACGGCGATCTTGGTGCGCTCGCCGGCTTCGCGCGCGATGGCGCGGATGGTGACGGTCGAGTCGTAGATCTCGGGGACTTCGGACTGGAAGAGGCTCTGGACGAGGGCCGGTGCCGCGCGGGAGACGATGACCTGCGGGCCCTTGGCGGCGCGATCGACGCGGAGCAGGACGACGCGAACGCGCTCGCCGACGGCGAACTGCTCGAGGCGGGACTGCTCGCGCTTGGGCATGCGGGCTTCGGTCTTGCCGAGGTCGAAGATGACGTCCATGGGCTCGAGGCGCTTGACGGTGGCGGTGAGGATCTCGCCGGTGCGGGAGCCGTACTCGAGGAAGACGGTGTCGCGCTCGGCTTCGCGGACCTTCTGGAAGATGACCTGCTTGGCCATCTGGGCGGCGATGCGGCCGAGGGGAGTGGTGTCCTTGTAGAAGCGGAGCTCGCCGCCGACTTCAACTTCGGGCGCGAGTTCGCGGGCCTGCTCGAGGGAGAGCTGGTTGTCGGGGTCCTCGACCTGCTCGGGAGTTTCGACGACGGTCTTGTAGACGTAGGCGCGGATTTCGCCGGTTTCCTTATCCATCTCGCCGCGCATGTTCTCTTGCGTTTTGTAGAACTTGCGGGTGGCCAGGGCGATGGCGTCTTCGACAGCGCCGACGACGACAGCGGGCTCAATGCCCTTTTCGCGGGAGAGGATTTCGATGGACTGGTACAGCGGACTCGCCATGATGTTCTCGTTTCTTTCGGGACTGCTTTGGTACGGAAGCCAGATTCAGGTTGGAACTACTGGCTTCCAAATGTTTTAGATGCGGCTGGGCGGTTAGATTTCGGCGACCAGGTTGGCTTTCTCGACGTTGGCCAGATGGAGGGTGACGGTCTGGGCGGTGAGGGTCTTTTTGGCCTTGCCCTTTTGCTTGACGGCGGCGAGATCGAGCGTGAACTCGTTGGTCGCGGGATCGAAGGCAGTGAGGCGGCCGGTGAAGTGGCGGTTGTTGTCGACGGCGGTGAAGGTCTGGACCTTGGCGAGCGAGCCGACGAAGCGCTGGTAGTCGGCGGCTTTGAAGAGCTTGCGTTCGAGGCCGGGAGAGCTGACTTCGAGGGTGTACTCGGCGCCGGGGATGAGGTCTTCGACGTCGAGCACGGTGCCGAAGTCGTGGGCGAAGGCTGAGCAGTCTTCGTGGGTGACGCCGGAGAGGTGCTCGGCGGGGACGCCGCGGGGAAGGATTGGGGCGTCTTCGGCGAGGGTGTCGCCTTCGGCCGCTGCGGCGATTTCAGCGAGTTTGGCGCGGCCAGCTTCGTTCTTCTCGACGAAGACACGGAGGGCGCGGTGCTTGGCGCCTCCGGTGAACTCGAGGTCGACGACGTCGAGCTGGTGGGAGGCCGCGACGCGGTCGGCTGTGGCGCGAATTGTCTCGATCTGCAAGGCCATGGTTCGTCTTGTGAAGCGGGGGCCTGGGCTGGAGGTGGTGGCTCCGGCGGAGGCGACTTTCAGGGCAAACAAAAAGTGGGCTTTCGCCCACTCCTCTTTTCCGCCGACTTGCCGGTGCGCTCACGGCTACTTGCAGGTCCCGGAACAGGCGGCCCCATGCGGCAGAACAAATTCGTCTGCTTTACAGAGAATAGGGGATTCGGCGGGGGAAATCAAGTGGGTGTGGAGTTTGGGCTGGGCGGCTAGTGGGATTTGAGGGGGAAGAGACGAACGTTGCGGAAGAAGAGCTCGGCGCCCTCGGATTGAAGGAGGATCTTGCCGGAGGCGGGTGAGGGGTCGGTGCCCTGGTTGACGAGCTTGCCGTTGACATAGAGGAGGACCTCGGTGCCGGTCGAGACCATTTCGAGGAGGTTCCATTCGCCGTGCGGGTTTTCGACTTCGCCGCTGGGATCGCGGTAGCCGGTGACGTTCTGCCAGGGGCCTTCGTTGAAGCGCGCGCTCTTGACGGCGCCGTGGGTGGGGCCGGTGACGCGCGGGGCGTCTTTGGGCGTGATGGCTGCGCCGTCGGTGAGCCAGAAGTCGCCGGTGCCGCCTTCGGTGATCTGGAACTCGAGGGACTCGGGAAAGACACGGAGGTTGGAGGCGTCGAGATCGGGAGGGACGTTGAAGAGGATGCCGGAGTCGCGGGCTTTGCCTTCGCGGGGAGCGTGGGTGGCTTCGCCCCACTTGAACTCGGCGCGGAGGTAGTAGTTGGAGTAGGACTGCCTGGTGAGCAGGAAGCCGAAGGGTGCGCCGGCGACGTGCAGGAGGCCGTGGTCGATGGCGAAAGTGGCATTGGGTGCTTTGACCTGGAAGACGGTGTTGGCCTTGGGGTCAGTGGGTGGTGGAGGGTTCTTGAGGAAGCAGTCGAAGGCGTCGAGGTTGTGGCCGTCGAAGAGGACGATGGCCTTGCCGTGTGGGGGAATGTCCTTGGCCGGGGTGAGCTTTTGCGCGGAGGCGGAGAGGGCAAGCGTGCAGAGAGCGAGCGTGGCGAGACGATTCATGCGCGGGCTTCCTCGGATCGAAGGTGCCGCAGAATTTTTACACGCGAGGGGAGGTTTTAGCTATTGAAAAGTGTGCGGTGGCCGGTGACGCGCTTGTACTCGAAGAGCATTTGGACACGCCAATGGAGGATCATGCCGAAGGCGAGGATGAAGAAGAGGCCGCCGGTCTGGGGGACGGTCATGAGGGTGTCGAGATAGCTGTGGGCGAGGATGCGGATGAGCGCCAGAACGATGAGGACGATGAAGAAGCTGGGGGAGCGGTGCATGGTGACGGTCCCGTCGTCCTGCAGGCGGAGATGCGAGGTGCGGATAAGCGGCCAGGCTAGTACGAGGGCTCCGAGGAGAAAGGCGACGGCGGCGTAGGAGAGTGGGACGCGGAACGGCGGGGCGATGAACATGCAGAAGCCCGTGGACATGCCCAGGGGTGGAGCGATGATTTTGCGGAGAGTGACGGCGGTGCGGCCTTCGCGGATGCGCCAGGCGAGGATGACGAAAAAGCCGAGAACGGCGCTGGCGACTGACATCCAGGGGCGAAGGTGCATACAGGCATGGTAGCCGATGGGAAGGAGAGTGTAGAGCGTAGAGTGTAGAGCGTAGAGGGGATGGCGGTGGGGCGAAGTCCGGTTTTGGGGCGGATTCACAGGGGGATTTGACGAGTCTTCTAGAATAGATACCTATGATCGAGACTCCTCTAGTTGAAGCGCTCACGTTTGATGACGTGCTGCTGGTTCCCGCCTACTCCGATGTTGTTCCTTCGCAGGTGAGTACGCAGGTGCAGTTGACGAAGAAAATTACGCTGGCGACGCCGTTGATGTCGGCTGCGATGGACACGGTGACGGAGTCGCGGCTGGCGATTGCGATTGCACAGCAGGGTGGACTGGGTGTGGTGCATCGCAACCTGACGATCGACCAGCAGGCAGGGGAGATCGACAAGGTGAAGCGGTCGGAGAGCGGGATGATTGTCGATCCTGTCACCATCGATCCTGAAAGGCCGATTTCAGATGCGCTGGAGGTGATGCGGCGGTTCAAGATTTCAGGTGTGCCGGTGACCAAGCGCGGCAAGCTGGTGGGGATTTTGACGAATCGCGATCTGCGTTTCGTTTCGCGGACGGATTTGCCGATCGGCGATGTGATGACGAAGGAGAATCTGATTACGGTTCCGGTAGGGACCACGCTCGATGAAGCCGAGCACATTCTGCATCAGCATCGCGTGGAGAAATTGCTGGTGGTGAACGATGCATACGAGCTGAAGGGTTTGATTACGGTCAAGGACATTCAGAAGAAGTTGAAGTATCCGAACGCGAGCAAGGATGAGCAGGGGCGGCTGCGCGTGGCCGGAGCGATTGGCGCTATCGGCGACTTTATGGAACGCGCCGCGGAGCTGGTGAAGATGCGTGTGGATGCGCTGGCGATCGACTCGGCGCATGGGCACTCGTCGCGCGTGCTGGAGGCGGTGGCGCAGGTGAAGAAGGCGTTTCCGGACGTGGACCTGTTTGCCGGCAACGTGGCGACGTATGAAGGGACGATGGCGCTGATCGATGCTGGGGCCGATGCGGTGAAGGTGGGCATCGGTCCGGGGTCGATCTGCACGACGCGCATGGTGACCGGCGCGGGTATGCCGCAGATTACGGCGATTGCGGAGGCGTATCGCGCGGCGAAGTCGCGTGGCGTGGCGGTGATTGCGGATGGAGGCATCAAGTACTCGGGTGACATTACGAAGGCGATCGCGGCGGGGGCGAGTGTCTGCATGATGGGCTCGCTGTTTGCGGGTGTGGATGAGTCGCCGGGTGAAACGATTCTGTATCAGGGACGGAGCTTCAAGGCGTATCGCGGCATGGGCAGTTTGAGTGCGATGGCGCAGGGTTCGGGCGAGCGGTACTTCCAGGGTAAGGAAGATATGAGCGGCGAAGGCGAGCGCGTCAACCTTACGGCCAGAGAGAGCACTGGAAACCGGCTGGCGAAGTTTGTGCCGGAAGGCATTGAAGGCCGCGTGCCGCATCGTGGACCGCTGGAGGCGATGGTGTATCAGCTGGTGGGCGGGTTGAAGTCGGGCATGGGGTACCTGGGTTGCGGAACGATTGAAGAGCTGCAGGCGAATGCGAAGTTCATGCGGATTTCGGGAGCTGGGCTGCGTGAGAGCCATGTGCACGATGTGGTGATTACGCGGGAGGCGCCGAATTATCACGTGGAGTAGCAGTTAGCAGGAATCAGCCAATCATGAGGGCTGCGGTTCGCGAGGTTGGCGGCTGCGGCCCTTTGTGTTGCCGGGGTGCGAAGGAATAGACTGACGACGAAGGCTGCATCCGCGCTGTAAGGCGGAGTGGCACTGGAGTTGACGATGAGCCTTACTGGACCACGCGACGGTGGACGTCGCATGGGCGTGACGAAAGTGACGCCGCAGAGTCTACTGGCGCGCAAGAGTGACGGCGCCGCTATTACCGCGATTACAGCTTATGACTATCCGAGTGCTCGCCTGGTGGATGAGGCGGGCATCGACGTGTTGCTGGTGGGCGACTCGGTGGGGATGGCGGTGCTGGGTTATGACGACACGCTGAGCGTGACCGTGGACGACATGCTGCATCATGCGCGTGCCGTGCGGCGAGCGGTGACGCGTTCGATGGTGGTCGTCGATATGCCGTATGGGAGCTACCAGGTGAGCGTGGAAGATACGCTGCGCAATGGGCTGCGGCTGGTGAAGGAAGGCGGAGCCGAGGCAGTGAAGCTCGAAGGCGGGCGCGCGATGGCGGAGCGCGTGAGGGCGCTGACGGAAGCGGAGATTCCGGTGGTGGGGCACATTGGGTTGACTCCGCAGTCGGTGCATCGCATGGGTGGTTATCGGGTGCAGGGGAAGACGGAGGTTGCTGCGGCGAAATTGATGGAGGACGCGCTGGCGCTCGAGGAAGCGGGTGCGATTGCGGTGGTGCTGGAAGGGATTCCGCGGGAGGTGGCGGCGCGGATCACGGAGAGGCTTGCTATTCCGACGATTGGGATTGGAGCAGGACCGGATTGCGATGGGCAGATCCTGGTGCTGCATGATGCGTTTGGGTTGTCGTTCCGGAAGGAGCCGAAATTTGTCCGAAGATTCGCAGATGCGGGTGCGGTGATGCGGCTAGGGTTGGAAGAGTTTCGCGCAGCGGTGGAGGCGCGGACGTTTCCGGCGGATGCAGAGAGCTATCACGTGAGCGCGGGGGTGGCTGCGAATGTCGCGGCGGAGATGGTGGATGCGCTGGACGGCGCAGGAAGGCGTTGAACGGATGCAGATTGTGCGAACAGTAGCGGAGATGCGGCGGGTGAGCCGGGATGTGCGTGAGGGGGTTGGAGCGCGGGTTTGGGGACTGGTGCCGACGATGGGAGCGCTGCATGCAGGACATACATCGCTGGTGAAGGCAGCGAAGGCGCAGTGCGATGTGGTGGTGGTGAGCGTGTTTGTGAATCCGCTGCAGTTTGCGCCACACGAGGACTTTGCGCAGTATCCCGTGACGGTGGATGAGGACTGCAGGCTGCTGGAGCAGGAGGGCGTGGATATCGTGTTCTCGCCGCGGATCCTGGAGATGTATCCGGAGGGCGCGGGGACGTTTGTGGATGTGGGGAGCGTGGGCGAGCGGCTGGACGGAGCGTCGCGGCCGGGGCATTTTCGCGGCGTGGCGACGGTGGTGGCGAAGTTGTTTCATATTGTGGGAGCACATCGCGCGTACTTTGGGCAGAAGGACGCAGCGCAGGTGGCGGTGCTGCGGGCGATGGTGCTGGATTTGAACTTTGGAGTGGAGCTGATGGTTTGTCCGACGGTGCGGGATGCGGATGGGCTGGCGTTGAGCTCGCGGAATCGGTATCTGAGTGCGGAGGAGCGAGTCCGCGCGCTGGCGTTGCCGCGCGCGTTGCGCTGCGTGGAGTTGGCGGTGCGTGAAGGCGAGCGCGATGCGGCGAAGTTGCGCGGGATTCTGGTGGCGGAGCTGCCGGCGGAGGATGTGCGTTTGGATTATGCGGAGGTGGTGGATGCGGATACGCTGCTGCCGGTGAGCGATGTGCGCAAGGGTGCGCTGGTCGCGGTGGCGGGATGGGTGGGCACGACTCGGCTGATCGATAACGCGGTGATTGCTGCGGAGAGAGGTGCGCGATGAAGGTTGTGCTGGGAGTTTGCGGAGGGATTGCGGCGTACAAGGCGGCGGAGCTGGTGCGCGAGTTGCAGAGGCGAGGCGCTGAGGTGCAGGTGGTGATGACGGCGGGAGCGGAGAGGTTCGTGGCTCCGCTGACGTTTGCGGCGTTGAGCGGGAGGCAGGTGCTAGCGTCGTTGTGGGAGCCGGAGGTGGGAGAGGTCGCGTCGGGTGAGGTGCGGGAGTTTGCGATTGAACATATTCGCGTGGCGCAGGAGGCGGATGTCGTGGTGGTGGCACCGGCGACGGCGAATGTGCTGGCGAAGATGGCGCATGGGATTGCCGATGATTTGCTGACGACGATGCTGCTGGCGACGACGGCTCCGGTGGTGGTGGCTCCGGCGATGAATGTGAACATGTGGCTGGCTACGGCGACGGCGAGCAATGTGGATGTGCTGCGGGGGCGTGGAGTGCTGGTTGTTGCGCCGGGTAGTGGAGAGCTGGCTTGCGGGATGGTGGGTGAGGGAAGGCTGGCGGAGGTGGTAGAGATTGCCGATGCCGTGGAGGCAGCCGTGCGGGAGCGCGGTGGGCTGGCGGATCTTGCAGGTGAGACCGTGCTGATCACAGCCGGTGGAACGAGAGAGCCGATCGATGCGGTGCGGTTTATCGGCAACCGGTCGAGTGGGCGCATGGGTGTGGCGCTGGCGGAGGCGGCGCTGGCTCGGGGAGCTGAGGTGATTTTTGTGGCGGCAGCGATGGAGGTGCGGCCTCCGCGTGGATGCGAGGTGGTGCGCGTGGGGACGGCTGCCGAGATGCAGCGTGCGGTGATGCAGGCATTGCCGCGCGCAAGCGTGATGGTGATGGCGGCGGCCGTGGCGGATTATCGCGTGGAAGAGGTGGCGGAACAGAAGCTGAAGAAGCGGGAACGCATGGCGCTGGAACTGGTGCGCAACGACGACATCCTGCGTACGGCGGTGGAGCGGAAGCGCGCGGGGACGGTCGTGGTGGGGTTTGCGGCGGAGACGGAACGCGTGGTGGAAGAAGGCCGGCGCAAGCTGCGCGAGAAGGGCGTGGATGCGATGGTGGCGAACGATGTTTCGCGGGCGGGGAGTGGATTCGAGGCGGAGTCGAATGCTGGGGTGCTGATGACGCGGGAGGCCGAGGTGGAGCTGCCGTTGATGTCGAAGCGGGAGATGGCGGAGCGGATTCTGGATGTGGTGCGAGCGCAGCGCGAACGTGCGATGGAAGCGGCGTTGGTGTAGCGGCGATCAGCCGCTGGCGTACTTGTCCCAGACCATGGCTTCGAAGCGGTGGAGGGACTGGAAGCCGAGGCGTTCGTAGAGGTTGCGGGCGCCGGTGTTGGATTCGGTGACGGTGAGGGAGAGAGCGTGGTAGCCGCGGCGGAGGAGCTCGCTGGTGCACTGCTGCAGCAGCAGCGAGCCTAGACCCTGGCTGCGGAGGTCGGGGGAGACGCAGAGCTGGGTGATGTGGCCGACGTCTTTCTGGACGCGGGAGCAGAGGATCATGGCTTCGAGCTTGAGGGTGGAGGGGTCGCGGAGGACCCAGGAGTTTTCCGCGTCGAAGACGCCGCAGCCGGGGAAGCGGATGATGTTGTGCAGAAATCTCTGGGCGCCATGGATGGTGCGGTACTGATCGTTGATGCTGGAGTCCATGTGGCCGGCGTAGCAGCGGTGGATGAGCGCGGCGGCGGCTTCGTAGAAGTCGGGCTTCCACGGTTGCAGCAGGAAGGTGCGCGGGCGCGGTGGGGTGCGGGCCTGTTCGCCGAGCGGGGAGGTGCGGAGGTCGCAGAGCATGAAGAGGCGTGGATAGGGGCGGAAGCCTTTGGAGAGAAAGGGCTCGGCGAGAGCGCCGGCGGGGAACATGAGCAGCTGCGATTCCACGCGCTCGATGCCGGGCGTGGCTTGCAGCATCTCGATGAGGTGCCGGAGCATGCGGTCGCAGATGGGGTTGGTGGTGGTCTCGGCTTCGGTGAAGGCGTAGACGTCGCCGATGACGGCTTTGGAGGCTTCGTAGACGCAGAAGGCGTAGCCGATGGGACGGCTTCCGGCGACGGCGACAAAGCCGGGAAGGACGCGGCTGTCGAGGTAGTCGAGGAGGAGGTCGGTGGAGTGGGTGTAGTCCCAGTGCAGGCGCTGCTGCCAGCGCTTGGCTTCGTCGCGCAGCAGGGGACGCATCTGCGACGCGGAGAAGTGGCGCAGGTCGAGGATCTCGAGTTGCGGGGCTTCTCCGGAGGGTGAGGTCATGGCTTGCCCGTTGCAGGAGGAAGTTCGACCCTGGCGTTGTCGCTGGCCGCGAGGACGCGGTAGACGGCGATGCCCTGGGTTTCGTAGAGGAACAGAGGCTGATAGGTGCGGTTCGGCAGCAGGACGGGTAATTCGTCGGTCTGATTGGTCGGGAGCACAAGGATGTGCTCCTGGCTGGGAACACCGTCTGTAGCGTAGCTGACGACGCGCTGGTTGCGATAGAAGGCGAGGCCGTACACCAGGTCGCGGTGGACTCCGGCGTGGAAGAGTGCCTGGCTGCGCGCGGAGTGAGGATCGGTGGAGATGGGACCGTGGCTGACGTCGGTGGCGCCGCTGACGTCAGCTACGGCGACGAGTTGGACGCTGGGCGCGACGCGATCGATATGACGGGCGAGCGGCCGCGAGGAGTAGTTGAGGTCGAGCAACTGACCATTGCTGCCGAGCAGGAAGAAGAGCAGTGCCGCGAGGGGAATGAGAGTGGCGTAACGGATGCGGACGACACCCCACTTGCGGACGATGAACACCACCAGAAATGCGGCAAGGATGCCCAGCACGGCGGCGCAGACAAAGTCTTTCGGCGCAGGGATGATGCGCTGATTCACCATGTACTGCGGGCACAGCAGCAGAACGAAGGTGAGGACTCCGGTGGCGGCGGCGTGGGTAATGAGCAGCCACAAGGGGAGGCCAGCGCGGCGGATGCGGAAGAGATAGTCGCCGGTGAGGATGGCGATGGGCGGGATCGCGGGAAGGATGTAGCCGGGGAGCTTGGAGCCGGAGAAGGAGAAGAAGACGATGGGGAAGAGCGCCCAGAGGACGAGGAACTCGGGGAAGGCGTCGCCGGCGCGGATGTGACCGAGGTAGCGCTGCGGCTTGTGGCGGACCTTCCACTCAGCCATGGAGATCTGCAGGCCATCGACGAGGGCGCGGACGGCAAGCGGTGTCCAGGGCATCAGACCGAGGATGAGGACGACCGCGTAGAAGTAGAACGGCTGGTGGTGCTGGTAGAGATCGGAAGTGTAGCGCTCGAGGTTGTGCTGCAGCAGGAACGTCTTGAGGAACTGCGGGTTGCGGCGCTGGACCTCGATGTACCAAGGGAGAACCATGACGAGGAAGAGGACGATGCCGGGAATCCAGATGGTGCGGCGGAGGGCGGACCACTCGCGGCGCAGACCGAGGAAGAGCAGGATGATGCCGAGCGCCATGAAGGGAGCTACCGGGCCCTTGGCGAGTGTGGCGGCGGCGCCGAAGAAGTAGAGGTCGAAGAGCCAGAACTTTTTGCCGGTCTCATACCAGGCGTACCAGCCGAGCATGCCCATACTGAACGGGGCGGCCAGTTGCATGTCGGTGGAGGCGCCTCGGGAGAAGGCGACGATGGCGACGCAGGAGACCATGATGAGGGCGGCGTCGAGGTGGCCGCCGGGGCGGAATCGTCGGAGGTGGAGGAAGGCGAGGATGATGAGGGCGGCGGTGGCGGTGGTGGAGGGCAGGCGCGCGGCCCAGTCGGAGACACCGAACTCCTTGAAGAAGCTCATGGCGCGCCAGTAGTAGAGGGCGGGCTTTTCGAGCCAGGGCTTGCCGTAGAGGATGGGCGTAATGGTTCCGCCGACGAGGCACTCGTAGGAGGCGTGGATGGCGGCGGGGCGGAGGCTGTGGGGAATGATCTTTGCCTGAACGTTGTGGCAGTCGTTGGAGTGGGCCTCGAGCATCTCGCGGGCGATCTGGGCGTAGCGTGGCTCGTCGGCACCGACGAGGCCGAGCTGGTCGCCGCCGATGTAGGGAACGAGGCCGAAGAGCAGGAAGTAGCTGCTGACGAAGCAGAGGACGGCGAACTCCCAGAGCGTGCAGCCGAGCTGCGTCTGGAGAAAGGCGCGGAGGGCTGGGGGCACGAAGGAGCGGCGCTGTGGGTGGGAGTCCGTGGGCGCTGCGGCGGGTTGGGAGGTGACGTTCAAGAGGCCGGAGAAAAAGTTCAATCGATCAGAACTGCCATGCGAGTGTTGCCGTCCTGCGGTGCAGGCGCGGATACAAGCTCGGGCCCGCCCAATTGGGGCGGGTTTGGGAGGCGAAGCCTAGGCTAACAGAGTTGGACGCCCGGAGGGGCATGCGGCGTGGAGCTCGGTGAGGATGCGGCTGGTGGCGAGTTCCATGGGGCCGTCGATGGTGCAACCACTGGCGTTACGGTGGCCGCCGCCGCCGAGCCGCTCGGCGACCTGGGCGACGTCGATTTCACCCTTGCTGCGGAGGCTGAGACGGTATTGCGGCGTACCGTTGGGTCCGGGGCACTCGCGGATAAAGGCCGCGGCCTGAATGCCGAGGATGCCGATGAGGTAGTTGACGACGCCTTCGCAGTCTTCGACGATGGCTCCGGCCTTTTCCATTTCAAGTTCGGTGATGAGGCTCCAGGCGACGTCGCCGTCGATCTGGAGGTTGGAGAGCGCAGCGCCGAGGAGGCGGATTTTGCCGGGAGAGTTGGAGCCGTAGATGGCCTGGGCGATGCGGTTGGGGTTGGCGCCGCATTGAATGAGGTGCTCGGCGAGCGCGAAGGTGGAGGCCATGGTGGCGGGTTAGGTGAAGGAGCCGGTGTCGGTGAGGACGGCGGCGTAGAGGCAACTCGCGATAGGCTCGGTGATCTTGGTGCCGGAGGCGAGGATGAGGTCGTAGACCATGGCGCCGACGGCGCAGGCGCTCTTGTCGATCCAGTTGAAGTCGGCGAAGGCGCGGCCGCTGATGTGGTGATCGATATTGATGATGGTGGCGGCGTGGAGGCGAGCGAAGTGGCCGGGATGGAAGCCGGTGCGCTCGATGGAGTCGCACTCGAGCACGATGGCGACGTCGGGAGCGGCGGAGGGCAGCTCGTGGACGATGCGATGGACGCCGGGCAGGGTCTGGTAGGTGAAGGGGATGGGGTCGGCGAAGGCGACTACGACCTCTTTGCCCATGATTTCAAGCAGATGCATGAGGCCCAGGGCGGAGCCAATGGCGTCGCCGTCGGGGCGGGCATGCGAGGTGATGAAGAAGGAGCGTCGCTTGCGGATGATTTCGAGCAGTTCGGCGATGGAAGCTTCGTTAGACATGGGCAGGTAAAGGGCTTCAGTTCTTCGAGTTGATTGAGGCTGCGGTTTTTTTGGCAAGTTTGTCCCGGCGCTTTTCCATGCGTCCGAGCAGCTCGTCCATACGGGCGTTGATTTTTTCAGAGCGATCGATTGCAAAAGTCAGTTCGGGAACATGGCGGACACCCATGCGGTCGCGAATTTCGGTGCGGATGTAGCCGCGCGCGGTCATGAGGCCGGCGAGGGTGTCTTCTTCTTCCTTGGCGGTGCCGACGACGGCGATGAAGACGCGGCAGCTTTTGCCGCCGGGATTGAGGACTACCTCGGTGACGTGGCAGGGAGCGATGCGAGGGTCGGAGAGCTCACCCTCCAGCATGGCGGTGATCTCTTCGGCGAAGGTGCTCGCTACGCGGCCCCGGTGGTAATCTCTGGCTCTTTGTTCCGGCATATGACCCTGTAGATTAGCACCTCTGCGCAGGTGCAGAGTGTGCGTCTTTTGAGTCAGTTAGCGAGCGTGGTGCGGGGCGGAGCTATTTTGGGTCCGGGTCGTCCTGAGGGTCGCCGAGGATGACGTCGGACTCGATGTAGCTGTCTAGGATGTCGACGCCGAGGCCGGTGGCGAGTCGGCGGGCGGCGGATTCGACTTCGCGGAGCTGGCCGGCGAGGTAGGCGGGGGAGCTGGAGATGGCGGCGATGCCGAGGGTGGCGCGGTTGTAAGCGAGGGCGTCGTCGAGCTCGGCGATGGAGATGTTGAAGGCGTGGCGGAGCTTGTCTTTGAGCGAGCGCACGGCCTGGCGGCGGTCCTTGAGGGAGTGGGCGTGTTCGATGGCGAGTTCGAGGGTGAGGGTGGCGAGGGGCATAAGGGGTGGGGGCGGCCCCCCCGTACTTTGGGTCTCAAAATCTTGATACGGTTGGGGTTAGGTCTGGACCTTCGGTACGGTTTGGTCTGGACCTCGGTGTCGGCTCGGGAGAGGGGAAGAGGCTTAAAAATCCAGTCTAGAGTTTTGAGTTCGTTGTGCCGGGGCTTGAGGACTGGGGTAGCGAGTTATAGGCCTGTTAACAGGATAGCCAGTCTGGGGTAGCAAGTGGGCCAATTATTTTTAGGCTGGAAGTGGTTGAAGAGGTTGGGGTTGTGGGGTTTGGAGGGCGCTAGGGGGCTTGACACCGATTTTGGGTGATATATCTGGCTTGTTCTTTGAGGAGGATGGGATGGCGCGGTCGCGGAGAGAGTTTTTGCGGGGAGTGGCGGCGGGAGCAGCGGTGATGGCGGCTGGAGTGGAAGCGGAGGGGCAGGTGCCGAGTGCGCCGACTCCGGGAGCGCCACCGGCGTTTGGGACGGCGGCTTCGGCGGGGCCGAAGGTGGGGGTGGAGACGTTTGTGGAGGCGGAGAAGCTGGTGCAGGTGAAGTTGTCGCCGGCGGAGAGGGCGGAGGCGGCGGGGAACTGGCAGTCGTCGATGGCGGCGCTGTTTGAGAGGAGGGTGGGGCCGCGGAAGGTGGAGTTGGGGGAGAGGGATGTGCCGGGGACGGTGTGGGAGCCGGTATTACGTGGAAGTGCTCGAGTCGACCCGCCTGCGCGGGGACCGTTCCGGGGAGAAAGTCCGGACAGCCCGTTGTGGCAGGCGCCGCCTTTGAGCGATGAAGACATTGCGTTCGCATCGCTTCCGGCGTTGGGCGAATGGATCTTTAAGCGCAGGCTGACTTCCGAGCGGCTGACCCGAATCTATCTGGCGAGATTGAAGAGGTTCGATCCTCAGTTGCGGTGTGTGATTACGCTTTGCGAGGAGCATGCGCTGGAGCAGGCGCGGGCGGCGGATGCTGAGACCGCGGTGGGGAACTATCGGGGGCCGCTGCATGGGATTCCGTGGGGCGCGAAAGATCTGCTGGATACGAAAGGAATTCGAACGACGTGGGGGGCGGAGTTTTATCGGGAACGGGTGCCGGTGGAAGATGCGACGGTGACGAAGCGGCTGAATGAGGCTGGGGCTGTGCTGGTGGCGAAGCTTTCACTTGGCGCCTTGGCCTTGAACGACATTTGGTTTGGCGGGCAGACGATGAATCCATGGAATCTGGATGAGGGGGCTTCGGGATCGAGTGCGGGTCCGGGAGCGGCGGTGGCGGCGGGGCTGGTGGGGTTTGCGATTGGGTCGGAGACGCAGGGGTCGATTATTTCGCCGAGTATGCGGTGCGGCGTGACGGGGTTGCGGCCGACGTTTGGGCGCGTGCCGCGGACGGGCGCGATGGCGTTGAGCTGGAGCTGCGACAAGCTGGGTGTGATGGCGCGTGGCGTGGAGGATACGTTGATGGTTGCGCAGGTGATCGCTGGAGCGGACGGACGGGATTTGGCTTGTGTGGATCGGGGGTGGCGTGAACGTGGGGATCTTGGGATGAGTGGATTGCGGGTGGGGTATGTGGAGAAGTGGATGAAGGAGGCTCCGGCTACGGAGGTGGATCGTCATGCGCTGGACGTGGTGAAGGGGTTGGGGATGACGGCGGTGCCGGTGGAGTTTCCGGATTGGCCGTATGACTCGCTGAACGTGATTCTGTTTGCGGAGTCGGCGGCGGCGTTTGAGGAGATGACGCTGGACGGGCGGTTGAACCAGTTGAAGGTGCAGACGCCGGATGCGTGGCCGAATACGTTTCGGCAGTCGCGGTTTTTGTCGGCGGTCGATTTGGTGCAGGCGGACCGATTCCGGCGGAAGGTTGCGGAAGCTGTGGCGAAGGTGATGGAGACGGTGGATGTGCTGCTGGTTCCGAGCCTGCGGGATGAGCCGATGGTGATGTTCAACTTTACGGGGCATCCGAGCCTGACGCTGCGGGCGGGGTTTGTGGAGGTGAGTGAGGAGCGGAGTGACTGGGCTCCGAATCCGCAGAAGCCGTTGAAGAAGTTCTCGCCGGCGCGGAGGGTTCCGCATGGGGTGACGTTGGTGGGGAGGTTGTTCGATGAGGAGACGCTGTGCAGCGTTGGGAGGGGGTTGGAGAGGGCGTTTGCCGTTGCAGAGGAGAGGCCGAAGGGGTTCTAGAAGGGATGTAAGTTGTAGGTTCTAAGTTGTAAGTGGGTTGAGTCCGACGGGCGGAATGGGCGGGTTCGTGGGTGGCGCACAATCGTAGGTGGATTCAGCGAGAGATGTTGTGGAGGCTTGCGATGTTGATGGTGCGTGGTGCAGCTTTGGTTGCGGTGATGGGGTTGGGGTGTGGTGGGGCGATGGCGCAGGTGACGGCGCATCCGCACGGGGTGAGGCTGGGACAGAGGGTTTGCGTGGTGCAGAAGTACGGGGCGACGGGCGATGGAACGACGCTCGATACGGTGGCGATTCAGAAGGCGATTGATGATTGTGCGGGGAAGGGTGGCGGCGTGGTGCGGCTGGGTGGGGCGGCGATGTTTGTGAGTGGGCCGCTGGAGTTGAAGAGCCATATCACGCTGGAGGTGGAGAAGGGGACGACGCTGGCGGGGAGTACGAACCATGATGAGTATGCGGTGATTCAGCAGTTGGGACATGAGGGACGTCAAGGGCTGCTGATGGCGAAGGACGCCGAGGACATCACGATTCGCGGTGGGGGCGTGATTGATGGGCGGGGCGATAGCTGGTGGGTGAAGCCATCGCAGCCGCGGCCGCGGATGATCTTTCTCGAGCACTGTACGCATGTGCTGATGGAGGATATTACGGTTGAGAACTCGCCTAGCTGGCAGATTGTGCCTTATCGGTCGGAGGATTTGGTGTTTCGGAATATGAAGGTGCTGGCGCCGGAGCCGGCGGGGCACAACACGGATGGGATCGATCCGTTCAGCTCGAAGCATATTTTGATTGAGCATGTGTACATCGATACGGGCGATGACAACGTGGCGATCAAGAGTGGGGAGCCGGGGACCGTGGGCGGCGATGGGGCGAGTGAGGACATTACGATTCGCGACTGCGTGTTTATGAAGGGGCACGGACTGAGCGTGGGCAGCGAGGTGAGTGGAGGGGTGAAGCATCTGCGGGTGGAGCGAGTGACGTTCGATGGAACGACGCAGGGGATTCGGGTGAAGAGCGGGCGGGACCGGGGGAATGATATCGGGGACTTTGTCTATAAGGACATCACGATGCAGAACGTTGGGACGGCGGTGCAGATTACGGATTATTACGGAGAGAAGAAGGGGGTGAATCCGTCGAACATTGGGGAGGCGGCGGTGGGACCGCTGACGCCGCATATGCATGACATCGTGATTGAGAATTTGACGGTGAAGAGTGCGAAGGTGGGTTTGGAGATTGCAGGGCTGCCGGAGGCGGCGGTGCAGGGGGTGGTGTTGAAGAATGTACACATCACTGCGGCGAAGGCGGGGAGGATTGCTTATGCCGATGTGCAGGGGACGGATGTGGCGGTGAAGGGAGCCGATGGGGAGGGAGTTGGCTCGGGGCCGGGCGCGAAGACGAATTTGAAGTAGGGCTAGGATTCGTCGAGCTGGGTGAAGAGGTCGGGGAGCGAGACGGCGATGGGGGTTCCGGCGACGCGGAGGGTGTGGTCGTCGGGCTGGAGGAAGCCCTTGGTGGAGGCGTGGTAGCCGATGCGCTTCCAGGGATCGACGACCCAGGTGATGGGGGTGCCGATGGAGGCGTAGTCGTCGACGCGCTCCTGGATTTCGTGGAGGCGATCGTCCTTGGAGAGGATTTCGATGCAGAGGAGTGGGGCGAAGGTGATGATGGGGTCCTTGGGGTCGGTGTTGCGGAGGACCATGATGTCGGGGATGCGGAAACGGGTCGGCCCGATTTGTAAGCGGGGCGCGATTAGCGGGCGAATGCCCCAGGCTTTGCGGTGGGTACCGAGGATGCCACTGAGGATTGTCTGCACAATACCGTGTGGTTGCTAGCCGGGATTGCGCTCCTTCAGTTCGCCGTCGATGTAGTCACGGTCGGGCCGGTAGGTCGTCTGGAGGTATTCGCTGAGCGGGATGTGGACCGCAGTGGCCATGGAGACCTCGTGGGATTATCGTACTCCCGCGGAAAGGCTGGGTAGCGACTACTTGAGGTGGGGTTGGGCGGGGCGGAGCTCGAAGGTGGAGCGGGCGGTGGAGCGGACGCGGGCGAGGTCGCGGAGGAGGTGTTCGGTGACGCGGATGGAGGCGTACTCGGCTCCGGCGGCGAAACGGAGGAGGGGGCCGAAGCTGGGCGCGGCGACGGGGCCGACCATGTAGAGGCCCTTGACGGAGGTCTGGAAGTGGCGGCCGAGGTTGGGGGCGCCGTTGGCGTCGCGGGCGACGAGAGCGCGGAGAGTGGCGCTGAGGAAGCGGTAGCGGGCGAGGTCGATGCGGAAGCCGGTGCCGGCGATGAGGTGCGAGGTGATGAGCTCGCGGGTTTCGAGCTCGGGGTTGGTGAGGGTGAGCTTGATGCGGCGGTCGGCGGGGTTGAGCAGCGAGATGGTGGAGGTGGAGGCCGGAGCGATGAGCTCGGCGGAGGCGATGGACCAGCCGAGGAGCTGGGGGAACTTGTTTTCGAAGCGTCCCTGGAGGGCGGAGCCGCCGGAGGGGCCGAGGTGCTTGTAGGTGATGAGGCGGCGCAGGTAGGCGGGGAGGGCGTGGAAGCTTCCGGGGGTGGTGCTGGCGAGCCAGGAGCGCATGCTGAGGCCGAGCGGCGACATGGGATGGCGGAGGCGCTGGTAGAGCGAACGCTCCGTGGAGTTGGTGTGTTGGTGGACGTGGATTTTGGATTTGCGCGTGAGCAGCGTGACGCGCGCGCCGGCTTCGTGGAGCAGGACAGCGGCGTTGAGAGAGCTGGCACCGCGGCCGAGGACGGTGACGTCGCGGTTGGCGAACTCGTCGAAGGTGCGGTGCGCGGTGGAGTGGGTGACGAGGTCGGAGGGGAGGTGCGCGAGCTCGCTGGGGATGTACTGGAAGAGGCTGACGCCGGTGGCGAGGATGACGTGGCGGGCGAGGAGGGTTTCGCCGGACTCGAGCGTGAGGCGGAAGGCGACGCCTTCGCGATCGACGGAGGCGACGTTGAGCTCTTCGAGGTTGGGGACGAAGCGGCGAGCGAACTCCTGGCCGTAGGCGACGAAGTCTTCGACGGCTACGGGGAGCTGGGTGGCGTGATAGGGGCGGCCGGTGAGGCGGCAGAAGTCTTCGAGGGTGAAGGGGACGGAGCCGGAGGAGAGGCTGGAGGCGAAGCCGTCGGATTTGAGCTTCATGCCGACGGGCATCTGGGTGGCCCAGCTCTGCATGGGATGACCGAAGATGCGGAAGGGGACACCGGATTCGCGCAGATGAGCGGCGAGGGAGAGGCCGTAGGGGCCGGCTCCGATGATGGCTGCGTGAAGAAGTGTTCCGCTGGGTCGATTCACTGTGAGCCTGATCCTCTCCGCCAGTTTTGGCGCTGTTTGGATGAGATACCCGTATGGGGAATAAGCCCATCCCCTGAAGGGGGAATGGGGGCTCCCACAGCCGTAATCGGAGGATGAGGGAACGAGTAATGCACTTGAGCGGTGCAGAGGTAACGCGGAGTAACTATGCCGAAAGATGACAAGGCGGTTAGACTGGCGCGAGTGTGTGGAGGGCGGGATCTTGGAGGTGGCTGAAGGCGGGAGGAAGCGGCGAGTGCTGTTGCTGGCGACGGGGGTGTGGACGTCGACGGCACGGATGGCGCTGGCGCTGGATTCGCTGGGCTGCGAGGTGATGCTGATGGCGCAGCGGATGCATCCGGCGGCGAAGCTGGAGGTGGTGAAGAAGCGGTTTCGGTATAACTCGCTGCGGCCGGTGGAGAGCGTGCTGCAGGCGATTCGCGGAGCAGAGCCGGATGCGGTGATTCCGGTAGATGAGCTGGCGGTGCTGCACCTGGAAGAGTTGCGGGTGGCGGCTGAGGCGAGTCGTGGGGCGGAAGAGCTGGCGGCTATTGCGCTGCTGGAACGGAGTGGCGGTAAGGCGGAAGTGATGGCGTTCGGGCGGTCGCGGATTGCGCTGATGGAGCTGGCGAGGGAGAAGGGGGGTGCGGTTCCGGAGACGATGGCGATTGGGGGCGAAGGCGATTTAGAGATTGCGGGGAAGCAGTTGGGGTGGCCGCTGGTGTTGAAGGCGGATGCGACGTTTGGGGGGCGTGGGGTGAGGATTGTGGGGAGCCTCGCTGAGGCGAAGGCGGCGTGGTCGCTGCTGCATCGGGCGCCTTCGATGGTGGATGCGGTGCGGCGAGGGATGATCTGGAACGAGTGGACGCATGTGCGGCCGTGGGCTCGGGGAGAGACGCGGGCGGTGGTGGCGCAGAAGGTTGTTGCGGGCGGGCGTGAGCGAACGGCGATGGCGATGACGCAGGACGGGAAGCTGCTGGCGTTTGTCTGCCTGGAGGTGGTGCAGGCTTCGGCGGCGAGAGGGCCGGCGAGCGTGCTGCGGGTGATCGAAGACGCGACAATGGAAGCGGCGATGCGGACGGTCGTTGCAGAGGTTGGGGTGAGTGGGTTTTGTGGGTTCGACTTCATGGTGGATGGAGAGAAGCCGCTGCTGATCGAGATGAACCTGCGGCCGACGCAGTTGGCGCACCTGCCGCTGGGACCGGGGAAGGATTTGGTGGCGGCTTATGTGCGGGCGATTGTGGGGGTGGATGTGGCGGATCGGCCGGCGGCTACCGAGGGTGGGTTGATTGCGCTGTTTCCGCAGGAGGTGAAGCGGGATGCTGCGAGCCACTGGTTGCGGGAGGGGTATCACGATGTGCCGTGGGGGCAGGAGAGGCTGGTGCGGGCGGTGTTGAAGGGGAAGGTGCCGGGGGTGATTGGTGGGGATGGACGGTGGAAGGGGTAGGGGGATGGGGCGGCGGTGGTGGTTGAAGCAGGTCCTCTCCGAGGATGACAAGCAAGAAAAGCAAGGGCAAATACAACAGCAACAGCATTGGCTTCGTGGTTGGAAAGGTGCAAGCCAGTGCGCATCTGCGGGCGGGGCGGCAGGTCCTTCGACTGCGGCTCGCATGAAGCCGCGAGCCTTCGCTCAGGATGACGGAGTTGTGCGGGGCGCGGGCAGAATACGGAGATCCTTCGCTGCGCTCAGGATGAGGGGATCCGAAAGGCCGCAGCGATGCGGGAGGGTAGAGGGGGCTGCTGCGGAAAGATCGTGTGGCTGGCTAGTAGGCGCCGCGGCCTTTGGCTACGGCGGCGAAGGTGCGGAGGATGATTTTGATGTCGAGCAGGAGGCTCCAGCGGTCGATGTAGCGGAGGTCGAGCTTGATGAGATTGTCGAAGTCGGCGGTGGAGCGGCCGGAGACTTGCCACAAGCCGGTGATGCCCGGTTTTACGGAGAAGCGGCGCATGAGCCAGGCTTCGGAGAAGCGGGCTACATCGCGTGAGGGTAGCGGGCGGGGGCCTACGAGGGACATTTCGCCGCGGAGGACGTTGAACAGCTGGGGGAGTTCGTCGAGGGAGGTCTTGCGGAGGAAGGCGCCGAAGGGGGTGATGCGGGGATCCTTCTTGATTTTGAAGATGGGGCCGTCGATCTCGTTGAGGTGCTCGAGGTCTTTCTGGAGAGCTTCGGCGTCGGTGACCATGGAGCGGAACTTGATCATGCCGAACATGCGCTTGCCGAGGCCGAAGCGCTGCTGGACGAAGAAGACCGGGCCGGGGCTGGTGAGCTTGATGCCGAGGGCGATGGCCAGCAGGATGGGCGAGATGAGGATGATGCCGATGGTGGCGAGGACGCGGTCGAAGACGTTCTTGATGAGCAGGCGATGGTCGGTGTGGACCATTTCGAGCACGACGCGGGAGCCATCGACGGCGCCGACGTTGTGATGCTTGGCGGCGGCGGTGGTGAAGAGGTCGATGGAGTACTGGGTTTGAATGCCGGCGCGTCCGCAGACGGCGATGATGTCTTCGATCTCGTTGAAGTGGCTCTTGATGGGAAGAGCGATGACGACTTCGTCGACGGGCAGACGCATGAGGATGGTCTCGAGGTCGTCGATTTTGCCGAGGAAGGGACCGAGGCGGAGGCAGTCGGGCTGGGGTGAGCTGTCGATGAAGCCGGCGAGCTGGTAGCGGAAGTCGCGGTCGGCGGGGAGCTGCAGGGCAAGCATGCGGGCACGGAGGCCGGTTCCACAGATGAGCACCGTGCGGCGCTTGCGGAAAGCGGGGCGGATGCCTTCTTCGTAAGTGAAGACGGCGGTGCGGGTGGCCATCATGAGCGCGGTGGCGACGAACCAGAAGAAGAGGCAGGAGCGGAAGAGCTCGGCGTTCTCTGGTGCGGTGTGGAACGGAACGACGACGACAGCGGTGCCGAGCAGAGCGGAGAACGGGACCTTGAACAGATAGGTGTTGAAGGTGCGGTTGAGGCGCGGCTGGTAGAGGCCGACCGCCCAGAAGAGCAGACGCCAGGCGAGCAGGAGGACGAGCTCGATGATGAGGTTGTGGAGCGAGACTCGGAGTTCGAGGAAGCGTTCGACGCTGGTGCCGTGCCGGAGCGCGAAGCTGAAGACGGTGAGGAAGAGTGCGATGGTGAGCGCGGCGAGGTCGGCGAAGCGGACCAGAGGAGCGGTAAGGCGGCGGGCCAGAGGGGGAACTGAAGGGATGCGCGCGTCCAGGCCATCGGGCAACACGGGGTTGTCCAGACCGTTGCGGGTCCGAGCTCCGTGCTGGGTGGCGTGATGTACGGCGTGCAGAGTTTCTTCAGACATAGGCGATGGCTCGAGCGCACGAGCTGGAAGGACCGTCTTGCGGGGCCGATGGCTGTGGTCTCTGTACGTTCAAATGTACGCTGATTTCAGCCACTTTATTGAGTTTTAGCCTAGTAGTGACGAATGGGGCGGAGGAATTGGTCTTTCGTGTTACGACCCGGACCGGAAGATGGATGCAGGAGCCGGGGGTGGCGTGCGGGGCGAGGGAAGTTGCAGATGGGGTGAGAGTTTCGAGCTTCTTTTCCTCAATGGGGGCCGGGGTTTGCGTCAAGTCCGGGGGATCAAGGTTGGTACACTGATGCGGACAGCGACAGGTCCGGGCTGTCGTTCGATCTGGTTAAACGCTTTATTATGAAGAGTTACGCCCCACCGAAAATGCGACAGATCGTGACCGAAGCCGTCTTCCGGCGGAAGCGGATCTTTCTGCTTACGATCTACCTGATTCTGGGGCTGGTGGTGGCGGCGATCTTCCTGATGCACAAGAAATATCAGGCAGAAGCGAAGTTGATGATTCAGAACGTGCGGACGCAGGCACCGTTGTCGACGAGCCCGTCGGAACACCTGATGCAGGCGAACGATGTCAGTACGACAGAAATTAATAACGAAGTGGACCTGCTGCAGAGCTCGGGTGTGGCGCGGCGGGCGCTGGGGATGGATCAGCAGGGGACGAATTCGGTCGCCGACGAGAAGGATATTACGGCGCTGGAGCATCACCTGACGGTGGAGCCGGTGCACCAGAGCAGCCTGATCAATGTGCAGTTCGTGGCGAACTCTCCGGAAGAGGCGACGGAGATGCTGCAGAAGATCATCGACGCATACTTCCAGGCGCGGACGGAAGCGGCTCGCGCGGGTGGGGCGGAGGCGTTCTTCAACGCGCAGGTGCAGGAGAAGGGCAAGCAGCTCGATATCGATCAGCAGGAGCTGACGAACTTTGAGGTGGCACACGGGATTGCGGACCTGGATGACCAGAAGAAGCTGCAGGTGACGCGGGTTTCGGACATTCAGAACCAGTTGCTGCAGACGGCGGCGCTGCTCGCGCAGAAGCAGAGTTCGACGGCCGCGGTGCGGCACCAGTTGACGCTGACGCCGCCGCGGTCGAAGACGACGGTGCGGACGATCACGAACCAGTATGTGCAGGAGCACCTGGGTACGCAGCTGGTGGAGCTGGAGAATCGGCGGACGGAGCTGCTGAAGCGGTATCCGCCGACGGACCGGCAGGTGGTGGAGATCAACGAAAAGATTGCGACGACGCAGCGGGCGGCGGTGGTGGCGGCGCAGAATCCGGCGGATGAGACGGCTACGGATGTGAACCCGGTGTATCAGCAGCTGGCGACTTCGGTGGCGACTTCAGCGGGCGAGGTGAGCGGGATTACGGCGCAGCGGGCACAGTTGGAGCTGCAGCTGAAGGATGCGCAGGCGCGGCTGAATGAGCTGGAACAGGCGACGACGGGGTACGACAAGCTGAAGCGGAAGCTGTCGCAGTCGCAGGCGGATTATGCGGTGTATGCGCAGAAGCGGGATGAAGAGCGGATTGCGGATGCGCTGGACAAGGCGAAGATGTTCGATGTGTCGCTGGTGCAGCCGCCGACGGCGAGCCCGCAGCCGGTGAGGCCGAAGCCGGTGCTGTACCTGGCGGTGGGGCTGGCGTTTGCGATGCTGCTGGGGACGATGCTGGCGCTGTATGCGGATACGTCGGCGGAGCAGGTTTACTCGCCGGCGCAGCTGGATGGACTGACGGGCATGCGGACGATGGCGACGTTCGCGGATGAGGATGAGGGCGACAGGTTCAAGGAGAGCAACCGGCTGGAGTACAGGCGGGTGCTGGTGGGGATTCGGACGGCGCTGGGAGCGGAGCAGGAGGGCAGCGGAGCGAGCTCGCGGCAGGCGAATGGGGTGGAACCGGAGGCGGTGGGCGCCGATGGGACTACCGGATGGGCTGCGGCGCTGAGTACGGCGGCGCGGATGGCGAAGGGGTCGATGGGTTCGCCGCTGAGCGGGCATGATGAGGCTGTGGTGCAGACGAAGGGCAAGCCGGCGGGGTATGTTGTGGCGTTTGTGTCCGCGCTGACGGGCGAGGGCGTGAGCATGCTGGTGGGGAACCTGGCGACCGAAGCGGCGCGGCAGGCGAGCAGTCGCGTGGCGGTGCTGGATATGGCGCTGCTGATGCGGCGGTTCGAAGAGAAGGAAGATGTGAGTTTTGCGATGAAGTACGACTCGGCGAAGCAGTGCTGGGTGCTGGCGCTGAATGGAGACAATGGCGGGATTGTGCCGCAGCGGCGGCCGACGCATGGGCAGTTCTCGGCGCGGCTGAGGCCGTTGCTGGTGGAGGCTCGGAAAGAGTTCGACTTTTTGTTTTTGGATTGCCCGAGCTTGCAGGCTTCCACGCTTTCAACGGAGTTGGCGGTTTGCGTGGATGGGTATGTGGGTGTGGTGGCCGCGGGACGGGCGAGGAAGCAGAATTTGGAACAGATGGCGGCGGTGCTGAACGATACGCGCGTGGCGCTGCTGGGGTATGTGCTGAATCGACGGAAGTATGTGGTGCCGGGATGGCTGCATCGGCTGATCTGGTAAGGGCAGGAAGTAGGGAATAGGGAGTAGGGAGTAGATTCGGGTTCCGGGGATGATTCTTGGCGGAGAGAGATTGATGAGCGATGCTGGGATGATGAGGAAGTTGCTGCTCGGGCCTGGAAGGTTGGTTGTGGTGACGCTGGCGGTTTTGTCGGCGGGTGGGATGGGTGCGCAGACCGTGGAGACGGCTAAAGGGAGTGAGGCTCCAGCGGTGAGTGCTGCGCCTTCTGCTGCTCCCGGTGGGGCGGCGGTTGGGGATCCGCAGCCTGGGCAGGCTTTGACTACGGCGAATACGGAGCTGCCGCCGGATCGGAGACGGCTGCCGGGTGAGGATTCGTACTACGTGATTGAGCCGGGGGATACGGTTACGGTGAGCTTCCGGTTTACTCCGGAGTTCAACGATGAGGTGGTGGTGGGGCCGGATGGGCGGGCGCAGTTGAAGAGCGTCGGCGATGTGAAGCTGGAGGGGATGACGCTGCCGGAGGTGCAGCGGCTGGTGGTGCGGGAGTCGGCGGCGAAGCTGGTGAACCCCGAGGTGACGGTTTCGCTGAAGGATTTTTCGCGGCCACAGTTTGTGGTGGCGGGTGAGGTGCAGCTTCCGGGGCACTTCGAGTTGAGGCGGCCGACGACGGTGCTGCAGGCGATCCTGCTGGCGGGTGGGCCGAAGGAAGATGGAGCGATGGGGCACGTGGTGCTGTTCCGGAAGCTGAATGCAGAGGATGCCGAGGTGCATGTGCTGGCGCTGGGCAAGTACGATGCGAAGGATCGCGCAAAGAATGACCTGCTGCTGAAGGCGGATGACATGATCCTGGTGACGCATGACCGGATTTCGAAGATCGACAGGATTGTGAAGCTGATCAATCTTGGGGTGTATTTGAATCCGATTGGGAATAACGGATTATTTTAGGTTCTAGTGAGTAGGGCGTTGGGGAGCGTCCTCTTGAGGAGATTGCGATGAAGGTGCTGCTGATGGCTTATGAGTGCAGCCCTTATCGTGGGTCGGAGTGGGCTGTGGGGTGGGGGCGGTTGCTTGAGGCCGCGCGTGTTGCTGAGACACATGTGGTGACGAGCGAGTCGAACTTCAAGGCTTTGGAGAAGGCGCGCGCGGAGGGGTTGATTCCGGCGGGGGTGAGGTTTTATACGCCGGAGCCGGATGCTGCGCTGCGCGAGATGGAGAAGAAGCCTGCGCTGTTTGCTTATAACTACACGGCTTACCACCACTGGCAGAAGCTGGCGATTGGGCTGGTGCGGGAGCTGCATGCGCGGGAGCGGTTCGATGTGGTGCACCAGGTGAACGTGTGCACGTTTCGTGAGCCGGGGTATGCGTGGGAGCTGGATGTGCCGTTTCTGTGGGGGCCGGTGGGTGGGTCGCAGAATTTTCCGGTGCGGTTCTTGACGATGCTTCCCGCGAAGGAGGCGTTCAAGGAGTTTGCGCGGGGGGTGAGCAACTGGCTTTCGCTGCGGTTGAAGAAGCGGGTGCGGGAGGCGGCGAAGAAGGCGGCGGTTCTGGTGGCGGCGAACTCTACGAATCAGCGGGACTATGAGCGGGCGTTTGGGCGGAAGGTGGAGTTGCT
>JAZKBC010000228.1:0-5156 GCA_040388825.1 Acidobacteriota bacterium | reverse complement strand
CCGCCCCCGCGCAAGACGAATCCGTTGCCTCGTTCACCCTCCGCCACTTCGGCGATGAAGTCCTCACCACCCTCGCCGCTCCTCTCCTCAGCGGAGTCTTCGGCGGCGACGTCCACAAGCTCTCCGTCCGCGCCGTCATGCCCCAGTTCGTCGCCATGGAGCGCGAACATGGCTCCCTCATCCTCGCCCTCCAGCAAGCCGCCGCCAATCGCACCACCGCCCCAAAACCCATCTTCACCAGCCTCCGCAACGGCATCGCCTCCCTCACCCAAGCCCTCATCGCAACCCTGCCCGAAGACCGCATTCACTTGCAGAGCTCCGCACTGTCCCTCAAACGCGAAGGCAAGCTCTGGTGCCTCCGCTACAGCACTCCGTCCGGCCGCGCCACCCCCGGCAAGTCGAAGAAACACTTCCGCCACATCTTCCTCGCCACTCCAGCCGACGCCACCGTCACCCTCCTCAAGCCTCTGGCTCCCGAAGCTGCCGCCCTCATACCCACCGACGCCAGCTCCGCCATCCTTGTAGCCTTCGCCTGGCCCCCAGAATCCGCCGCCACCTTCACCATTCCCGCCGGCTTCGGCTACCTCGTCCCCTCCACCGGAGACCCCACTCAGCTCCTGGCCTGCACCTTCGTCGACCAGAAGTTCCCCCACCGCACCCCCACCGGCGCCCGCATCCTCCGCGCCTTCTTCGGCGGCCCCAGCGCCGACGCCCTCAACTCCGCCACCGACGAAACTATCGCCCAGGCCGCCCTCACCCAGCTCCGCCAAATCCTCGACCGCAAAGGCCGCCCCCTCGCGCAAAACACCACCGTCCGCCGCCTCCCGCGCTCCCTACCCCAGTACGAGGTCGGCCACCTCGACCGCATGGCTCAACTAGACGATCTCGTCTCCCGCATCCCCAACCTCCACCTCCTCGGCAACGCCTACCGCGGCGTCGGCCTCCCCGACCTCATCCGCGATGCCCGCTCCACCGCCCAGGCCCTGATCGCTCACAAAGCGTAAAATTCATTCATGGGCATCACACGCCAGCAAGCCATCGACTGTTTCGCCTCCGACGATCTCATCGGCATCGGCATGGAAGCCGACGCGGTCCGCCGCCGCCTTCACCCTGAAGGCGTCGTGAGCTACATCATCGACCGCAACATCAACTACACCAACTTCTGCACCGAGTACTGCACGTTTTGCGCGTTCTATCGCCCCCTCAAGGGCAAGATGGCCGCCGAAGGCTACATCCTCGACTTCGACACCATCTACGACAAGATCCGCGAAACGGTCGAGCTCGGCGGCACCGGCGTCCTCATGCAGGGCGGCATCCACCCCGACCTCAAGATCGACTGGTTCGAATCCCTCTTCACCGGCATCAAGCAGCGCTTCCCACAACTCTGGCTCCACTGCCTCAGCGCCTCCGAAATCCTCGCCATCGCCGAATACTCCGAGCTCGACCTCCGCACCACCATCTCCCGCCTCCGCGACGCCGGCCTCGACTCCATCCCCGGCGGCGGCGCCGAGATTCTCGACGACGAAGTCCGCAAACGCATCGCCCGCCTCAAGTGCCGCACCGAAGACTGGGTCAGCGTCCACCGCACCGCCCACTCCCTCGGCATGCGCACCACCGCCACCATGATGTTCGGCGTCGGTGAAACCATGGAGCAGCGCGTCAATCACTTCGAAGTCGTCCGCAACCTCCAGGAAGAAACCGGAGGCTTCACCGCCTTCATCCCCTGGAGCTTCCAGCCCGGCAACACCGCCCTGGGCGGCCGCGGCTGGGAAGAAGCCACCTCCGTCGAGTACCTCAAGACCCTCGCCATCAGCCGCATGTTCCTCGACAACATCGAAAACGTACAGTCCAGCTGGGTCACGCAAGGCCTCAAGGTCCTGCAGATGGGCCTCCGCTTCGGCGGCAACGACGTCGGCTCCGTCATGCTCGAAGAGAACGTCGTCAAAGCCGCGGGCACGGCCAACTGCACCACGGAAGAAGAGCTCCGCCGCATCATCCGCGACGCCGGCTTCAAACCCGTCCAGCGCGACACCCTCTACCGCACGATGTTCCTGAACTAAAATCGGCTGAAGAGTATTGGAAGACGAGTGAGGGAAACATGCCTACGATGCCCGAACCCGAAACGTACACGCCGGAACGAAAAGCCGAGTTCCTGCTGAATAACGCACTCAGCCCGAGCGAGTACCGATGGGCGGTAGAAGAAGTTTGCCGCCTCGGAGTGGACCCCACGCGGCTGGAACACATCTTCCGCGAGGAGCCTTGGCAGAATCCCGCGCTCTACCTTCCAGAAATCGCCATCGCTGCTTTAAGGAAGTAGTTCGTGTCGGATCAGCTAACTGTCTTCCTCGACTCCAACATCCTGTTCTCCGCCTGCTACCGTTCGCCGAACCTCTTCGAGCGATTGTGGACCATTCCGCACATTCGCCTTGTGACGGCAGCCTATTGCATTCAGGAAGTCCGCCGGAACCTCACGTCATCCGGGCAGCAAGCACGGCTCGACAATTGGCTTTTGCAGACCGTTGAGGTGAAAGACTGTCCCGCGGATGGACTGCCCACCCATCTCATGTTGCCTGCCAAAGATGTACCGGTTCTTGCGGCTGCAGCTCTCTGCAACGCAGACATCCTGGTGACCGGCGACGCCAATCACTTCGCTCGCTACTTCGGGCATCGCGTTCTTGGCGTCCTGATTGAGTCAACCGGAATGTTTCGCAGCCGATATCCCGAGATATTTCAAGATTGAGGGCATTCGCGACGCCAGCTTCAAACCCGTGCAGCGCGACACCCTCTACCGCACCATGTTCCTCAATTAGAAAGCTTGTCGGAGGCGCGCCTCTAGACCTAAGAACCTACTGATTAACACCGCCTATCACGACCCCTGAATCCCAGCTGTCAGATTGCCAACTTCGCAATCCCAAATGAGTGTGAAGTCTTGATCGAGTACCCGACCGCAATGTTGAAAGTTCAGGATCGCTGTCAGTGTGACGGCGAGCTTGCCAAATTTGTGACCGTTCAGACACACGTCAAACATGCCGCAACTGGCTTCGGGGGCTACGGAAAGAGTCACAGAAGCTCCAAAGACGATTCGATTAATGAACGTTTGGGCCGCAGAAAGCAAAACTCTTGATACCCGGACTGCAGGCAGTTCATATTGCTCGGAACTACAGAAATGACGATTTCCAGTATTCATTTTCAACTCCTTCCGAAAGACTTTACACGGAAGGATGAAAAATCCAACGGACTATGCGCGACTTTTTAAGCCGTCTTCAGCCCGGCTTCTTTAATCGCCGCAGCGATATCCTCCTCCGCAACCCCACGCTTCCTCAAGCTCTCCGTCAGCACCGCAACATGCGAGCCCGGCAACTTTTGCAAATCCTTTCGCAGCCCTTGACTGATGTAAAGCTTGATCAGCGACTGATAGCCCGACATCCCCAGCATCGGCGCAATCTCCTTCAGATCCTCGATCACCCGCTCTGAGATGCGCAGACTGATTGACGTCATCACACGCTCCGTCCGCATGGACTCCCGCATCCGTTCACTCGCCGTCTTCATAAAGTCGCTTCTCCCTTGGCTCCGCGATTCGTGCTGAAATGATTCGAATCACTCCGTCCAACCGCTCGATATGCACCACAAACAGCATGGCGTCCTCTGCCGTGTAGCCAATCGCCGCAGCGCGATCTTCTTCGGGCGTGCTGGCATCGACAAATAAAACGTCACGGTCATAAAACACTTCGCAAGCGCGCTCAAATTTGATCTCATGCTTGCGCCAATTCTCTTTCGCCTTCTCACTGTTCCAAACGAAGACGTCATCTTCCACCTTAAAATACACATCCAACTCAGCCATGTATATACCTTGTGTATACCGCCGTCAAACTCTCCAGCCATACTACGCCGCGACCGATACACCTCAACATTCCAAAGACAATCCCATGACATCCCCCTGACAAGCCTCCCCACCCCAATCGCTAACCTCCTCGCATGGCCTCGCCATCCTCCATCACAGAACCCACCCGCGCTCCCGCCAAACCCTTCCGCCGCATCCCCGCCGCCGATCTCCCCAACATCGACCTCCGCGCCGAAATCCACACCCACGGCTACGCCCTCATCTCCAACCTCCTCCCACTCGAACCTCGGCAGCGCCTCCTCGAAGACACCCTCACCACCCTCGCCGCCGCCAACTGGCTAGCACCCGGCGCCGATCCCCTCGACCGCATCCCCAACCCCTCCGCCACCTGCGCCGACGGCGACCCCGCCCACAAGCTCCTCTACAACCGCGTCTTCAACCTCCCCTCCTTCCACGCCCTCCCGCACACGCCCGCGCTCACCGCCATGATGCAGCGCATCGTCGGCCCCGAGCTCCTGGTCTTCCCCAAATCCGCTCCCCGCCTCATCTTTCCCAACTTCGCCCGCGGCGTCATCCACGCCCACCAGGACCACACCGCCATCACCGGCCTCACCGACAGCTACACCGCCTGGATGCCCCTCCACGACTGCTCCATCCAGCACGGTGCCCTGCGCATTCTCGAAGGCTCACACCGCTTCGGCCTCCTGCCCACCGTCGCCAACACCGGCTTCATCGGCTCCGAAACCTTCCCTCCCGGCGACTGGGTCACCGGCCCCATCCACGCCGGCGACGTCCTCCTCTTCCACTCGCTCACCGTCCACGAAGCCGCCCCCAACCTCTCCTCGCAGTTCCGTCTCTCCATCGACTGCCGCTTCCAGAGCTACACCGAAGCCGTCAACCCCGGCGTCCTCGTCTTCACTGGCGCCGGCAATCGCTCTTGGGAAGAAGTCTACGAAGGCTGGCCCTCCACCGATCTTCAGTACTACTGGACCAAACTTCCCCTCACCCTCCGCCCCACGCCATTCGAGCTCAAACAGCTCGCCGGCACCGCCGACACCGAAGCCGAGAGCGCCCGCCTCCTCCGCATCGCCGAACGCATCGAAGCCCAGCGCAAAGCCCACTCCTGGCCCTCAGCGGAAAAGCACTGAACCATGCCGCCCGAGATCGCCAACACGACAGCCGCCGCCACCCACCGCCGTAAATACATCCTCTGGCTCGCAATGGCAGCCGCCACCATCTCCGTTGTCCTCTACAGCGAAGTCCCCCTGCTCCGCAAACCCGAAGAGCACGCCCACCTCCACGACCTCCGCTGGAT
>JAZKBC010000227.1:22838-31618 GCA_040388825.1 Acidobacteriota bacterium | reverse complement strand
CCCGACGGCAGCTTCCCGCCGTTCGTCCAACCCCGGGAGACGACCTAAGCGCCATGGCCGCAACCTGCACCGCTTCTCTGCCTGCAACTCCCGTCGCATAGTAAAGTTGCTTGCTGTCCGAGGACCACGCAAACTCATCCACCCAGTTCTCAAACTTCGTCGTCAGATCCTTGATCGCCCCCGTCGCCCGATCCATCACCACCAGATCAAACTTGTCCGACTCAAACCCATCCCTCTTCTGCGACCGCCACGCCAGCCACTTCCCATCCGGCGAATACGCCGGCCCATCATCGCTCCCCATCGCGGTCGAAACCTTCTTCGCCTCCCAAGGCTCATGTCCCAGCCGCAGCGTAAACACATCGTTGTTCGTCGACTCCGCCGGCACCTTCTCCAGATTCACCACATACGCCACCTCGCGCCCATCCGGCGAGATCGCATACCCCGTCGGCCCACCCAGCGAGAACGTCGGCGCCACGTGGTCCCCAATCACCTTCGCGGGCGTCAGGTCCGTCGGCCACGACGGCGTCTCCACACTCCCATAGAAAACATGCGACCGCTTCTTCCCCTGGTAGTGGTCCCAGTGCCGGTACAGCAGCGAGTCAAACACCTGCCCCTTCACCGGACTCTTCGCCGCCTCCGCATCCTTATCCCGATTGCAATCCAGCTCCTCCTGGTTCCGCCCATCGCCCAACGGCGCCATCGACTCGCACTCCGGATACACCTCCGACACAAACAAAAAGTGCTTCGAATCGGGAGCCCACACACCACCATCGGCCTCCGTCTCCAGCGACGTCACCGCCTTCCCCTTGCCCATCTTCCCCTTCGCGTCATCCCACGCGGCTACAAAAAGCTGCCCCTTCCCCTCAGCCGTATTCGCCGCATACATTACCCACTTCCCATCCGGCGAAAACCTCCCCTCACTCTCGCCAGAACCTTCGGAAATCTGTCTTTCCTTGGCAGCACCGTCGATCGGCACCACCCACAGATGGTTCGTCTTCGAGTTC
Organism: Acidobacteriota bacterium; assembly: GCA_040388825.1. Classification (GTDB taxonomy): domain Bacteria; phylum Acidobacteriota; class Terriglobia; order Terriglobales; family Acidobacteriaceae; genus Granulicella. The sequence continues at coordinate 30,614 of JAZKBC010000227.1, read as the reverse complement.
TTCGCCAGCACCACATCCGTCACCGCAAACAGCACCCACTTCCCACTCGGCGAAATCTGCGGATCCCCCACCCGCTTCATCGCATCCAGGTCCTCAAACCGCATCGGCCTCTTGGCCACACCCTGCGCCCCAGCAACTACACCCAAACCCATCGCCGCCAACAAGCCGCCAGCCAAAACCGTAGACATTCTCATCGCGCCAGTCTACGCCGTCTCTTCTCCCACTCCAACCCCCAAACCATGCCCTCCGGAACCTTTCCCGCCAAACAGCGTCTATCCTAAGGAAGCCCTATGCGCCCCTACCTCCGCCTCCTCACCGCAGCCTTCCTGCTCACCGCCGCCCCCACCTTCGCCCAGCGCGGCTTCGGCACCCTCGACCCCTCCCAGCCCACCGGCATCACCACCGACCAGATCATCCAGAAGATGGGCGTCCGCGAGGCCGAGTTCAAAGACGCCCTGAACAGCTACATCTTCACCCGCGACGTCAAGTTCAACACCATCTCCGACGACAACAACAAGCCCGACGGCGAGTACCGCCAGGTCACCAACGTCACCTTCGACAAAACCGGCCACCGCGCCGAGCAGGTCACCTTCGCTCCCGGCTCAACCATCGAGCGCGTCATAATGACCGAGAACGACATGAAGGATATCGAGCAGCGCCTGCCGTTCATCCTCACCGCCCCCGAGCTTCCCCAGTACAACATCACCTACCTCGGCAAACAGCACGTCGACACCCTCGACACCTACGTCTTCGACGTCACTCCCAAGGCCTTCGAAAAAGGCAAGCGCTACTTCCAGGGCAAAGTCTGGGTCGATCAGCAGGACAACGAGATCGTCCTCTGCCAGGGCCTCAACGTCCCCCAGGACACCCGCCCCGACCACGCCGACCTCTCGCCTCCCTTCATCACCTACTACCAGCAGATCGACGGCAAGTACTGGTTCCCCACCTACACCAAGGCCGAAGGTACGCTCCACTTCCCACCCCAGAACGGCGCCATGGGCCAGGACGTCCACGTCCGCACCATCATCCATTACACGGACTACAAACGCTTCCACACCTCAGTCACCATCCAGTACGCCGGATCGGACGTCACCGACGAGCGCAACAAGCCCGACGCCACCAAGCCCGCACCCACAGAAACCAAGCCCAAATAGTCGCTATCGCGGCGGAGGAAACTCCGCACCACCCCGCTCGCGTTCCACCTCGGCCGCCACCAGCAACGCCATCGCGCGTGCACCGGCATCGGTGAAGTGCACAAACTCCGCAAAGTCCTTCGGCCCCGGCGCAATCTCTTCCGCTGCATCCACCACCGGAACCCCACGCGCCGCGCCCTCCGCACGCATCACATCGCTCATGCGCTGCTCCATATCGAGGAATCCGCCCTCCTTCAGCGCCGGATAAAACTTCCGCCACGACTCCATCACACTCCGCTCCGCCGGCAGCACCGTCTTGCCAAAGCGGTTCGCGTGCGTCACCAGCACCACGCGGACTCCCCGCGCCTGCAACTGCGTCACCATGGCGTCCAGATCGCTCCGAAACGCCTCGACCGCCTCCTCCGGCAGCCGGTCCATCGCCTTCGCATCCGACCCACTCAACCGCAACTGCCAGGTCTGCACACGCGCGACTAACGGCTGCGGCACCGCTTTCTTCAACAGCACGCGTACCCGATCCACCATGCGCGGCTCAAACTTATCAGGCGGCGGCGGAGCATGCCGTATGTAAGCCGTATAGCTCGGATAGACCACCACCATCTGCGGCCGCACCGTCGCCAGCATCTCCGGCAGCCGCTTCAAACTCGTACCCACCGACATCCCCGCGAACCCCGTATTCACCACCTCGAACGGCCGCCCCAACTGCCCCGCATTCAACAGGCTTTCCAACTGCCGCGGCCACTCCATCTCCGGCGACTCATACAGCCCAAACGTCTCCGAAGACCCCACGCACGCAATCCTGTACTCCCCATCGCGCAGCTCAGGCCCGCGATACCCCTCCGCATTCAAGTGCCACTTCAGATAGCTGCTATGCGGACGCCCATGTTTTCCAACCGCATCCGTCTCCACCAGCGACGTCATCGAGTAGTTCCCAAAGAAAGGCGCCCCGTACCGCACCGTGTCTTCTGTCCGCGCGCATACCTCCAGCGTCACCGCCAGCAACACCAGGCACCCCGCCACTCGCAATGCGATTTGTAAGCTCCGCTTCATGCTCCCAACACCAACTCAGAACTGAAAATAGATAAACGACTTCGGCTGCCCACCCAGGAACAGCACGAAGTAAACCGCCACCGCATAGATCACCGTCCGCACCTCAACCGGAAGCCACGCTACATCCATGAACATCAACTTCTTACGCGCAAACTGGTACATCTGCACCACCCAGACCGGACACGAGTACATCATCATCCGCCCCGCAAAGCTCCAGTCCACGCCCATCAGCGGATGCCCCAGCGACTCCGTCATCACCCCTATCTGGTGCAGGCTTCCCGCGCGAAACAGCATCCACCCATAACAAGTCAGCCCAAACATCACCGCCACCCGCACTCCTACCGACACAAAACATCCCACTGCATTCCTCGCACGAAACATCTTCGTCCCCCACGGCTTCAACGCACGATCTCCAACCAGCAGCACCCCGTGATACATCCCCCACAGCACAAAGTTCCACGCCGCCCCATGCCACAGCCCGCCAATCACCATCGTCAGCAGCACGTTGCGCTTCACCTTCCACGCCGCTCCGCGATTGCCTCCCAGCGAAATGTACAAATAATCCCGCAGCCAGCTCGACAAGCTGATGTGCCACCGTCGCCAGAACTCCGTCGGGCTCGTCGCAAAGTACGGCAGGTTGAAGTTCAGCATGAACTCGAACCCCATCAGCTTCGCCACGCCGCGCGCAATGTCCGTATACCCCGAAAAGTCGCAATAGATCTGCATCGCAAATCCATAGCAGCCCATCATCGTCTGAAATCCGCTCGGCGACGGCATCGCAAACACCTGGTTCACCATCGGCGCCAGGTTGTCGGCCACAAACACTTTCTTGAAGTACCCGCACACCATCAGGTGAACCCCATCACCCAGCATCTGCTTCGTGATCCTGCGCTTCTGAATCACCTGCGGCAACAGACTATGCGCCCGCTGAATCGGCCCCGCCACCAGGTGCGGAAAGTACAAAATCGCCAGCAGAAAATCCCAGAAACTCTTCGTCGGATGCAGTTCTCCGCGATACACATCGATCGTGTAACTGAGCGCCTGGAACGTGTAAAACGAAATCCCCACCGGCAGAATAATGTGCAGCGCCCACGGGCTTACCGGAGCACCCAGCACGTTCAGCAACCTCTCCATCGAACCCGCAAAGAAGTTGAAGTACTTGAAGAACCCCAGCAGCGAAAGGTTCGCGATCACAGAAATCAGCAGATACCGCTTGCGCCCCGCATGCAGCTCACCCCGTTCGCTGATCTGCTGCATCCGTTGCGCACAAAAAAAATCGATCGTCGTCGAAAACAGCAGCGGCACCAGAAACCGCCAGTCCCAGCTCGCATAGAACACGCAGCTCGCCACCAGCAGAAAAACGTTCTGCGCCCTGTGCGGCAACGGATAGTACACCGCCAGCACCAGCAGCAGGAACACCACAAACGCGAACGAATTAAAGAGCATCGACTGCCCTGCGACCTCCGCTGAAGGTTGAGGTCTCTATCGTTGCATGCCACACCTTTGAAACGCGAACGGCCGGCAAACCTTTGCCGGCCGACGCACCCATCGAAGTTCACGAACTCGCCGCTTCAGCGCGCCCTCGCTCTGTCCCTAAGCCGCCGTCTCATTCTCAAAGTAAAGGTACTTCCTCCAGTTAGCATCCGCCGACCCAATCATCCGCATGATGTGCCGCGACGTATGCAGCGAGAACGGCCGCGGCTCCCGAATCAACCGCATATCCGTCAGCTCATGCAGCATCTGGTTGCCCTTGCGCCGGTTGCAATCCCTGCAGCAAGCCACCAGGTTCTCCCACGTCGACAAACCTCCACGCGACCGCGGCGTCACATGGTCCAGCGTCAGCTCCGCTGCCACCAGCACCTTCTGGCAGTACTGGCACGTGTTCCTGTCGCGCAGCAGAATATTCTTCCGGCTCAGCGCCCGCGTCTGGTGCGGAATCCTGCGGTACTCCAGCAGCCGGATCACGCTCGGCATCTGCATCGCCATCCGGTGCGAGTGCAGCACCGACCCCTGCTGCTCCTCGGTCTTCGCCACGCCCTTCAGCACCAGCACCAGCGCCCGCCGCGCACCGCAGATGTTGATCGGCTCATAGCTCGCATTCAGCACCAGCACCGGAGTCTGCATCGCCGGCTGGCGAAACACGCCCATCCGAATCTCAATCGCCTCAGCCCGTGCCGTTCCCGGCGCCGGCTGTGTCGTATGGTGCCGGCTCCCGCCTCGCTTCGTCCGCATCTTGCTGTGATTGCTACCCTGCATCCCTGCCCTCCAGTTCGATTGGTCGTTGCCTCTTGCCTTAGCCTTGACTACTCCCTGTTCCCTACTGCCTACTCCCTGCGTTTTCCCAAGCCGCCACATCCTCCACCCCACTAGCCCTCACAACTCCCTCCGGCTGCGCCTTCGCCAGCGTCGCCACAAACACCTTCGCCGCCCCCGCCGCCAGCAACACCCGCGAGCACTCCCTAGCCGTAGCCCCGGTCGTCATAATGTCGTCGACCAGCAAAACCTCCCGCCCCCGCACCGCCTCCACATCCCGCACAACGAACGCTCCCCGCAAACCCTCACGCCTCTGCCGCGGATCCAGCCCAAACAGCGGCCGCGTATCTTTCACCCTCACCATCGCTCCCGCGCAAACCCGCAGCTTCCACCCTGGCCGTTCCTTCCGCAGCCGAGCCACACCAGCCTCCGCCAGCAACCGCGCCTGGTTGAACCCCCGCTTCCGCTCTCTCGCCCCAAACAGCGGCACCGGCACAACCACAACCTCGCTCGCCATCTCTCCCTCAAGCTTCAACACCGCCGCCGCCATCCCCCGCCCCATCAGCGACGTCGCCACGCCCCGCATCCCCGCAAACTTCAGCAGATGCACCAGCTCCCGCACATCGTTCTCATAGCGCGCATACGCCACCGCCCGCACAAACTCCGGCGGAGCCATCCTGCACATTGAGCAATATCCCGCACCCCACCCCTCGGCCATCCGCGCCGACTCCACACCCAGCACATCTCCGCAACGAACACACAGCGCATCCACCTGCGCCTGCACCCGCTCCCCACACTCTTCGCAAACCTGGATCCCATCCAGCCTCAACACCGCACCGCCGCAAATCCGGCAGTCCGACGGAAGCACCACATTCACCAGATCCCGAGCAGCCCCACCCGCCCCGTCCCAGCAACTTCGAAGCACGCGTGTCACCGCGCGCCAACCCACCATACCTGCAGCCGCTCCAGGCGGACCGCCATTCCCGAGTTGGACATCCTTCACGCTTGCGCTGCTGAAGACGGACCTCACCCGCGACACAAGCAAAAGAAGCTCCAGCTGTGCCGATGCCCCAGAGTATACCCCCACAACATTTCCACAGCAATCTCCACCCCGAACCCACCCCGCTTCCCTACCACCCACCCTCTGCTGTCTACTGTCTCCTGTATGCAGCCCTTAACCCAGCTCTCCGACGACGAACAACTCTTCCGCTCCACCGTCCGCGACTTCGCCCGCGCCGAAATCGCTCCCCTCGTCCGCGAGATGGACGAGCAGCAGCACTTCAACCCCCGCCTCCTCAAGCAGCTCCACGCCCTCGGCCTCATGGCCATCCAGGTCCCCGAAGAGTACGGCGGCGCCAACGGCACTCTCTTCGAAGCCGTCCTCGCCGTCGAAGAAATCTCCGCCGTCGACCCCGCCGTCGGCGTCCTCGTCGACGTCCAGAACACCCTCGTCATCAACGCCCTCCAGCGCTGGGCCACGGAGCCGCAAAAGAAAACCTACCTCCCGCGCCTCGCCACCAAAGACACCGGCGCCTACGCCCTCTCCGAAGCCGTCTCCGGCTCCGACGCCTTCGCCCTCCAATGCCGCGCCACCGCCAACGTAGACGGCACCTACACCCTCAACGGCTCCAAGCTCTGGATCACCAACGCCCTCGAAGCCAGCATCTTCCTCGTCTTCGCCACCCTCGACGCCTCCCTCGGCTACAAGGGCATCACCTGCTTCGTCGTCGAAAAAGGCACCGAAGGCTTTACCGTCGGCCGCAAAGAAGACAAGCTAGGCATCCGCGCCAGCTCCACCTGCGAGCTCCTCTTCAACAACTGCATCATCCCCACCGCCAACGTCCTCGGCCAGCCCGGCAAAGGCTACAAAATCGCCATCGAAACCCTCAACGAAGGCCGCATCGGCATCGGCGCTCAGCTCGTCGGCCTCGCCCAGGGCGCCTTCGACCACGCCACCCGCTACGCCCGCGAGCGCAAACAGTTCGGCAAGCCCCTCGCCGGCTTCCAGGCCATGCAATTCCAGCTCGCCCGCATGGCCATGGAGATCGAAGCCGCTCGCCTCCTCGTCTACAACGCCGCCCGCCTCAAAGACGCCGGCCTCGACTTCCTCAAGGAAGCCGCCATGGCCAAGCTCTTCGCCTCCGAGGTCGCCGAGCGCACCGCCTCCCTCGCCGTCGAAGTCTTCGGCGGAGCGGGCTTCGTCAAGGACTACCCCGTAGAAAAGCTCTACCGCGACGCCAAGATCGGCAAAATCTACGAAGGCACCAGCTTCATGCAGCTAGCCACCATCGCCAAGCTCGTCCTCCCCACCAGCTGATCACGGCCAGAACACATCCACGCCATACAAGGCGAACTTCCGATCCTTGCTCAGCAACCTTGCACCCAGCCGCGCAGCCTGCGCAATCAGGACTCGATCCATCGGATCGCCGTGATGCTGCGGTAGCTTCGCCGAAGCCACAATATCCTCGAGCGCAACCGGGACCATCGTCGCTCTCAGGCCGAAGATGCGCTCGACGATTCGGTCTACGGATGTACCGGCGACTGGCAATCGAAACTTCGCGGCCTTATCTACCAGTTCCCAGACGCAAACGTGACTCACGAAAATGTTGTTCGAAGAATCCTCGATGACTGCCGACACCCCTCCGGGCAGGCGCTCGGGTTCATATAACGACCAATAGACTGCATGGCTGTCCAGTAACAGCTTCACGCTGCATCCGAGCTGAACTTGTCCTCAAAGGACTTGCGCCATTCCTTGTCCATTAGCTCCCACTCCTCGTCGGAGACAGTCCGCAACTCCCCGCGCCCAGCGCCCAGCACACGCTTTGCTCGGGTATCCGCAACTGCGGTCAGAGGCTCACCCGTCAACCGCACTGACGGCTTATCCGGCCGCACAATCTCCACCGAGCCGCCTCCGTCCACCGTCTCAAGCAACTCATCCAGATGCTTCGTAGCGTATTCGATAGTGACCGTCATATCCTCAGCCTAGTTTCCCTCTGAACCAGAGTCAACGCATAAAACGCTGAATCACACCCTTCGCGCCTGTCACCCGCAAGAGGAGTTATCCTTCCTCAGCAGGCCACCTCATGTCCGACACCAACACCCGCCCCGTAGAACCCACCATCGTCGCCGACTTCAGCGACCGCCTTTCCTACTCCGGCTACCTCTCGCTCCCCGGCCTCCTCGCGCAACAAAAACCTCTCTCCCACCCCGAGCACCACGACGAGCTCCTCTTCATCATCCAGCACCAGGTCTCCGAGCTCTGGATGAAGCTCCTCCTCCACGAGCTCACCTCCGCCATCGCGCATCACCACGAAGACCGCAT
>JAZKBC010000227.1:20801-22828 GCA_040388825.1 Acidobacteriota bacterium | reverse complement strand
CTCCCGCTGCAAGCACATCCAGATGCAGCTCTTCGAGCAGTGGTCCGTCCTCGAAACCCTCACCCCCTCCGAGTACATGGAGTTCCGCCACGTCCTCGGCAACGCCTCCGGCTTCCAGTCCTTCCAGTACCGCAAGCTCGAGTTCCTCCTCGGCAACAAGAACCCCGCCACCCTCAAAGTCTTCGCCCACGACCCCGCCATCCACTCCGACCTCACCTCCGCCCTCAACGCCCCCAGCCTCTACGACGAGTTCCTCGCACTCCTCGCCCGCCGCGGCTACGCCATTCCCTCCGAGCTCCTCCACCGCGACTTCTCCCAACCCCACACCCGCAACGAAGCCCTCGTCGACGTCTTCCGCGAAATCTACCGCGACTCCCGCAAGCATTGGGAAGCCTACGAAATGTGCGAAAAGCTCGTCGACGTCGAAGAGTACTTCCAGCTCTGGCGCTTCCGCCACTTGAAAACCGTGGAACGCATCATCGGCTTCCGCCGCGGCACCGGAGGCTCCTCCGGCGCCAGCTTCCTCCGCCAGGCCCTCGAACTAACCTTCTTCCCCGAACTCCTCGCCTCCCGCACCGAAGCTCCACCAACACCCCTTACAACTTAGAACGTACAACTTACAACTCCTATGACTATCCCCACCGCCATCGCCGCCCTCGGCTCCTCCCCCTTCACCGAAGCCAACCTCCGCGCCCACATCTTCCCCCTCTTCTCCAAAACCCTCGCCTCTCCAACCATCTATCTCGAAAACCACTCCCTCGGCCGTCCCCTCGATCAAACCGAAGACGACCTCCGCCTCGCCGCCCAGCTCTGGCAAACAAAAATCGGCGGAGCCTGGGAAGACTGGAACGCCGCCGAGCACGACCACCGCGCCAACATCGCCACCCTCATCGGCTCTCCACGCCCCGACACCGTTGTCCCCAAAGTCTCCGCCGGCCAGGGCCTCCGCTCCGTCCTCAACGCCCACAGCGGCATCCCCCACGTCATCGCCACCACCGCCGAGTTCGACTCCATCGACGTCATCCTCAAGCAGTACGCCGCCGCCGGCCGCATCACCCTCTCGCTCATCCCCATCCACGACGCCAGCGGCAACATTGACCTCAGCGCGCTCTACGAAAGCATCGCCGCCGAAAAGCCCACCCTCGTCTGCGCCCCGCACGTCCTCTTCATGACGTCGCAAATTCTCCCTGACATCGCCGCCCTCATCGCCCACACCCACGCCCACGGCGCGCGCTTTCTGCTCGACGCCTACCACTCCATCGGCGTCTTCCCCGTAGACATCGCCCAGCTCAACGCCGACTTCCTCGTCGGCGGCAGCTACAAGTACCTCCGCGGCGGCCCCGGCGCAGCGTTCCTGTACCTCTCCCCCTCCGCCCTCGAATCGAACCTCCACCAGCTCGACATCGGCTGGTTTGCCAAGGCCAACGTCTTCGGCTTCGACCGCTCCAACCCTCCCATCCTCGCCACCGGCGGTAACGCCTGGCTCGAATCCACTCCCGCCCCCTTCACCTACTACCAGGCGAAGGCCGGCCAGCAACTCGCCCTCGCTCTCGGCATCGACCGCATCCGCACCTACACCCTCGACCGCCTAACCCGCCTCAAGAACTACCTCGCCGATGCCGGCATCGCCGTCTACGGCGCCACGGAAAACCACGGAGCCTTCCTCACCCTCCCCCACCCCGAAGCCGCCCAACTCTGCGCCGCGCTCCGTGAACAAAACATAGCCACCGACGCCCGTCCCCAAACCCTCCGTCTCGGCCCCGACCTCCTCACCACCGACGCCGACCTTAAAACCACCGCCACGGTCCTTGCCACACTTCTAACTCGCAACTCGTAGCTCGCAACTCGAAACTCAAAAACAAACTTCTTGCTTTTGTCGTTGCTGTTGCACTTGCCTTTCTTTCTGTCATCCTCGGAGAGGACCTGCTGTTCCTTTCCGCCGCCAACAGACCCCATAGCCAACCCCAACCGAATCAATATTTTGCTACCACCCCACACCGCAGCCCCGCAATCCACGGGACCTCCCG
>JAZKBC010000227.1:14833-20791 GCA_040388825.1 Acidobacteriota bacterium | reverse complement strand
CAGGGGGAGGGGGTCCCACCCAGCCGCTCACGATATCCTAGTAAAGTCCGTGCCAACCGCAGCCACATCCACGATCGTCCCTCCGCAAGCCCGCACCCGCGCTTTGCTGGCCGACTACGTCATCCTCACCAAGCCCCGCGTTTCCCTGATGGTCATCATCACCGCCGCAGCCGGCTATTATCTCGGCTGCCTCCGCTCCAACATCAGCCCCTTCGACATCGCTCTCGTCAAAGCGCTTTTCGGAATCGCCCTCGTCACCGCCGGTTCCAGCGCCCTCAATCAAGCCCTCGAACGCCAACTCGACAGCCGCATGCCGCGCACCGCGCAGCGTCCCATGGCGCAACACCGCATCGGCCTCGCTCACGGCCTCCTCTTCGGCTTCCTGCTCGTCTGCGGAGGCTCGCTCTACCTCGCCTTCGCCACCAACCTCATCACCGGCTCGCTAACGCTCCTCACCGCCGTCTCATACGTCGGCATCTACACTCCGCTCAAGCGCTTCACCACGCTCAACACCTTCATCGGAGCCTTCCCCGGCGCGCTTCCCCCGCTCATCGGCTGGACCGCCTCGCGCGGCCTCATCGAGTGGCCTGCCGTCGCCCTCTTCGCCGTCCTCTTCGTCTGGCAGTTCCCCCACTTCATGGCCATCGGCTGGCTCTACCGCGCCGACTACGCCAACGCCGGCATCCGCGTCACCGCCACCCAGGAACCCATCGCCGACGCCGCCCGCGCCTCCGTCATCCAGGCCATCTTCTACGCCGTCCTCATGATCCCCGTCAGCCTCTGGACCACCTTCCTCCACGTCACCGGCAAGCCTTACGCCATAGCCGCCATCCTCCTCGGCGCCTGGTACCTCCATGCCGCCCTCAACTTCGCCAAAATCACCCGCAACCCCGAAGCAGAAGAAAACCGCAAAATCGCCCGCCACCTGCTCAAAGTCTCAGTCATCTATCTCCCTCTACTTCTGCTCGCCATGATGCTCAACGCCCAGGGAAGGCTCCTCTTCTAATGACGCTCGACACGACTTTGCCCCGCAAAACCGGAGCCCGCACCCCGCCCTCCATCATCCTCACCATCATCGCCATCAGCATGATCGCCAGCGCATTCATCTGCTGGCTGGTCTACTTTCATGCACCCACCGACGTCAGCGGAACGCACCTGCGATCCCTGCCTTTGGTGAACGCGGTGCTCAATGCATGTTCCACCGTGGCTTTGCTCTTCGGACTCTTCTTCATCCTGCGTCGCAACATACCCAGCCACCGTGCGGCCATGTTCACGGCCTTCTTCTTTTCGACCATCTTCCTCGTGTCCTATCTACTCAACTTCGCGCTCCATGGCGAGACAAAGTTCAACCGCGCCAACCACTGGTGGCCGTTCTACTGGAAGCTGCTCGCCTCGCACATCGTCCTCTCGACAATTGCTCTGCCGCTGATTCTCATTACTTTCTTTCTCTCTTTGACAGGACGCTTTCCCGCTCACAAACGCCTCGCGCGCTGGACGTATCCCATATGGCTGTACGTCTCGATCACCGGCGTAGTCGTTTACCTCATGCAAGCGGCGATTCACTAACCATGCGCCCAGACACCCGCAAGATCCTCCGCACCGGCACCCTCATCTCCGTCACCGGAGCCGTCGCCGTGCTTCTGCTCTTCACCGTCTTCGGCGGAGTCTCGCGCCAGGGACCGCACACCAACAGCGGCTGGCTGGCCCTCATGCTCGCCCTCGGCTGCGTTCCCACCGGAGCTCTCACGCTCGCGCTCGGGCTCGCCAAGCTCACCGGCGACCTGTTCCGCCGCTAAACCACGCTTACGCGCACGCGGCTCCCCGCACCGAAGCGCCCTTCCACCATCGCCACACCGGATGTATTCGCTGTCGCCGTCATCACTTGCGATCCCGCGACGTCGATCCTGTGCTGCTTCCCGGCGGCCAGCCCACGCATCCATAACCGCTCGGCCACCGCACCCGCCAACGTAAACTCCACCGCCCCGGCAGCCTCCCCAGGCCCCGGACCGAAGAACACAACCGCGGTCGTTCCGCACAGCGCACCCTCCACACGGCTGCCATGAATGGGTAGCACAACCAGGGCGCCGGTCTGCCCCTTGCCGCCAATCTCAAACACGTTCAAAAAGAAATCGTTCTTCGCAGCCTGCGACGGACTCACTTCAATCCGCCAGCTTCCAGGAATCACGCTGTCCTTGTTGGAAGACTTGATCTCCTTGAATTCCGCGCCGTAGAACGATTGCCACAGCGCGCGCTCTTCCGGATCCTCCGGCAAAGGTCCGCCGCTGAACGGAAACAACGGCCAATTCCGGCCGCTTCCCCAGTCGCCACCGCTGGAGTTGCCGGGCGTCCAAAACTCGTGTCCGGCGCCGCCACGCTTCATCAGGGTGCGATGCGCCGGCAACAGCGCATGAACCGTCATCTCGCCGTTGTGATGTTGGACTCGCACCACATCTCCTTCGGAAGCAGCCACGCCGCCCCAGGCGTCCCCAGCCCGTTCGCCTCCACCCGCTGCGTCGCGACCAGATCGCAGAAACCTCGGCTCGTCCACCATGTGCAACAACCACGTCTTGCGAAACTCCGGCTGCGTCGACCGCACGTCGTCAAACACCAGCAGCACATCCTGCTGCGGTAGAAACACAAGCTCGCGGGTAAACTTTGCCAGCTTTTTCGCCGAGTAGGCGCGCGTCGCATCTCCCAGCGAGTACATGTACCGAGGATCGCCCGTGTCCACGGCGCGCAGATGACCGATATCCCACACGTCGTGCGACGCTTTCCAGTCAGCAACACTGCGAATCGTGTTCCAGTAGCGCTTCGAGTCCATGCGCTGGCCGCCATCATTGGCTGCGCGAACGTCCGAATCTCCCCACTTGAACTGCTCCGCCGGGTCGTACACCAACATTGTGTTGTGCGCCACGGTTCGGCGATAGTAGTTCAAGAAATGCGGACTCTCGGAACCGTTGTAGTCGGCTCCGCTGTCGATGGCAAGATGGCCTTGATGGTGGATCGTGAAATGGCCGCGGTCCATGTGCTGATGGGTCGCGAAGTACGGTCCGCAGTCGAACTCGATGCGCGTATCTTTCTCTCCGAAGCCGGTGCGAAACACCACCTGGTCAACTCCGCGAAAGTGCTTTGCATGGCTGCCGCCAGGAATGTTGCGTGGATTTTCGGCGTCCAGTTCAGGATCGGCCCATATGAACTCCAACGCGGGAAAAGCCCAGGTTGTAGAAACCGTGGTACCGTGCCGCAACATCCAGGCAGCATGGCGGTCGCGAAAACGATGCATCGCGTAGCCCAGGACCATGGTGTCTTTCGACGTCAAAAATGGATACTCATTATCGCCTTCCCGCGCCAACGTGCCGTCGGGCAAAAGCTTGTACAGGTAGGTTTCGCCCATGCTGCGCAACAGGGTGAACTTCTCGGCCGGATCCTCTCCTGTCAGCGTGCGTTTCATCTCAGCCAGCAGCAGCAGAGGAACGTAACAGGTACGCATATAGTCCATGCCTTCGGCGCTGCTGCCGTCCGGTGTGACCAGTTCGGTCTGCGCCATCACGTTAGCAAAACTCGCCGCCATAAAGTCATGCAGCTCAGCCAGGCCCTCATGCCCGGGGGCCAGCCGTGCCGCGGTAGTGTACGTAAATATCGCAGCCGCCATCTTGCCCAATGCGCCGTTCCCGTAGGAGACCGAATCTGGCACCACCAGCGCCGTATCGTTGACCAGGTCCTGGCACCCGCGCAACAGCACATCGGCCATTTTGATCTTCGCCTGCTCGTTGAAGGGCGGATAGGTCGAAATCCATTCGATTGCTGTCGCCGCAGTCACCGCGTCCAGCCACGAGCCGTTTACGTGCACAACCTTGGTCTTGCGCAAAAGATTATCCAGCGCCTTGGCTCCCGCCAGTGAGTCGTTCAGCAGCCGCCACCGCAGGCTATCTCCGGTGGCGTCACCAGGAACTGGAATCTTGTATTTCGTATAGCGCTTGTGCAGCGCCTCCATTTCGCCGGGAAGAATGAACATCGTTGCTTCCAGAGCGCTCGCAGCCAGCACCTCCGGTGTCAGGAGCAGCGCGGACGCTGCTGCCGCCCACTTGGTAAAGTCGCGACGGCTGATCAGATTGAGAGCGGAGGGCTGTTTCATTGTCCTCTGAATCGTGGCGGCAGAAATTGAGCACGGAAGGACCGGCGCCAGCACGGCCCAATTGATTTACGGCTGATACGGGCAAGATATCATCCGCCCCTCATCCACGGATCGCTAAACAGCCGCCTTCAACGTTACGCTCGGGCCCCCACCACAGCATCATCGCCTGAATCTGCTCCCTTGGGCCCATTCGGCTCCTGGTCGCCGTCCTCCGCCAGCTGTTGGGTTGGTGAACCTTAGAGCCGGCGGGCGCACGCAGCGCATATTTCCTAGCCTGTCTCTGCTATCCTCGTTTCCTGAATGGAGCACTCTCATGGCTAAAGGCGTCAACAAAGTCTTCCTGCTCGGCAACGTCGGCAAAGACCCCGAAATTCGCACCACGGCCGGCGGCATGACCGTCGCCAGCTTCTCTCTCGCTACCGCCGAACGCGCCAAAGGTCAGGACGGCCAGTGGGCCGACAAGACCGAGTGGCACAACCTCGTCTGCTTCCAACGTACAGCCGAAATCGTCCGCGACTACGTCAAAAAGGGCACCCAGGTCTTCGTCGAAGGCAAGATCCAGACGCGCTCGTGGGACGACAAGGAAAGCGGCCAGAAAAAGTATAAAACCGAGATCCTGGTCAACGAACTTTCGCTGCTTGGCGGTGGCGCCGGTCGCGGTGAAGGCGGAGCCGAACGCTCTTCGGGCGGCTACTCCCGCTCCAGCGCTCCGGCGAGCTCCTCAGCACCCGACTACGCCGACCAGGGCATCACCGACGAAGACATCCCTTTCTAACCGCATCCGCGTCCGCTTTAAACTCAGGACTTCAGCAACCTCATGCATCGCCGCGTTCTTCTATCCGCCCTTCTGCCGATGGCGCTGGCCTTTACCGGCCACGCCCTCGCGCAGAAGCACAGCGGAGGCTCCTCGCCTCCTACGCCGCCTCCGCAGCACGCCACGCCGCCCCCTGCCCCCATCTTCCCTCCGGTCAGCTCTGGTTTGGGTCCGCTGGAGTTCGCCACGGCAGATTACGCCGTGCCGTCGCCGCAGACCCTGAGCCGCCAGTTGCAGGCCGAAGATAGCCGTACCCGCGCTACCGCGCTGGCCGCCGTGGGCGCGCCCGCGCAGTACCTCGTCACGGGCCATGTGCCTATGCCGCACTCCGTCCAGCTTGACCTGGTCGACCTGGGCGGCTCGAGCGAGCTAGACGCCCTGCTCACGGTCGAGCTCGATCAGCACCTGATTACCGCCATACTGCTGACCACGGAAGGCGACTGGCGACGCATCGGCACCATGACGCTGCACGCCACCTTCAGCGATCCCGCCACCACGCCCGACACCTTCCTCCACATCGTGCACTCCATGCACGAGCGCGGACGCAATCGCGCCGTCTTTCACGGCCTGACCGACTCGCCCAATGGCGACTTCAACGAGAACGAAGCGCGCTTGCGCATCATCGACAACAAGGCCGTGGTGACTATCAGCTTCGTCTCCGGGCTGCGCGTGTGCGACACGCCGGCCACCAACCACATCCACCAGGGCTGCGAGATCACCCAGCGCTGGATCCAGGGCGACCCCGCCGTTGCCCACGCGCTGACCCTCGTCACCGGGACGGGCCACCTGACACCGAAAGAAGCCGCCGATCCGCTGGCCCGTTCGCGCGACTTCCAGATGTCGCACCTGCGCTCGTTCTTCTGCCAACCTTTCGCCTTCAACGACACTACCCAGCACTACGACCCCACCGGCCCGGTCGAAGCCTGCGGCACCGCCCACTGATCATCGTCGCGAAATCTCAGCGGCCTCGAAGCTCAGCCCACAGTGGCAGCGTCTAACTACCAGCATG
>JAZKBC010000227.1:0-14823 GCA_040388825.1 Acidobacteriota bacterium | reverse complement strand
TCGCTCCCGTTTACGCTCATGTCCCGCGCTCTTCCTGGTCGCCGCAGCCCTGTCTCCAGCTCTCGAATCCCAGACCGCGCACACCCTCGCCTACACCCCCGGCAAATCCATCACGCTCTCGCTCCCCAGTGGATTCGACATCAATGTCGCCGCTACCGGCCTTCGCCGCATACGCTTCTTCGCACAAGCACCCGACGGCCGCATCTTCGCCACCGGCATGCACGACCTCTCCGACAACACCAACGGCACCATCTACATCCTCGATGGCTGGAACCCACAGACGCACACCTTCACCAATGTCATCCACTACCTCGATCATCTGCGCAACCCCAATAACCTCGCCTTCTACACCGACCCGAAGACGCACCAGTCCTGGATCTATCTCCCGCTGACGGACCGGCTCGTCCGGTACAAATACAACCCCGGCGACACGCATCCCACCACGCCTCCTGAGGTACTCACGCGCTTCCCCGACTACGGGCTCAACTACAAGTATGGCGGCTGGCACCTGACACGCACCGTCGCGATCGCTTCTCTGCACGGCCGGACACGCATCTACATCACCACCGGCTCTTCCTGTAACTACTGCAAGGAGCGCGAGGCCGTCCGTGCCGCGCTCGTCGTGATGAATCCCGACGGCTCGCACGAGCAAATTGTCGCGCACGGCCTGCGCAACGCCGTTGATCTCCGCTTCCTCCCCGACCTCGACGGCGGCGCTCTGTTCGCCACCAACATGGGCGACGATCACCTCGGCGACCAGCTGCCCGATGACACCTTCTTCGAGCTCGACTCCGACACCCACCCCGGCCCGATCGCGCAGGTCTCGGCACCCAACTACGGTTGGCCCGCGTGCTACTTCGCCCACGGACAGCCCACGCTCGACCACACCCCACTCCCCGATCTGCCCTCCGCCGACGACGCCCGCACCAACCTCGCCGAACGCAGCCGCGCTGCCGCAGCCGAGCGCAACGCCGCCGTCGACTCTGTCTACGGCGCGCAACAAGGTGTAGCCGCTGCCGGAACCAACCTCGCAGCGCAAGTCCATGACGCCGTCGGTCCCAACCTCGGCCCTGTACCCGCACCGCTTACCACTTGCAAGGATGTCCCCCGCGCGTACGCTACATTCACCGCGCACGGCTCGCCGCTAGGCTTCGCGTACTTTGCGGCGGGCAAGAACTCCCTGCTACGCGATAGCTTCCTCGTCGCTCTGCACGGAGCGAGCCACCCCCACATCGGAACCGGCTACCGTATCGTCCGCTTCACCGCCGCCGATCGCACACCGCAGCCCTTCCTCACCGGCTTCCTCACCTCCGCCGGAGGCAAGACCGTCGTCCACGGACGTCCGTGCGGTATTCTCCGCATCGGCCCGGACACCTTCCTCGTCTCCGATGACTTCCTGGGCATCATTTACTACATCCACCCGAAATCGTGATGGCGAATCTCGCCACGCGAACCTCGCATCTCGAAGTACACTGAATCCGCATGATCGATGAAGCTACATTCCGCCGCGAATCCGACAACGCTCTCGAAGCCCTGAAACAATCGCTTTTCCGCGCCGAAGAAGACGGCGGCTTCGAGGTCGAAGAGAAGAACGGCGTGCTCAACATTCTTTTCGAAGACGACAGCGCCAAGTTCGTCTTCACGCCCAACACTCCCGTCCGCCAGGTCTGGATCTCCGCCATCTCCACCAGCTTCAAGCTGGAGTGGAACGAAGCGGCCCACGCCTTCACCCTCCCCAAAACCGGCGAGGAGCTGCGCGCTCTCACGCAGCGTCTTCTCCGCGAGCACCTCCAGGACTCTTCCATCTCGCTCGATTGAGGAAGAATCAATGCCGCTCCTTTCCGTCGCCATCGTCACACTCAACGAAGAAGCCAACCTCGCACGCACGCTCGCGAGCGTGCAGTGGGCCGACGAGATCATCGTCGTCGACTCCGGCTCGACCGACCGCACCCAGCAGATCGCCCGCGACTACGGCGCACGCGTCATCGAGCGCCCCTGGCCCGGCTTTGCCGCGCAGAAGAACTTCGCCATCGAGCAGTGCACCAGCGACTGGATCCTGACGCTCGACGCCGACGAAGAACTCTCGCTCGACCTCCAGCGCCAGTTGCGCACTCTGCTCGTCTCGCACCCCACCACGGACGCCTTCTACCTCAAGCGCCGCAACCTGTTCCTCGGCCGCTGGATCAAGCACGGCGGCTTTTATCCCGACCCCAAACTGCGCCTCTTCCGCCGCTCCACCGCCAACTTCGCACCCAAGTTCGAAGACCGACCGGTGCACGAGATCATCACCTTCGACGGCGCCGCCGGCACGCTCGACTACGACATCATCCACCACGCCTATCCAACGCTCTCCACCTACATCGAGCACATGGACCGCTACTCCAACCTCGGCGCCGATCTGCTCATCGCCCGCGGACGCACCTTCTCCTCGCTCCCCACGTTTCTGGCGCGCACCTTCCTCTTTCCCCACTTCACCTTTGTCTGGAACTACATCTTCCGCCTCGGCTTCCTCGACGGACGCGAGGGCCTGCTGCTGCACTTCTACCACTCCGTCTACGCCAGCTGGAAGTACGCCAAGGCATGGGACCGCTCTCGCTCGCGCAACGCTCCCGCACCCTGCGAAGACAAAGACGTCGCCAAGCAAGTCGCCTGAGCAGCGCGGACCTACCAGGGAATCGTTTCTCCGTTGTGGAAGAACCCACCCGTCGGCCCGTCCTCCGGCAGCGTCGCCAACTGCACCTCGGTCTTCGCCCCAGCCACAGCATCCATCGGCGCCGCGCTTCCCCCCATATCCGTCTTCACCCACCCTGGGTGCGCCGAGTTCACCTTGATTTTCGTTCCGCGCAGCTCATGCGCGAGCGAGATCGTAAACAAATTCAGCGCTGCCTTCGACGAGTTATATGCGAACAACTTCGTGCCATACGTCGGCGATCCCGGAGTCGCCTGCAGACTCACCGAGCCAAGAATGCTCGACACATTTACGACCCGCGCCGCATCCGCCTTCTTCAGCAAAGGCAGCATCGCCTGCGTCACCGCCACCACGGCAAACACGTTCGTCTCAAACGTCGACCGCAGCTTCTGCATGTCGGTCGAACTGGTCGTGTTTACCGTCCAGCTCTTCTCTTCCATTACGCCGGCGTTGTTCACCAGCACGTCGAGCTTGCCGTACTCGGCCTCGATCATCTTCGCCGCCGCATCAATGTCCGCCTGCTTGCGCACGTCGAGCTTCACCACGCGTGCATCCACGCCGTCGCCGCGAAGCTGCCGAGCCGCGATCTCGCCCTTCATCGCATCCCGCGAACCCAGCAGCACGGTGTAACCCATCTTCCCCAACTGCCGTGCAGTCTCGAAACCAATGCCCTTGTTAGCCCCGCTGATCAACGCAACCTTCTTCTCGCTCATCGAGCCCACTCCTTAGTCCTTCTTCGCTATCCGATGCACCAATTGCGCAAACCGCTCCGCATATTTCTCCGGCATATCGCGCTTCTTCATATCCCGCCCAACCACGATGTGCACGGTCTCACCTTCGCACAACAACACCTCTGCCTCGGATTCGGTGGCCGCCCGCATGATCGCATAGCGAAAGCGCACGATCGGTCCACGCACTCCCGCCAGTGAGGTCCGCACAATCAGTTCATCGTCATACCGTGCAGGAGCTTTATAGCGAGCCGTCGCTTCGACCACGGCAATCATCGCGCCTTCTTCCTGCTCCATCGCGCGATAGTCGAGCCCCGCATGCCGGATGAAGTCCACGCGCCCAATCTCGAACCACACCAGGTAGTTCGCGTGATACACCACGCCCATCTGGTCGGTCTCCGCGTATCGCACCCTCACCCGCGACTCGGAGTAGCCGCGCTCCAGCACCTCATCCAGTGAATCCATGCAACCAGTCTAGTCACAAATCCTGCGTTCCCACCGCACGCCAGCCGACACAAAAGGAATGCCCCCTGATTCCCACCGCCGAGTCTCTATGCTCTGCCTTTCCACACCGGCTTCCGCTTCTCGACAAACGACGCCACTCCCTCGCGAAAATCCGCGGTCAGCCGCGAAGCCGCGTTGGCCTCCATCGCCAACTCGAGCGCGCTCGCAAGCTGCTCCTCCTGCTGCATCCGCAACAGCCGCTTGGTCGCCCGCAAACTCTCCGGCGAGTTTCGCATCAGCTCCGCAGCCAGCTCATACGCTCGAACCTTCAACCCATCGCCGGCCACAATCTCATTCACCAACCCCAACCGCAACGCTTCATCCGCCCCAAAAATTCGCGCCGAAAGCAGCAGCCCCCGCGCCACTTTGTCGCCCACCTGCATCCCCAGGTACGCGCTCACCAGCGCCGGCACAAACCCAATCCGCGCCTCCGTGTACCCAAACTTCGCCTCCGGAGCCGCCAGCGTAAAGTCGCAAATCGTCGCCAGTCCTGTTCCTCCGGCAACCGCCGCCCCCTGCACGACGGCAATCGTCGGCACATCCAAATCCCACAACGTCCGAAACATCCACGCTGTCCGTTCCGCCTCCTCGCGATGCTGCTCGGCGGACTTCCCCGCCATCTCCTTCAGCACCGCCAAATCCAACCCCGCGCAGAACGCTTCACCTTCGCCGCACAACACCACCACCCGAGCCCCGGCGTCCTCCGCCGCTTTGAGCGCGACGATTAACTCTTCCTGCATCTCCACATTCAGCGCATTGCGCCGCTCCGGACGATTCAGCGTAATCGTCCGAACCCCACCCTCGTCTTCGACCCGAACAGTGCTCATCGCAACCTCTACGTTCTTCTCTACTGCACCATCGAGTACCGCCGCGCCATCTCCTGGCTCGTCCCAATTAACCGGTCCAGCGGCTCCAACTCCGGCAGCTCCGCTCCCAGCTCCTTCAGCGTCGCCAGCAGCACCTCCGTCGGCAGATTTCCCACCAGCGCATCCTGCGCAAACGGGCATCCACCCAACCCTCCAATGGCTCCATCAAACCGCCGGCACCCAGCCTCATACGCGGCCTTCACCTTCGCTGCAGCATCCTCCGGCCGCGCGTGCAGATGCACGCCCACCTCCAACCCCTCATGCACGCCCAGCACACACCCCAGCACATCGCGAATCTTCGCTGCATCGGCCGCACCGACAGTGTCTGCCAGAGAAACAGCCGCGACGCCCGAATCCACCATCAGATCCACCGCGCTCACTACCTCATCAATGTCCCACGCGTCGCCATAAGGATTGCCGAACGCCATCGACACATACGCCACCATATCCATGCCGGCCTTGTAAGCGATCTCGCCAACCTGCTCCAGTTGCTCCAGCGCATCTTCCGGGGTCTGCCGCTGATTCCGATCCAAAAATTGCGGAGAAATCGAGTAAGGAAATCCCAACGTCGTCACCCGCCCACTCGCAGCCGCCCGCTCCGCACCCTTCGAGTTCACAACGATGCCGATGATCTCCACTTCTTCCGGCGCATCCAGATACTCCAGTACAAACTCCGAGTCCGCCACCTGCGGCACCGCAGACTTCGAAACAAAACTCACCGCATCGATATGCTGAAACCCCGCCGCAATCAACGACCGCAGGTACTCCGCCTTCACCTCCGGCGAAATCACCTTCGGCAGACCCTGCCACGCATCTCGCGGACACTCAATAATCTTCACCAAGCTAAAAATCCTCGCCCTTCATCTCACGCCAAATCCCGGAAATTGTCATCTGCGACAGACCAAGAAATATTGGATGCGATCGGTACCTCGACGATTCTTCACCACAAATCGAACACCTTCATCAAGGCGACAAGTGCCACCACAGCCGCTGCCGCTATCGCCCACATCCGAAGCACCTGCCGCCAGCAAAGCCGTTCCTGGCTGATCAACTCAAATTTCCTCGCCAGCTTCCCTCTGGCCGAAATCACCGGCTTGAGCCTACGAATCCGATACGACCCCAGAGGAATCAGCGGCACCCAAAGAAACACAATCCATCGAGTCCGCAGCTCAATCTTCGCCTCGCGATCCGCTTCTGATGCAAAGCTCCGTCCTCTGAACCCAACACCGATCCCATACGGTCGCGTAATCGAGTTCATCCCAAAGTTTTCGTGGAGGCGCTGCAGCTTCTCCACCTCTTCCTTCGACTGCTCCGCCCCTTGAGCCATCACGTCTGCAACACCCCCGGATTGAACTTCGCCACCTCCGGATTCAACGCCACGGCCTCCAGCGCCGTCATCAGCACCTCACGCGTCTTCGCCGGATCAATAATCGCATCCACCCACAACCGCGCCGCTCCATACCGCGGATCAGCCTGCGCGTCATACGTCGCCTTGATCTCGTCATAAATCTTCTGCCGGTCTTCCGCGCTCAGCACTTTGCCTGCGCGCTCCAACTGCTTCACGCGAACCTCGACCAAAGTATTCGCCGCCGAAGCTCCACTCATCACCGCATACCGCGCCGTCGGCCACGCAAACAGAAAGCGCGGATCATAAGCCTTGCCGCACATCGCATAATGCCCCGCCCCAAACCTACCGCCGACGATCACGGTAATCTTCGGCACCACACTCGTGCTCACAGCGGACACCATCTTCGCCCCTGCGCGAATGATCCCGCTCCACTCCGCATCCTTGCCCACCATGAACCCGTTCACATCGTGCAGAAAAATCAGCGGCACCAGTTGTTGGTTGCAGTCCATGATGAATCGCGCCGCTTTCTGCGCGCTCTCCGTCCGCTTCTCTCCCTGCTGCGGCCCCATCGCAACCGTCATCTGCTGATGCTGTTTCTGATTCGCCACGATCCCCACCGCGCGTCCGCCAATCCGCCCATAGCCGCACACCAGCGTCCGCCCAAACTCCGCCTTGTACTCATCGAACTCACTGCGATCAACGACCCGTGCAATCACCTCGCGCACGTCGTACGCATTCGTTGCTCCCACCGCCGGGTCCATCAACCCATACAAATCTTCCACCGCAAACTTCGGAGCATCCTCCACCGCATCGAACGGAACACGGCTGAACGCCTCACCCTTCCGCCGCCCCAGCCGGCTCACCAGCGACCGCAGCCGCACGATGCAGCTCGCATCATCCTTCTCCTTGAAGTCCACCGTGCCCGAGATCTCGGCATGCATCTGCGCCCCGCCCAGCTCTTCCGCCGGAGTCTTCTGCCCGATCGCCGCCTGTACCAGCGCCGGCCCCGCAAGAAACAGCCCCGAGCCCTCCGTCATCAACACCGTATCCGTCATCACCGGCAGATACGCCCCGCCCGCCACGCACATCCCCATGATCGCCGTCATCTGCGGAACGCCCAGCGAGCTCATCACCGCGTTATTCCGAAACACCCGCCCAAAGTCATCCTGGTCGGGAAACACATCCTCCTGCAGCGGCAGAAACACGCCCGAAGAGTCCACCAGGTACAACGTTGGGATCCGGTTCTCCAGCGCAATCGTCTGCGCCCGCAGCACCTTCTTGGCCGTCATTGGAAAGAACGCCCCGGCCTTTACCGTCGCATCGTTGGCGACGATCATGCACAGCCGCCCCTCCACGCGTCCCAGCCCCGTCACCACACCGGCTCCCGGAGCCCCGCCAAACTCCGCATACATCCCATCCGCCGCCCAAAGCCCCAGCTCCGTCCACTCGGAATCCTTATCCAGCAGCAGCGCCAGCCGCTCTCGCACCGTCAGCCGGCCCTTCGCGCGCTGCGCCTCCGCAGCCTTTTCGCCGCCGCCCTCGCGAATCTTCGCTTCCGCATCGCGCAGCCCCCCCAGCAACGCCACCATCGCCACGCGGTTCGCTCCAAACTTCACACTGCCCGCATCCAGCTTCGATCCCAGCTCATTCGCCGCTTTCATCACATCTGCCATAGCACCATCCAAGAACTCGCAAGGATAGCATCGCACCATCACCACCGTGCTGACACTCTCCGAGCTCCTCGTACAATTAAGCTATGCCCGTCGAACTCCTCCCCACCGATGCTCTACTCGTCATCGACATGCAGCAGGACTTCCTCCCCCGCGAAGCCGGCTACACCGGCGCCCTCGGCGTCGCCGGTGGCGGAGACATCGTCGCCCACATCAACGCCCTCGCCCAGCGCTTCGACCACGTCATCCTCACGCAAGACTGGCACCCCAGCGGCCACATCTCTTTCGCCAGCTCGCACCCCGGCAAGCAGCCCTTCGCCGACACCATCCAGGCCCCGTACGGCCCCCAGGCTCTCTGGCCCGATCACTGCGTCCAGGGCACCCCAGGCGCCGAGCTTGCCGTATCCATCTCGCACGCCGAGCTCATCCTCCGCAAAGGCTTTCGCCGCGACATCGACAGCTACTCCGCCTTCACCGAAAATGACGGCGTGACACCCACCGGTCTCAACGGCTACCTCCGCGAGCGCGGCTTCACCCGCCTCTTCTTCACCGGCCTCGCCTACGACTTCTGCGTCGGCTTCTCTGCCCTCGCGGCCGCCCAGCTAGGCTACGAGGTGATCGTCCTGCAGGACCTATCCCGCGCCGTAGCCTTGCCCGGTACCGTTGAAGCAACGAACACAGGCTTTCAACAAGCCGGCATCACGCGTCTCGATTCACCACAGCTCGAAGGTTCTCGCCGATGATCCTCGAACTCTGGGAGCGACTCCGCGGCTACGACAAATGGCCCGAGGCCACCGCCCGTATGGACAGAGCGGACATGGAAACCCGACCTCACTACGACCGCTCCGGCAACGTCAGCTACACCTACACCTCCAGCGACCAGATCTCCTGGACCGACGCCAGCAGCACCCGCCACTCCGCCTCCTTCCGTGTCCCTGAATCCTCCCCCCTCTACATGCTGGTCGACGGCAACACCGTCACCATCCGCTATAACCCCGCCCGCCCGGGCCACTTCTACTGGCGTCCTCTGCTGCAGTCGCGCATCGCCACCGCAGTCCGCGGCGTGCTGTGGACGCTCTGCGTCTTCGCAGCTATTGCTCTCCTGCTCTGGCTGGACACACTCAACCGCTAGAATGGTCACTCCGGCCCACCAGCATGCCTGCGCCCACTCGCACAACCCGCCCAGCCCGCGTCCCCTGGCCTGAAGCCATGGCCACCGTCACGTCCTGCCGCTACGATGCCGGCGCTGGACGCGCACTCGCTTTCGGCATTCCCTCCAGCCGCCACTTCAGCATCACCTTCAACTACTGGGTCCCCACCCCGGACGGCGAACCCATTCTCCACACCGGCCAGTTCATGAGCGAGAAGGCCATCCCCCAGAACACGCTCTTCCCCATCCGCTACAACCCAGCCGACCCCCGCCAGCACAGCAAGAACGCCCCCCACGCCACCGGCCGCACGCCGCTGCTGGCCATTGCCATCATCGGCTCCATCATCCTCTCCGCGGCCTGGCTGCTCATCCTCCGCAGCTGCAACTAGGGTTTCGGCGCGTTCTCCGTCAAGAACTGCTTCAGCGCATCGCGGTTGTATCCCGCCGCGAGCTTGTGCGTCTGCTCCAGCTCGCTTGTGTCTTCCGCCTTCAACAGCTTCCCGCTCGGCGAGAGCACATACCACGCCGGATATCCCGTCGGCTTCGGATAGTGCTTCAGGAACTCCGTGTTCTCGTGCCCCTGGCTGAAGTCCACGTGCAGCAGCACGTAGTTTTTGCTGAGCAGCGCATTTAGCTCGGCGTCCTCGTGCATCGTCCGCTCCACCAGCACGCACCACGAGCACCAGTTGCCGCCCACATCCATCAAGATGTTCTTATGCTCAGCCTTGGCCTGCGCAATCGCCGCCTTCAGATCCGTTTCCGAATCCCGCGACGGATCAAAGATCTTCTCCGCAGCCCGCGCTGTCAAAGCCATCCCCAAAACCACGGCAACCGCTGCCACCCGCATCATTCGCATTCCAGTCTCCCATCGAACCAACCTTCAACAATCATAAGACGCTACAACCCCAACTCCGCCGCATGTTCCTGCATCGCCCGCAGACAGTTGCCAATGTGCTCTTCCACGGAAATCCCCAACAGCTCCGCCCCCTGCGTAATATCCTCGCGTTTCACCGCCCGCGCAAACGCCTTATCCTTCATCTTCTTCTTCACTCCCGCCACCTCAACGTCGGCAATTGCTTTCGAAGGCTTCACCAGCGCGCAAGCCGTCAGAAAACCCGCCAGCTCATCGCACGCAAACAGCGACCGATCCAGATGCGTCTCCGGCACCACGCCCGAGTAGTCAGCATGCGCCAGGATCGCGTGCAGCATCTCCTCCGGCCACCCGTTCTCCCGCAGGTAAGCCACCCCCACAAACGGATGCTCCGCCGGCGTCGGATGCTTCTCATAGTCGAAGTCATGCAGCAACCCCGTGCACCGATACAGCTCCGCAAACCTCGTCGCAGCCTCCCCCTCCAGCCCCAGCCGCGCCGCTTCCCTCACTCCATAGCTCTCAGTACACCGAGCCACACTCAGCCCATGCTTCACCAGCGACTCACCCTCGGTCCACTCCCTCAAAAGAGCCTCAGCCTTCCCCGCTCCAAACCCCTCACTCATCGCAATCTCCTCGCTGTTTCCTGCTTACTTGTTTACCATCCGTATTCCCCCCGCACACTTTCCACGCAATTCGTCAAGAATCACACTCAACACTCTTGACTCCTTCGGCACCGGGTGTCATTGTAGGCACATCGCTATGCTTCCGTTATCGGACGTGCAGCGCTACGGTGCCTTGCTCTGGCAACCGTCCGCAACACACAATATGTCATCTTTCACGGTGCCCGTCAGCGCCTCGCACGATCTCGGTGCGATGTCCGCTCAAGAGGTTCCCACTGTCGAAGCCGTCCAGGCGACGACATCGCGCGAAGTCCTTCGCTGCGATCACTGCAAGTTAGTGCAATTCCGCACCTCAGCCGATGCCTGCCGCCGCTGCAAGAAGTCCTTGCTTCCCGAGCAGCCCAAGCCCGTCGCTGTGATCGCGCTCGTGCCCGAGCCCATTGCCAAGGCCGAGTCCGGCCCCCAGGTGGCCTCCGCTGTCCGCGATCTCCGCCACGTCCGCAATCTCTCCCAGCGGCAGCTCGCAGCGCGCATGAACGTCCCCCGCACCTACATCTCCAAGATCGAGAACGGCAAGGCCATGCCCACGCTGTCCTCGCTCGATCGCCTGGCTCGCGCCCTGCAGGTGGATATCTCCGCCCTGCTCCGCGACGCTCCCACCCGCGCCCAGGACGAATCGGCCATGCTGCTCGCCGATCCCTTCCTCGCCGAGATCGCCAAGTACACCACGCATCTCGACTCCACCCAGAAGTCGATCTTCCTCAACCACGTCCGCGAGCTGGCCCAGAGCCGCACTCGCAAATCGGCCTAGCCTCACCGGTCGAGCTTCACCGCAACCTCCAGGCGCCGCATCGATCGCTGTCACCCAGCGAACGCTGCGGCGCCCCTCCATTTCCACCGTCATCTTCGCAACAATGATTACGTCGCTGTCCTAATACCGAATCCCTGTTCCCTAATCCCTCCCAATCAGCTACCCTCAACAGAGCGAGCCAACTTTGCGAGATCCCCTCTCCAATCGCGTTTACCAGCGCTCGAACCGCGCCCACGAGCTCTCCCCGCAGGAGCGCGCACTCTTCGACTCGCTGGACCCCGACCGCATCCCGCAGCACGTCGCCATCATCATGGACGGCAACGGACGCTGGGCCGGCAAACGTGCGCTCAAGCGCTTCCTCGGCCACCAGCAGGGCGCGGAATCCGTGCAGTTCGTCGTCGAAACCGCCAGCCGCATCGACCTCCCGTTCCTCACCCTCTACGCCTTCTCGCTCGAAAACAATCTCCGCCGCCCCACATCCGAAGTCAGCTTCCTCATGAAGCTGCTCAAGAACTACCTCGTCTCCAACGTCAAGCGGATGAACGACAACAACATCCGCATGGCCTACATCGGGCGCACCCACGAGCTACCGCTTGAAGTGCAGGAGACCATGCAGTGGGCCGAGGAGCAGACGGAAAAGAACACCGGCACCACCCTCACCCTCGCGCTCAACTACGGCTCCCGTTCCGAGATCGTCGACGCCACCCGCACGCTGGTGCACAAGATGATCCATGAGGCCGCCGCCCGCGGCATCTCCGTCGAGGACATGCTTGCCGCCGAAGGCACAGACGACGCCATCCGTGCCCGCTTCGATGAACCCGAAATCGGTGCCGCCCTCTACACCGGCCTCATGCCCGACCCCGACCTCGTCATCCGCACCTCCGGCGAGCAGCGCATCTCCAACTTCCTGCTCTGGCAGATCGCCTACGCCGAGATCTTCGTCACCGACCGCCTCTGGCCCGACTTCCGCGGCCCACATCTGCTCGAAGCCATCGCCGACTACCAGCACCGCGAGCGCCGCTTCGGCGGCCTCGGCGGCTCCAGCGACGAAAATCTCTCCGACACCCTCGAGCCCGCATCCCAGGTAGCCGAAGAGATCCTCACCGAGCTGAGCCCCGAGCAACTCGCCCGCCGCTAGCGCTAAGCCGCGGTAGCCACCCTCTCCACAAACGCCGCTGCCGGCACACCAAACCTCGCACTCAGTCTTTGGATATGCGACAGCGTCAGGTTCCGCTTCCCTGCCAGGATCAGCGAGACATTGCTCGGACTGCCAAGTTCATTCGTCAGGTCGCGCTGCTCCAACCCGTTCTGATCCATCAGAAAGCGCAGCACCTCCAACGGAGAAGCGGCTTCGATCGAATAGCGCCGCGCTTCATACGTCTCTACCAGCAGGCTCAGCAGATTGATCGCGTCAATTTCCACTGCGCTCGGCTCCTCAATCGCTGTCAGTTCGAACAGCGCTTCGGTGTAGTGCTCCAGTTCGTCGTCATTGCGAATCAGACGCGGAGCCCCGCGCCGAATCATCTCCACAGGATTGGCAAATTTTGTCTTCATCGTCTGAACCTCTTGTCCCAGTTCTTTCGTTCGTCGTACTCTCGGTGCGTCAGGAACGACCGGATGTAGATGTGTCCCCGCGTCTCGACGCCGTCCTTGACCCTTGAAAAGTGAATCACTGTCACCAACCGATATCGATTGTGCCTAATATTGAACACCGTATAGCCGTCAACCGCATCCGCGTCCTTGAACGTGTGCACAAGTTCAGTCATATTCTTCCAGCGCGCCGCCAGCGCCACAGACATCCACGCGCGCAACTCCACTGCCGCGTCCGGATAGCGCGCCATCGCTTCCTGCACGTGCCGCTTAGTCACAACAACCACAGACTCACAATACTTTACATTTTGTAAAGTATCAACATTCGAACGCTGCTTATTTCTCAAAGTAAACGGAACTGGCCACGTAGTCCTCACGTACCCCCTCGCAAGGAGATCTCCATGTCCCTGCGTCCTCTTTCCCTCACCTGCGCCCTCGCTCTCGCCACCGCCGCCTTCACGAGCACCACCGTCTCGGCCCAGAGCTCGAAAAACGACTGGCAGAAGTCCTACAACGTCGGCTCCGGCGCCGCACTCTCGCTCGAAGCCACCGACGCCGGCATCCAGGTCCGCGCCTGCGGCTCCTGCAGCTCCATCAGCATCCACGCCCACAGCGACGACCTCACCCGCTTCAATCTCGAAGAGCACCAGGACGGCGCGCACGTCTTCTTCTCGCTCAAGGAGAAGCTCCACGTCGGTTTCCACATGAACTGGCACAACAACACGCAGGTCACCGTCGAAGTTCCCTCCCACCTCGATCTCGACGTCAATACCTCCGACGGCAGCGTCGCCATCGCCGGCCTCTACGGCAACGCCCACCTCCACTCCAGTGACGGCTCCATCTCGGTCGACGGCTACAACGGCGCCCTCCGCCTCAGCACCTCAGACGGCAGCATCCACGTCCACAACGCCGCCGGAACCATTGACGCCGGCACCTCCGACGGCTCCGCCAAGGTCGACGGCAAGTTCTCCTCCGTGCAGCTCAAGTCCAGCGACGGCTCGCTCGACCTGACGCTGCAGCCCGGCTCCAACCTCACCGCGCCCTCCAACATCCACACCTCCGACGGCCACGTCACCGTGCATGTCCCCCACGATCTCGCCGCCAGCCTCGAAGTCTCCGCCTCCGATGGCCGCATCGAATCCCACCTCCCGCTCACCGTGGACGGTTTCGACAGCCGCAAGTCCCCGCACTCGCACCTCTCCGGCCGCATGAACTCCGGAACCGTGGCGCTCACTATCCGCACCTCCGACGGCAACATCACCCTCACCGAGCTCTAGTCCCCCCCCGAGACTCGCTGCCAAAAATATTTCCACCGGCGGCGAGTCTCGCGAACACTCTCGCTCGTACGTTCCATGCAGGTCGGCAGGCACATCTTCTAGCCGCCGAACCTGAGGCCAGTTCAATGCACACGCTCAACCGTGCACTCCGCTCCATCGCCCGCTCCTTCTTCGCCATCCTCACTCTCATCCTTCTCCCCACGCAGCTCGCGCTCGCCGCGGCAGCTCAAACAGACGCAACGCCGCAGACTCCCGTAACAACTCCTCGCCCACCCGCCCCTACGCGAATCGCCGCAGCCCACAAGATCTTCCTCCGCAACGCCGGCGCGGCGCCTAACTTCCCCATCGACCAGGCCCGCGCCTACGAAGCCATATACACCGCGCTGCAATCCTGGGGCCGTTATCAGCTCGTGCCCTCAGCCGATGAGGCCGACCTCGTCTTCGCCCTGCACGACGTCTCACCCATCACCAACGTCGTTGGCGACGACACCAGCACCTACACGCTGCACACCCCGGCCTTCCAGCTCAACATCCTCGACGCCCAGACCAAGACTCAGATCTGGACCATCACCTCGCCCGTCATGCTCGAAGGCCGAGGCAAAACCTACGACCGCTGGGTCGACACTTCCATCACCAATCTCGTCAGCCGCATCAAGGTCCTCAGCGGCGAAACGCTCAACGCCAGTGAATCCGACACCC
>JAZKBC010000226.1:24970-33715 GCA_040388825.1 Acidobacteriota bacterium | reverse complement strand
ATCACCGTCGAAGACATCCCCGTCCCCACCCCCGGCCCCGACGAGGTCCTCCTCCGCGTAGCCGCCGCCGGCGTCGCTCCGTGGGACGCCCTCATCCGCGAAGGCCTCAGCGAAGTCTCCCCGCAGCCTCCGCTCACCCTCGGTTCCGACCTCTCCGGCGTCGTCGAATCTCTCGGCCCCGGCGTCACCACCTTCTCTCCCGGCGACGAAGTCTACGGCGTCACCAATCCCCAATTCTGCGGCGCGCAGGCAGAGTTCGCCATCGCCTCCACCACCATGATCGCCTCCAAACCACGTTCGCTCAACGATCTCGAAGCCGCCTCCGCTCCGGCCATCGCCATCACCGCCTGGCAAATGCTCTTCGAGTACGCCCACGCGCAACCCGGCCAGACCATCCTCGTCACCGGAGCCGCCGGCAACGTCGGTGCCTACATCGTGCAAATGGCCATCGCGGCTGGCATCCACGTCGTCGCCGTCGCTCGCCCCAATGGCGAGCCTCTCCTCCGCAGCCTCGGCGCAAACTCCATCATCGACTCCACCGTCCCCGGCTTCGAAAAAACTCTCCCCCCAATCGACGCCATCCTCGACACCGTCGGCGGCACCACCTTCCAGCTCTGCGCCTCCGCGCTCAAACCTGGCGGCAAACTCATCTCCGTCGTCTCCACCGGTTCACTCCCCGCAGGAACCATCTTCTTCTACGTCGACGTCACCACCGCCCGCCTCCAAACCATCACGAAGCTCTTCGACGACGGCAGCATCTCCGCCCGCGTCGGCTCCGTCCTCCCACTCGCCGACGCAAAACTCTCCCAGGAAATGCTCGCCGGCGCTCCCCACAAACCCGGCAAGATCGTCCTCCAGATCCATCCTCCAGCCAAATAGAAACGCCCACAACCTCCAATCCCGTATCGTCGTAGCACCATCGCAACGACGCACGAACCGATTGGAGCACGACCCCCAATGAACCGCCGGTCCTTCTGCCTCACCAGCCTTCTCTCTCTCCCCGCTCTCTCCAGCTTCCTCCGCTCCGAACCCTCCCTCTTCAGCGGCCACGATCCCCTCCACTTCACCCTCCACTCTCCGCTCGACCATCCCTTCTACGCCTGGCCCACCACACTCCTCAGCTACCCTCTCCGCTTCGACCACCCCATCGACGCAACCCACCTCCGCCTCGTCAACGACGCCACCAACGAACCCGTCCCCACCCAACTCTCCGCAGTCACCCCAACCTCCGCCACCCTCCACTTCCTCACCGACCTCCCCGCCAACACCCACCGCAACTTCACCCTCACCCTCGCCAACACCCCACAAACTCACCCCACCCAAATCCACGCCACCGCCGAAGCCAACTCCCTCATCCTCTCGACCGGCAAGCTCCGCATCCGCATCCCCAACACCCAACTCATCCACGCCGCAACCGCACCAGCCCCAATCCAGCAACTCTCCCGCGACAAGATCTGGATCGGCACGAACACCCTCACTCTCGACCACGACCGCCTCACCACCCTCACCACCAAGCGCCTCGCCGCAGGCCCGCTCTTCCTCACCTACCAGCTCACCTACACCACAGCCTCCGGCAAGCACTACACCGCCACCATCCAGGCCATCGCCGGTTACGACCACGTCTACCTCACCGAGGACATGGACGCCGTCACCGGCTCCATCACCACCACCTGGACCAGCGTCCACCCCACCCACCGCCAAAGTCCCAACCACCCCGAACCGGTCTTCGCCGCCCCCAAGCCTTACGACAACTACCCCTGGGAGCGCATCGACCAACCCCTCCTCAACCGCGACACCCGCTTCGGCTCCCCCAACACCATCTACCCCGACCCACTCCCCGCCAACGAACTCCCCTTCACCCTCGGCATCTATCAAGCCTCAACCGAATCCATCATCCTTCCCGCCGCAAATTTCTGGGATGAAAAATCCAACGACGCACTCGGCATCTTCATCCCCAAAACCGCCGACTGGCAGGACCACGAGTACGCCTACGAAGTCGCCGCCGACACGCTGCAGGTCCACTACTTCTATCGCGACAACCAGCTCACGTTCCACTGGCCTCTCGCTCGCGGCCGCCGCACCACCGCACTCGCCTTCTACGATCACGCCAAAGACAAGCAGACCCAGCAAGCACTCGAGCAGGCCGCTCGCGGCGTTGAGCACAACGGCCTTACCTACCGCGTCCAGCTCGACTACAGCTCCTACACCACCTGGCTCCAGAACCTCTACGGTCCCCTCGACCTCAACGCCTTCAAGGACTGGCAACTCACCTACCCTGAAACCGCCAAACGCCCACCCATCATCTTCCCGGCTGGAACCACCGACAATCCTGAGGAGCTTCTGGCACGTGTCCTCACCAGCCGCTACCTCTGCACGCTTCCCATCACCGGCACCCGCGAGGACGACGGCTTCAGCGCCACCAAAGCCCGCCAGATCCTCGACCCCTGGGTCTGCGACTACAACCGCCTCGAGCACCTGATGACGCCGGAGCAGCGCGCGCGCCTCACCGCGGCCTTCCTGCTCATCGCCTACATCCACGCCGGTGACGAGTACCTCCCGCTCACACCCATGCTCGGCGGCCATCCCAACTACATGTCCGACGTCAAAGGCGCACCGCCCGCGATGTCCTTCCTCTTCCCCGACCATCCACTCGCCGAAGCCTGGCTCGACATGTGGGAGAAGTGGGTCGTCCTCTGCACCCGCTACAACACCCGCCCCGCCGTCACCACATGGAACGCCGACAGCGGCCGCTGGACCGAGAACCTCGGCACCTACGTCTGGGCCTTCCTCCGTCCCGCCATGCGCGCCAACTACATCGCCATGCAGCACGACGGCGTGCAACGCTTCGTCACGCCCCAACTCGCCGAGCTCGCCGACTGGCTCGTCAACGCCCTCTCCGCTCCCTTCAACGGCGAGACCGAAGAAGCCTGGAAGACCCTCAGGCAGCTCGACTACGGCCACGAGTGGGGAGCCGTCGCTCCCGGCAAAGGTCCCCGCCGCGTGCATCTTCCCATCGGCGCGCACAGTGAACGCCGCATGCCTCCGCGCACCCTCTGGGCCTTCGGCACCAACCTCCAGCGCTACGCTCCACTAGCCGCCGAGCACGCCATGTGGGCCGCTCTCCCCACCGATCAGGACATGGAAACGCCACCCGGCTATCCCCCACCGTGGAAGAACCTCATGTACACCGGCGCCGACAACCGCGGCACCAATCCCCACCTCCGCAGCCTCAAACACACCGGCTACGGCATCGTTCTACGCTCCGCAGTCGACACACCCAACGAAGTCTCCGTGCACTTACAACAAATCGACGAAGGCCCCAACTACCGCTGGGGCTGGCCTGCGGAAGGCTCCTGCGGCGTGCTCTACTTCTTCGCCGCTGGCGAAAGCTATAGCTTCAACGGCAGCGAAGACGCCGGCGACCGCCGCAACCAGGACACCGACTACTGCACCAACTTCGGCGTCTTCAAAGACGGCGAGTTCCGCGCCATCGGCAAGAACGTCCTCTCCAGCCCCATGTACCCGCTAGCCACCGGCCAGTTCGCCGAGCTCACCTCCCGCCCCGGCCCCACCACCTACTCCGCGCCAGAGTACCTCAGCCGCAGCGTCCTGCTCGCCGGCCACGACTACTTCCTCCTCTTCGACCACGTCGCGCATCACTCGCTCCAACATCGTCTCTCGTGGTTCACCCGCCGCGGCAGCGAGCTCCCCACCATCACGCTCCTTCGCGGAGGCGACGGCGACGGCCGCCACACCCACGCCACCAAAATCGAAGGCGACGCCACCACCGGCCTCTGGTTCGACGGCATGGGCGACTCCCTTGCCGTCGTCTCGCATCGCAAAGTCCTCAAGATCCAATCCACCCGCTACGGTTGCACGGTCAAGTCCGAACACATCGACGACCACGTCTTCCTCAACCCAACCCCCATCCACTTCGAAGAAGGCCCCCTCGCCTTCGCCGGAACTGCCGGCCTCATCCGCCGCACCGAGCAGGGCTACGACTTCGCTCTCTTCCACGGCACCAGCATCACCGCCGACGGCCTCACCGTCACCACCACCGACACCGACCTAGGCATCAGCGGTTCCATCGCCAAAGGCCGATCCCCACGCGGCGATTTCTTCGCCCCCCATGCATCAACCGTCACCATCACCTTCCCCACCACCTCACCCGCACCACGCTTCTGCATCGACGGCGCACCCCAATCCGCAATCCAAGGCACACTCCACCTCCCCGCCGGTCATCACCACTGGGAACTCACCGCATCCGCACCCATCCCCATCGCCCCACAAATCCTCCGCACCGAAAACCGCAGCAACGGAGCCCGCGTCATCCTCACGCCTGTCGCTTCGGCAACCCACTACCGCCTCGAACTCTCCCGCGACAACGGAGCAACTTGGTCCGCGCACTCGACCAACACCGAACCCACCCTCGAAGCCACCACCCTCACCAACGGCGAGAAGGTCCACCTCCGCGCCATCGCTCTCAACGACCAGGACGAAAGCGCACCCAGCGACGACTACCCGCTCTACGTCACCGCAGATCCACCACCGCCACCCGACGGCCTCCGCCTCACCCTCACCGAAGGCTCCGCCACCCTCACCTGGGGCGAGCTCCTCGGCGTCAGCGCCTATCGCCTCTACGCCCGCACTCGCGGCATCAATGGCTTCGTCCTTCTCCACGAAGGCCTCGACCGCACCTACACCCACCACGACACACGCATCCACCCCTGCGCCGAAAAGCCCGCACCCCTCACGCCCTACCTCGGCGAAGTCATCGAGTACACCGTCGCCGCTGTCAACCTGAACGGCGAAAGCCCACGCTCCCGCATCGCCGACACCAACCCCAACACCTGGCGCAACTGGGACCCCCGCCCCAACGAGCCTTTCCGCCGCGTCTACAGCTTCGCTCCGGACACCCCACCCGATCCCACCAAGTGGCCCCGCTACTACCCCAGCTAACTCGCACCCCAAAACAAAGAGGCGCGACCCCATTGGCCGCGCCTCTTCTTTACCTCAACCACATTTACTTCTCAGCCGAGACCAGCTTCCCGTTGATGTCCCGAACCTCAACCGGCCCCAGCTTCGCATCCTTCAACTGCGGCTCAATCACCTTGCGATCGCCCACAGCCACGATGACCACGTTATCCGGATGCACATACTCACCGGCAACCTTAGCCACATCGTCCGCCGTCACCGCGCGATACTTCGCAGGGAGCGTCGCGTAGTAATCCAGCGGCCGGTTATAGAGGAAGATGCTGCTCATCGAACCGGCAATCGCACCGGTAGTCTCGAACAGCCCCGGCAGCGACTGCACGCTGGCGTCCTTCGACTCCTTCAGCTCAGCCTCCGTCGGCGGCGTCCCCGGGAACTTCTTCAGCTCGGTCATCAACTCCGTCGCCGCTGGTCCGGTGACGTTCGTCCTCACCAGCCCGGCTGCAAGGAACATGCCTCCCGCGCGATACGTTCTGTAGCCCGAGCTCGCACCGTACGTATAGCCGTGCACCTCGCGCAGGTTCATGTTGATGCGGCTCGCGAACGATCCGCCCAGCGTGTAGTTGGCCACCTGCAGCTTCTGCAGGTCAGGATTGTTCGCGGCAACGCCCGTGCCAAACGCCGCCAGCGCCGTCTGCGGCGCACCCGGCTTGTCCACGATCACCACATGCGTCGGCCCCATCTGCGGAGCCGCAGGCAGCGTAACGGCCTCCGCGGCCTTTCCGCTCCATGTGCCGAAGTACTTCTCCGCCAGCGCCTTCGCTTCCACGTTCGTCACGTCGCCCACCAGCACCAGCGCGGAATCCGCCGGCCCAAAGTGGCTCCCGTAAAAGTTCGTCACATCATCGCGCGTAATCGACTTCACGCTCTCCAGCGTTCCCGTCGCCGAGCGCCCATAAGGCGTATCGCCATACACCAGCAGCGGGCCCACGCGATTCATCATCGCCTGCACCGAGTCGCCTTCCTGCTGAATCCCCAGCAGCCGCTGCTTGCGCAGCCGGTCCAGGTCCTCCGCACTGAACGCCGGATGCTCAACCACGTCCGCCAGCAGCGTCATGCCCTTGTGCGTGTGATTGGTCAGCACGCTCATCGACACCGTCGCGCCGTCCATCGACGCGCCTACACCTACGCGCGTTCCAATCGCTTCCTGTGCCGCGGCCAGCGCTTTCACGTCGAGCGTTTTCGTGGCCTCGCCCATCGTCGCGGCCGTCAGTGTCGCCAACCCAGCCTTGTCCTCCGGGTTGTTCTCACTGCCCGCGCGCGACACGATCGACGCCGAAAGAATCGGCAGCGCCGTCTCCTTCACCACGTAAACCTTCAGCCCGTTGGAGAGCTTGAACATCTCCGGCACCGGCAGATGCGCCGTCACCGCGGGTCCAGGCTTCGGCACTGCCTTGCGCCACGCCTGCGCCTTTTCAAACGCCTCCGAATACGGATTCGTGATCTTCACATTCGCGTCAGTGTCGTCCGGGCTGCGCGGTACGTCGTCCAGCACCTTCTTGCCCGGAACGCAGTAAACCACCACCGCCGAATCCTTCGTAAAGTACTTCACCGCCGCGGCCTTCGCGCTAGCCACTGTCACAGCTTCTTCCGCCGCAACATCCTTCGCGAGATAGCCCGGATCACCCGTGTACTGGTTGTAGCTGTCCAGCGTATCGGCCACGCCGCCAAACCCGCCCAGCCGCTGCAGACCCTGGATCTTGCGCGAAAGCTCCGTCGCCTTCGCCGCTTCCAGCTCAGCCGCCGTCGGCCCTTCCTGCTGCAACTGTGCGATCACCTTCCACACCGTCGCTTCCAGGTCTTCGAGCTTCACCCCCGGCTTCGCCGTAATCTCGCACTGCGCCATGCCGGTCAGCTTCAACGCGTCCACTTCGCAGCCCACGCGCTGCGCCACCTGCTGCTTATAAACCAGCTCATCGTCCAGCCGGCTCACTTTCGCCAGCCCCAGCGCATGCATCGCCGCCTGCACACTGTACGACTCCGGCGTATAAGCCGCCGGCGTCAGCCACGCAATCGTCAACTGCGGCAGCTTCACCGTGTCCGTCACCGTCGCGCGCTTCTGCGCTGTAATCGGCGGAGTCACTACATGCACCGGCTCTACCTTCGGCCCTCTCGGAATCGGCCCAAAGTACTTCGTCAGCAACGCCTTCAGCTTCACCGGATCGAAGTCGCCCGCAATCGCGATCGACGCATTATTCGGCGTATAGAACTGCTGGTGGAAGTCGCGCACATCCGCCACCCGCGCCGACTCGATATCCGCATGGCTCCCAATCACGTTCGCGTAGTACGGATGCTCCTTCGGATACAGCAGATGAAAGACCTCTTCACCGGCCACATCGTACGGACGCCCCTCACCCTGCCGCCGTTCGTTGCGCACCACGTCCCGCTGATTCGTCAGCAGCTTGCGATCCAGGCCCTCCATCAGGAAGCCCATGCGATCGCTCTCCAGCCACAGCGCCAGCTCCAGCTGGTTCGCCGGCATCGTCTCAAAGTAGTTCGTGCGGTCGAAGTCCGTGGTGCCGTTCACATCCGTCGCACCCGCGCCTTCGACAAACTTGATGTGCGCCTTCTCGCCCACATGCTCCGAGCCTTCAAACATCATGTGCTCGAACAAATGCGCAAACCCCGTGCGCCCCGCCTTCTCGTTCAGCGGCCCTACGTGATACCAAAGGTCAACCGCTACCAGCGGCAACCGATGATCCACATGCGTGATCACCTTCAGCCCATTGGGCAGCGTGTACGTTTCATAAGCAATCGTCGGCAGCTTAAGCTTTGCATCCTGCCCCTTCGCTACCATCGCCGACGAACAACAACCCAGCGCCACAAACGCCGCCAACACCACTCTGTTGAAACGCATCATCTTAAAACTCCTTCGCTCAAGGCCCGCAGGCCACAATCTCGCACAACGAAGCCGCAGCCCCGCATGAATCTGTTTTGAAGCTTGTTACATAAGGTATGCGAACCAGCACGCCCCGTCCACGCCGCTTTCCGCCGTTCGTCACTCGAAAACGTCCGTTCGTCCCAGCATCCCGCCATGTCCAACAAAGACAAGCGGGAACCATACACCCAAAGCCGAACCTAAACGCCCTCAAACCGCCGCAGCTTCTCCTCCAGTGCCTCCACCCGAGCTTCCAGCGCTTCCATCCGCTCCATCATCTGCGCCGCACCGTCGCCACTGCCAACCCGCTCACCACCGGCATCCTGCGACCGCGTCTCCGCAAACGACCCAGCCTCCACCGGTCCGCACAGCAGATGCATCCACCGAGCCTCCCGCGCTCCCGGCAGCCGCGCCATCAGCACCACCATCGGCTCGTCCCTCTGCGCCAGCCGCTCCAGCGTCACCGTCACCGCCTGGTGGTCGTCGAAGCTGTACAACCGCTCCGCCCGCGCCCGCAACTCCGCCGAAGTCTGCGGCCCCCGCAGCAGCAGCAGACAAATCACCGCCACCTCATCCCTCCGCAGCGCCGCTCCACCCAACCCCTCACGCATCCGGTGCTCAAACTTCGACACCCGCGTATCGGCCATCGTCCGCACCAGCCCCAGCTGTTCCAACTCGTACAGCGCGGTCCGCACCTCCGGCTCTTCCAGCTGCATCACCGGCTCGCGGCTCGACTTCTGATTGCACGCATTCACCGTCGCATTCAAGCTCAACGGGTAGTACTCCGGAGTCGTCGTTTCCTTCTCCATCAACACACCCGCAACCCGCGCTTCCACTGCACTCAACTGGATCATGCCCTTATCCTAGCTGACGAG
>JAZKBC010000226.1:17919-24960 GCA_040388825.1 Acidobacteriota bacterium | reverse complement strand
GCCGGAAAATTGGCGACGAGACCACAAACCACTACCTAGCTGTCGTTCTTTCCTTTGAATCCGGGACGGCCAGATTTCAGCGCTGCCTGATATAGGCCCATGATCTCTTTGCTCGCATTGATTGGGAGAATTTGAATCTCTGGATGTTCATTGGCAAAGACACGGAAGATCTCGTCTGCAAACGCTTGTCCAATTTCATCCACACCTGTGAAGTTGAGCAAAACTTGGCTAAATTGATCGACTCTCGCCAGGACTCGCTTTGCCTGCGATCGAGAAACAAGTTGATCCGTTCCATACCTTGCGAGTTCTACCGGAACGATAGTCTTGTTGAACCCATAAGAACCTTTGACGCTGAATTGGGCAAGAATTTTCTTCGTGGTACGCGACGTATGGTTACTGACACGAAGAAACACACGGGTTCCCACATTCGAGTCCGCGTATACATCGGAAAACCAGTCGGCTTCGCTCTTGTAATCGTGCGTATAGTAGGTTTCACCCGACAGCAGACCAAAGTCATCGACCATTCGCGATGTAAAGAAAATCCCCTGCCCCGAGTGTCTCTTTGGGTCAGTTGTAAATTTTCCCTTCGATAGCTCAAGCAACGCTTGTCGCTCATCGTCAAGATAAAAACGGTCTTTCAGCTTTTTGAAAATGCCAACGCCGTCGTCAAGAATGGTGATGTCAGCAGCGAGGGCCGTCTTCTTGACTTCAACGATGATTGTCGCTCCCTCAGAGTGATCGATCGCATTATTGAACATCTCGGTAAAGGCCCAATGCCAGATGTCGAGCACATTCTGAGGCAGATTGGAGAGCAACGGTCGGATGTCCGTCCGCCAGATAAGGTCTTCATCCAAACCGGCAGCAATGGCATACTCAAATTTCTGTTTCGTGCCAATTGCCAGCCGATACTCTCGGCTTTGTGTTTTCCCAATAGCTCGAATGGCTCCTTCCAGCACCAGTTGCCGAAGATGCCTGTTCGCCGCTTGCCTCGTGATCCCAAACTTTTCCGAGATTTTCGTGGCAAGTCCAGGTTTGCGAATATTGCGCAAAATGTAATTCCGAACTTCTTCCCCTGCGGGACGAATCGTTCCAGACATGGAGACACTCCCAACGGCTATTGTAAACATATTGGTATTTGATTGGAAACTTATTGGAAACTTAGCAGACAAGCCTTTCCGGTAGAATCAAATCCTGATGAGCTTCTCCGAACAATTCGATATGTCGAGCTTTTCAGAAAATTTCGACGTCCTCATCGTCGGCGCCGGCCACGCCGGCTGCGAAGCCGCTGCCGCCGCCGCCCGCATGGGTCTGCGCACCGCCCTCTTCACGCTCAACCTCGACCTCATCGCGCAGATGTCCTGCAACCCCGCCATCGGCGGCGTGGCCAAGGGCCACCTGGTGCGCGAAGTCGACGCTCTCGGCGGCATCATGGGAGAAGTCGCCGACGCCTGCGGCATCCAGTTCCGCCTCCTCAACACCTCCCGCGGCCCCGCCGTCTGGAGCCCCCGCGCCCAATGCGACAAGGCCCTCTACCGCACCCGCATGCGCGAAAAGCTCGAATCCATCCCCAACCTCTTCATCAAGCAAGCCGAAGTCATCGACCTCGTGATCGAGCCCGAGGGAGTAGGCAGTAGGGAAGAGGGAGTAGAAAATGCGGTCGCCACGGAAGTCCGCGGTTCAGGCACTGACCTACTCCCTACTCCCTATTCCCTACTCCCTGCTTCACCCCGCGTAGTTGGGGTGAAGCTCCGCGACGGCCGCCGCATCTTTGCCCACGCCACCATCGTCACCACCGGCACCTTCCTCAACGGCCTCATCCACTGCGGCGAGCAACAATACACCGCCGGCCGCTCCGGCGAACCCGCCTCCGTCCTCCTCGGCGAATCCCTCAAGAAGCTAGGCCTCCGCGAAACCCGCCTCAAGACCGGCACACCTCCCCGCCTCGACGGCCGCACCATCGACTGGTCCAAATTCGAAGAACAACCCGGCGACTCCGACCCCACCCCCTTCAGCTTCCGCAGCCTGCAGAAGGTTGTAGCCCCTCATCCTGAGCGGAGCGAAGGACCTCTGTATTCTGCTGGCGGCGGTGACAATTCGTGCGCCTCCGCTGCCACCTGGCAGCCCCCATTGCGCCAGATCTCCTGCCACATCGCGACCACCACGCCCGAGACCCTCGAGCTCATCCGCGCCAACGCCCACCGCTCGCCCATGTACACCGGCCAGATCGAAGGCATCGGCCCACGCTATTGCCCGTCCATCGAAGACAAGATCGTCCGCTTCCCCGACAAGACCTCGCATCAGTTCTTCCTCGAGCCCGAAGGCCTCAACACCCACGAGGTCTACATCAACGGCATGAGCACCTCGCTCCCCCAGGAAGTCCAGGCCGCCATGGTCCACAGCATCCCCGGCCTCGAAAACGCCGAGATGCTCCGCCCCGGCTACGCCATCGAGTACGACGCCATCGACCCCACCGAACTCGACCGCACCCTCCGCGTCAAGAAGTTCACCGGCCTCTACCTCGCCGGCCAGATCAACGGCACATCCGGCTACGAAGAAGCCGCCTGCCAGGGCCTCATGGCCGGCATCAACGCCGCCCTCTTTGCGAAGAGCAAGGGAGCAGGCAGTAGGGAACAGGGAGTAAAGCATCACTCGCGCAGCGCCGAAGACTCCGTTACCCCGCCAGACCTACTCCCTACTCCCTCCTCCCTACTCCCTGCCTCTTTCACCCTCAACCGTACCGAAGCTTACACCGGCATCCTCATCGACGACCTCATCACTAAAGGCGCCGACGAGCCGTATCGCATGTTCACCTCGCGCGCCGAGTTCCGCCTCCACCTCCGCATCGACAACGCCGACCAGCGCCTCACTCCCCACGGCCGCGCTCTCGGCCTCATCGACGACACCGCCTGGGCCGCCTTCGAAGCCAAGCAACTCCGCCTCTCCACCCTCCAAACCCTTCTCGAAACCACCCGCCTCACCGACGCCGACCTCACCACCATCTCGGCTTCCGCACCGATGGCGCTCGACGCTGGTCCTTCACCCAAGGGCGACCTCTTCGCCCAACTCCTCAAGCGCCCCGCCACCACCATCGAGCAACTCTTCCCCGCACTCCTCCCCCGTCTCGAACCCAACCCCATCTTCACCCCCTGGCTCAACGTCCTCCATGCGGCGAACGCCCTACTCCCTACTCCCTGTTCCCTAATCCCTGCTTTTGTCCGCAACGAGCTCAAGACCGTAGAAACCCACATCAAGTTCGCCGGCTACCTCGCCCAGCAGCAACGCAGCATGGCCCGCCTCCTCGCCGACGAAGCTCGCCCCATCCCCGCAACCTTCGACTACAACGCCATCAGCGGCCTCTCCCGCGAGATGCAGGAAAAGCTAACCCGCATCCGCCCCCTAACGCTAGGCCAGGCCAGCCGCCTCCCCGGCGTAACCCCCGCCGCCGTCTCCCTCATCCAGTGCTTCCTCGAAATCCAGAAGAAGCAAGCCGCCACCGAACCCACCACCCGCATCGCCTGAGTCTTACTTCTCCCCCATCTTCACTACCACCGCCTGCGCATTCGCCGCCCGCACCTTCCCATAAAATTCCAGCAGTTGCGGATACTCCTGCACCGTCGCCTCCTGCTTGGCCAGCACCGTCTTGGTCTGCATCACGAACGTCGCTCCGGTCTGCCCTGTCGCCAGCGCGTAGCCGGCGAACGGCGACCCATCCACCTTCGCCGCCTCGGGAGCCGCCTCCACGGTCGCTCCTGCCGGCAGCGTCAGGCGCAGCGTGTCCGTCACCGTGTTCGTATACCGGAACATCACCGGCGTCGTCCGATCCTTGCCCACAAACACTGGCTCACTCGACGCCTCGAACACGTCCGCCGGCAGCAGCACCCGTTTGCCTGCGCTCGCATTCGCCGTCAGCGCGATGGTCGCCGTCAGCGGCTGCGCCACATCCTCCGCTCCCTCGATCTTCATCTCGCCCAGCGTCCACTGCGACGGCAAACTCGCCGCCGTGTCCTTGCGCAGCGCATCCTCCAGCACCGCCGCATCGCCCATCCCCTTCTGCCGCCACCGCATCGCCGCCGACCCCGTAAAGTTCAGCTCCAGCTTCCCCGTCAACCCGCCCAGCGCATCCATCGTCAGCCACGCCGTCCGCACCATCGCATTCAGCCGCGGATTGTCCTGCGGCACTCCTGCCAGCACCGCTCCCTTCGCCGTCTGCCGCATCCCGCTCGACCCCGCATGCTCCCACCCCACGTGGTTGAAGTCGCAATACGGCGTTCCCGGATCGAACAGCCACATCCCCGCCCCATGCGGAACACCCACGATCTCGTCCGTCAACTGGTCTTCGTCCTCCCAGCGAGCGTCGAACAGCCGCTGGCTCCGGTCGGCCACGCGCATCGCATACGCTTCCATCCCCGCCGCTCTCACCATCGCCAGGAACAGCCGCGCCAGCTCCACCGAGTCCCCCGAACGGCGCGCCCACACATCCGCCGCCGCCTTCAGCTTTCCAAACCCCGCCGCCTTCAGCTCCACGTCCGCCCGCTTGCGCGAGTAGTCCGTGTTGTCCAGCCTGCTCACCGCTACATAGATCTTGCGCAGCTTCTCCTCGTCGCTCGAAGCCGTTCCCACCACCTCCGCCGTCGCCGCCTTCAGCGCATCGTTCGGTACACAGAACTTGTCAACCTCCTTGCTCCAGTCCGCGCCCGCGCTCTGCCAGAAGTGCGCCGCTTTCACTGTATTCAGATAGGTAAACCGCACCGAGTAGCCCACACTCTCC
Organism: Acidobacteriota bacterium; assembly: GCA_040388825.1. Taxonomy (GTDB): domain Bacteria; phylum Acidobacteriota; class Terriglobia; order Terriglobales; family Acidobacteriaceae; genus Granulicella. The sequence continues at coordinate 20,192 of JAZKBC010000226.1, read as the reverse complement.
TTCGGCGGCATGTGATCCTCCTCCGCCAGCGGAGGCACGTTCGCAATCTCCAGCACATACATCTGCCCGTTCAGGTCGTGCGCCATCACTCCCTTCAGCTTGGCGCCGTTCAGCAGCTCGTCGTCGCTCCGGGCGCCGGTTGTCCGAAGTCCTCCCGGAGCAATCTGCTCCACGTCCGCTCCCGCCGGCAGCACCTTGCTCCAGGAGATCGATCCCATCGACTGCAGCCCATTCTGTACGTCCCACGAAGGCTCCCACACCAGCAGCTCCTTCAGCTCCGGCAGCTCCTCCTGCACCGTCCACTCAGGCGACCTCACATATCCCGGATGCAGCTCCGTGTAGCTGTACTCCAGAATGCTCCCCACCTCAACATCCGGAAGCGCAAACACCACCTCCTTCACCTTGAAGCCTTTGCCTTTCACGATCTGCTTCTCCATCGGCTTGCCGGTAAACATCACCACCGTTCCGTCCGCATGGATCGTCCGCGCCGCAATCTGTGTCATGGAACGCCCATCGTCTCCCTGCACATACTCCAGCTCGACATTGCCATACTTCAGGCCATCCGCCTTCAGCACCTTGATCCGCCGATAGTGCAGGTCATACCCCAGGCCGTCTCTCGTAATATCCTCGCGATACAGCACCACCGCCCCCGCATTCGGAAACCCCGGCGCCGACTTCATCGCCAGCTCATCCGCCGTCGGAGCCACAAACTTTCCCACCTGCGCCCAACCATCACCCGCCCCCGCCATCGACAGGCACACTACGGCCACACACCAACCCACACTCGCCTTCACCGCTCGGCCCTCCAGGAAAGATGCAGAGCAGTCTATCCCAAACCAGCGCGGCCACGGCACACAACGCATCAGGATTCTGTTGCCCCCACCAGCTCCACTCACCACCACGATCATCGCCACCACCACCCAAACCCGCATCCAGCCCTCCTCTACGCTCTACACTCTACCCTCTACACTCTGTCTCTCCGGGTATATCCTTGCCACGTACGCTGAAAGGCCACCATGCCCGTCGCTCCCGCGCTCATCTTCGTTGCTGTCCTCGCGCTTTTCTTCCTCATCCTCATCGCGAAAACCTACTACCAGGTCCGCACGGCCACCGCCGGCATCGTCGAGCGCTTCGGCAAGTTCGACCGCATCACCCGCCCCGGCCTGCACTTCCTCATCCCCTTCGCCGAGCGCGTCTACTTCGTCGACCTCATGGTCAAGCAGGCCCAGTTCCAGGTCGAAACCAAGACCCACGACAACGTCTTCGTCCAGATCCCCGTCAGCGTCCAATATCAAGTCCTCGACGACAAGATCGCCGACGCCTTCTACAAGCTCAGCACCCCGCAAAAGCAGATCGAGTCCTTCGTCTTCAACTCCATCCTCGGCCACGTCCCCAAGCTCACCCTCGACGAAACCTTCGAGCAGCAGTCCAGCATCTCCATCGCCGTCAAGACCGAGCTCGACGCCACCATGTCCAGCTTCGGCTTCAACATCCTCAACGCCCTCGTCACCGACATCATCCCCGACGAAAAAGTTAAAGCCGCGATGAACGACATCAACGCCGCCCAGCGCGCCCAGGTCGCCGCCCAGGCCCGCGGCGAAGCCGAGAAGATCCTCAAGGTCAAACAGGCCGAAGCCGAAGCCGAGTCCAAAGCCCTCCAGGGCAACGGCATCGCCCGCGAGCGCCAGGCCATCATCGACGGCCTCTCCGCCTCCATCGAGCACTTCCAGCACGGCGTCCCCGGCTCCACCGCCGGCGAAGTCATGGCCCTCGTCCTCCTCACGCAATACTTCGACACCCTTCGCGACATCGGCACCCGCGGCGGAACCAACACCCTCTTCCTCCCCAACAATCCCGGCGCTTCGAACGACTTCCAAACGCAAATCCTCGCCGGCCTCCGTGGCAGCATCGTCCCCGAAGCCCCCGGCCCCAACGCCACCCGCCCCATCGAACCCCAACGCCCCTACAACCCCCCAGCCCCACCCGTAGGAACCCCCGGCACCCCCAACCCCTACACCGGAATCTAGCCGCGACCGGCCACCCTCCGCCCTTTGTCATCCCCGCAGAGCCTGCCCTGAGCGAAGCCGAACGGGGAATCTGCGTCTGACGCCACCACAATCCCCACGGCCCACCCCAAACCTAAGCGCTGAAGGCGCGACGCTATACCAGCCTAGGCCGAAGGCCTAGGAAAACGCCGCGTCGAAGACGCCTCCATGCTGCCGCAGGCCGGAGTGCAGCCGCAGGCGGAACGACCAAATTGCCTTCCTCGATAC
>JAZKBC010000226.1:17327-17909 GCA_040388825.1 Acidobacteriota bacterium | reverse complement strand
CCGCAATCACCTGCCACGCCCTTTAGCCTGAGCAATCATCGTTTATCGTGCCAGCCGCAGAGAACATCGTCCTCCAATACCTCACCCAGATGCGCGCTCTCCGGGCCACTGGCGCCACCACTGCCGAAACATCCTTCTATCCCGCCATCTCCGCCCTCTTCAACCAAGTCGGCGCGAACCTCAAACCCGTCGTCATCTTCACCACCCAGCTCACCGGCGACTCCCATCCCGACGGCGGCTTCTTCCCCGTCCTCAAAAACTCCAAAACCACCGGCCCCATCCTTACCCAGCGCCCCGAACGCGGCGCAGTCGAAATCAAACCGCTCGGGCAATCCCTCGTCACATTGGCCCAGACCTCACAGGTCCGCGGCTATATCGACGAGTACGGTCTCGTCCTCCTCACCAACTACCACCAGTTTCTCCTCGCACGCCTCTCAGCCTCCGGCAGTGTCGAGACCTTCGACGGCTACGACCTCACCAAGGTCAAGCTGATCGACCGCAAGGCGCTGCTGCAAGCGCTGCTCGCGACATTCGTCACCCCCAGCTCGGCCATCCAGTTCAGCGACGGCATCGGCGGCGATG
>JAZKBC010000226.1:13429-17317 GCA_040388825.1 Acidobacteriota bacterium | reverse complement strand
CAGCTCGCCGAGCAACACAAGGACACCCTCCCCGACTACCTCACCCGCGTCCTCATGTACAAGGTTCCCATCGAAAGGCCCAAAGACCTCGCCTGGCTCCTCGCCTCCTACGCCCGCGAAGCCCGCGCCCGCGCCGCCACCCATCCGCTCGCCGCTTTCGATGGCGTCAAGTCCGCCCTTCAGGAATCCCTCGGCATCACCTTCGAAGGCGATAAGGGCGAGCACTTCTTCCTCTCCACCCTCATCCAGACCCTCTTCTACGGCATCTTCTCCGCCTGGGTCCTCTTCAAACGCTCCCCGGAAGGCCGTCCATCCACATCAGTCTTCAACTGGCGTCTCTCCTCCGACTATCTCCGCATCCCGGTCCTCCGCACCCTCTTCCACGCCGTCTCCGAACGTGGCGCGCTCAACACTGTCCAGATCATCGAAGTCCTCGATCTCGCCGCCGACGCCCTCAACCGCGTCCAGCCCGGCTTCTTCGCGACCTTCCGTGAAGAAGACGCCGTCAACTACTTCTACGAGCCCTTCCTCGAAGCCTTCGACCCGGAACTCCGCAAGCAGCTAGGCGTCTGGTACACCCCGCGTGAGATCGTCCGCTACATGGTCGAGCGCGTCGACCACCTGCTCCGCACCGAACTCCACGAACCCCTCGGCCTCGCCAGCCCCAACGTCCAGGTCCTCGACCCCTGCTGCGGTACCGGCGCCTACCTCGTCGAAGTCCTCCACAAAATCCACCGCACCCTCACCGAACGCGCCGGCGACGATACCCAGTACGTCGCCTCCGACCTCCGCCGCGCCGCCACCTCCCGCATCTTCGGCTTCGAGATCATGCCCGCGCCCTTCGTCATCGCGCACCTCCAGATCGCCAGCCTCCTCGAAGACGCAGGCTCATCGCTCACCGAAGACCAGCGAGCCATGGTCTACCTCACCAACGCCCTCACCGGCTGGGTCCCCGCCCGCCATCCCCAATCCAACTTCGGCTTCCCCGCCTTCATGGACGAACGAGACGCCGCCGAAGCCGTCAAGCAGGCGGACACCATCCTCGTCATCCTCGGCAATCCGCCGTACAACGGTTATGCAGGAATCGCGGGCGTTGACGGAAGCCAGGCCGGACTTGAGGAGCGCGATCTCACAACGGCATACTCATCCTCTGTCAAAGGATTTCCAACGCCGCAAGGCCAGGGCTTGAACGATCTTTACATCCGCTTCTACCGCATCGCCGAGCGGCGCATTGCGCAAAATCAAGTTCATCGCGGAATCGTCTCGTTCATTTCCAACTACTCATGGTTAGACGGCCTCTCACACCCAGTCATGCGCCGCCATCTTATTCAGACATTCAACAACCTATATATCGATAACTTGCACGGCGATAGACGAATAAGCGAATACGCTCCCGACGGCGGCACGAGCGAGACAATCTTCGCTATGCAAGGTAGCAGCGTTGGTATCAAGGTTGGCACAGCCATTGCCACGCTCGTCAAAACGGGAACCGACACGGAATACGGAAGCGTTCACTACCGGGATTTCGAGGACGCCAGAGCCTCCGACCGTCGTGCCCGTCTGTTGGCATCAAGCGACGACTTGGTAAGCTATACCAGACTGGAACCGAACCCGATGCTCGGTCTTCCCTTAAAGCCAAGGCTTGTAACAACCAGCTACTTGGATTGGCCGCGCCTCCCAGAACTGCTTCGAGAATCATTTCCCGGTATCCAAACAGGACGAGACGCATTCCTCGTCGATATTGATCGAAATGCACTGCTCTTGCGAATGAGTGGCTACCTCAATCCCACATTCTCAGATGCAGAGGTTGCAGTTACAAGCCCGGGCGCGTTTGTTGGCTCGGGGCGTTACGACCCAGTCGAAGTTCGCGCAAGCCTAGTTCAATCGATGAAGTCGGATCTGGACGATTGGAAGGAGTCGCACCCACTCGTTACAAGCGACACGTTAACCGCAGAATTTCGAGCGAGGGTGTCTCAGAAAATCGTCCGCTTTTGCTTTCGGCCCTTTGACCTCCGCTGGCTCTACTGGGAGGAGCAAGCAAAACCCAAGCTCCTAGACGAGAAGCGCGAAGAGTATGTCAAAGCCTTTATTCCCCATTGCCCCACCATTATTTCCTCGCAAGGGAACCGCCGAAGCTACGACCCGCCCTACCTGACAACAAGCCTAGCCTGTCGCCATGTGAACGAACGGGGCGGAAATGCGTTTCCAGCGAGTTATCGCTACTCAAGTTTGCCTGGCCAAACCGATGAAGCTGGAAATATATCCGAACTTGCCCGGCACGCTACCTCTTCTATTAGCGCTGACGGGAGCGACTTATTCTTTCACTCTCTGGCCATCATGCACACCCCGCGATACCGCCTCGAAAACTCCGGTGCCCTCCTAGGCGACTGGCCCCGCATCCCACTCCCCGCCACAGCCGAATTCCTCACACACTCCGCCACCCTCGGCCGCCGCCTCGCCGAGCTCCTTGATCCCGAGTCCTCCATCGACCTCGCCGCCGAGTGGAGCTTCCTCGCCCGCCTCATCCTCCCCACCGAACTCCCCGAAGGCACCCCCGACCGCGACCAGCGCAACGCCCACCGTCTCGCCCTCACCGCCGGCTGGGGCGGAGCCGGCCAGGGAGCCACCGTCATGCCCCGCCGCGGAGACGCCCGCGAGCGCGACTGGACCGCCACCGAACTCGAACGCCTCACCACCCTTGCCGCCACCCATTCGCTCGCGCTGGACGACGCCCTCACCCTCCTCGGCCCCCGCTGCGTCGACGTCTACCTCAACGGCGACGCCCTCTGGTCCGCCGTCCCCCTCCACGTTTGGGATTACACCCTCGGCGGCTACCAGGTCCTCAAAAAGTGGCTCAGCTACCGCGAACTCCCTCTCCTCCACCGCCCCCTCCGCGAAGACGAAGCCCGCTACTTCGCCCAGGTAGCCCGCCGCATCGCCGCCATCCTCCTCATGGGCCCCGCCCTCGACGCCAGCTACGCCGCCATCCTCCCCCCCGCCACCGGTCTTCCCCCGGCCTGAATCCCCCGCCAAAATCCCTGTCAAGCCCCCCAACCCCCTACAAATCTCCAAAACCCTTACCAACACTGGCGATTTCTCTCCAAAAAACCTGGCCCACTTGCCTCCACCCACTAACTACAATAGAAATAGGCCTCAATCTGCCATGACGGGCCTCCCCGGACACCCCACACAAGTCCAGACCCAGTCCGGACTGAGGTCCAGACCTAACCCCCATCGTTTGAAGATTTTGGGACCAAACCACCAGGGGGAGGGGGGGTACCCCGCAGAGGTACACTTTCCCCATGCCGACGACCACACCTCTGCTCACCCCCCGCGAAGCCGCCCGCCTGCTCGGCATCAGCTACCCCACCATCAAGCAGTGGATCCTCACCGGCAGGCTCAAAACCTCACCCACCCCCGGCGGCCACCACCGCATCGCCGCCTCCGCCCTCAAGCCCTTCCTCGCGAAGGACAAAGCCAAGCCCGCCCCTGAGTCCCGCGAGCGCTACCGCCGCGTCAGCGGACGCAACCAGCTCACCGGAAAAATCGTCAGCCTCCGCATCGAAGGCCTCCTCGCCGAAGTCGTCCTCGACATCGGCGACGCCCAAATCACCTCCATCATCACCGCCAACGCCGTCCGCGAGCTCCAGCTAAAAAAAGGCGACACCGCCGCCGCTCTCATCAAGTCCACCGACGTCATGATCGAGCGCCTCGACTAGCCTCCCTCCTCTCCACGTTTGCTCCTACGATTCAAATCATATAAATTCGTAGTGACCATGATCCGTTTCGGTCGACTCTTCGCCGCCGCCTGCCTCACCGTCTCCCTCGCCGCCCACGCCCAGATCGACGCCAACCTCCAGGGCCGCATCCTCGACCCCACCGGCGCCG
>JAZKBC010000226.1:12821-13350 GCA_040388825.1 Acidobacteriota bacterium | reverse complement strand
AACTCACACAATCCGCCACTTCCATCCGCATCAACACCACCAGCTCCTCCGCCGGCAACTTCACCTTCACCCACCTCGTCCCCGGCCTCTACACCCTCGACATCTCCGCCCCCAACTTCCGTCACCTCACCCGCTCCGGCCTCACCGTCCAGGTCGGCTCCACCACCACCGCCGACCTCACCCTCACCCCCGGCACCGACCAGCAAACCATCACCATCACCGCCGACGCTCCTCTCCTGCAATCCGCCGACTCCGACATCCAGACCAACATCCCCGGCCCCACCGTCCGCGCCATCCCGCTCAACTCCCGCAACTTCATCAACCTCACCCAGCTCGCCCCCGGCGTCGAACTCCCCCCCGGCACCGTCCTCCCGCGCATCAACGGCGGCCGCCCCCGCACCAACGAGTACCTCTACGACGGCATCTCCGCTCTCCAGCCCGAGCCCGGCCAGGTCGCCTTCTTCCCCATCATCGACGACCTCGCCGAGTTCACCATCCAGTCCAACAACGTCCCCTCCGAGTTCGGCCG
>JAZKBC010000226.1:0-12811 GCA_040388825.1 Acidobacteriota bacterium | reverse complement strand
CGTCATCAACGTCGCCACACGCTCCGGCTCCAACACCCTCCACGGCAGTCTCTACGAGTTCTTCCGCAACGAAGACCTCAACGCCCGCAACTACTTCTCCCCCGCCGCCACCGTGCCCCGCAAGCCCGAGTACCGCCGCAACCTCTACGGCGCAACTCTCGGCGCCCCCATCCTCCGCAATCGGCTCTTCGTCTTCGCTGGCTATCAAGGCATCAAGCAGCTCATCGGCAAGACCGTCACCTCCACCGTCCCCACCGACGCCGAACGCGGCATCACCACACCCAGCGTCTACAACTTCGCCGGCATCTCCAAAATCTACAACCCCTCCGCCGCCACCAATCCCGGCGGCAAAACCATCCGCACCGAGTTCACCAACGACTCCATCGACTGCACCGTCGTCCACTGCGATCCCGTCGCGCTCGCCCTCCTCAGCAGCCGCATCCCGCTCGCCACCAACAAGACCGCCGTCGCCAACAACTACTCCCGCACCGCCAACGACGCCGACCACCAGAACCAGTTCGACTTCCGCGTCGACGCCGCCTTCCGCAATCGCGACCGTGCCTTCGCCCGCTACTCCTACTTCAACGAGGTCGAGCAGCCCATCACCTATCTTCCCGACGGCTCCGGCCCCTCCGTCACTGGTATTCTCGGCACCAACAACGTCTCTGGCCTCACCAGCACGCTCGGCCAGCAGGCCGTCTTCGACGAGACTCACACCTTCACCGCTGCTCTTCTCAACGACCTCCGCCTCGGCTACACGCGTCGCGGCAATCTTTCCAACGGCCCTTACCTCGCCAACACGGCCTCAACAGCACTCGGCATCCCTGGCATCCCCACCAACGCCGCCTTCAACAACGCGCTCCCGCTCTTCACCTTCGCCAGCAACTATCAGCAGCTCGGTGCCGCCCCCAGCACCTTCGCCAACTTCCAGACCGCCGTCTGGCAGCTTACTGACTCCGTCAACTACAACCGCGGCCGCCATCAGCTCAAAGCCGGCATCGACTACCGCTGGTACCAGCTCAACACCATCGCTCCGCCCAACCCCACCGGCAGCTTTGCCTTCACCACCACCGGCACCAACACGCAATCCACATCGACCACCACAACCACCGGCGGCAATCCTCTCGCCAGCTTCCTCCTCGGCCAGGTCGACACCTTCTCCATCGACCTGCAAACCTCGAAGCTCCGCCCCCGCGACCACATCCAGGAGTACTTCCTCCAGGACGACTTCCGCGTCAGCGGCCGCCTCACCCTCAACATTGGTGCACGCTACACGCTGCACTTCCCCTCGACGGAGAAGAACAACCGCGGCGCGATTTTCAACCTCACCACCCAGCAGCTCGACTACGTCGGCACCAACGGCAACTCAAAATCCGCCCGCCAGCTTCACTACGGCAACGTAGCTCCGCGCCTCGGCCTCACCTTCGCCGCCGATGCAAAGACCCTCATCCGTTCCGGCTTCGGCATCGTCTTCATCGACCAGTCCGGCATCACCACGCCCTTCACTGTTCCGCAGTTCCCCTTCATCCAGAACGTGCAGCAGGCCACCTCCGACAGCATCACCTCACCGTTCGCTCTCCAGAACGGACCCACGGTCTCTCCCATCGCACTCACACCCAGCGCCGGCCTCGGCCAGAGCGTCTACACCTCCAACCGCACCGCCGGCTCCGGCTACGCCGAGCAGTGGAACCTCGCCTTCCAGCGCTCCATCACTCAAAATCTCTCCGTCGACATCGCCTACGTCGGCTCCCACATCGTCCACGTCGGCATCCCCGACTCCAACCTCAATCAGCTAACCGTGGCGCAGCTACAGGCTGGTGGCGCGTCGCTCCAGACCAAGGTCGCCAACCCCTACGCCGGCCAGCTTCCCGGCACGCTCGGCGCGGCCACCATCTCCAACGCGCAGCTCCTCAAGCCCTACCCGCGCTTCCAGAACGTCGCCACTTACCGTAACAACTCCGGCACCACCAACTACACCGCCATCGAAGCCAAGGTCGAGCAGCGCGCCTCGCACGGCCTCTACTTCCTGTTCGCGTACACCCACTCCAAGCTCATCGACGACGCCAGCTCCGTCTTCTCCTCCACCGTCCTCTCGTCCCCCAACTCCAGCTCCCTCATCGCCGCCGACACCTTCACGCCCCGCCTCGAGCGCGACTCCTCCAACGGCGACATGCCCAACCTCACCACCGCAGCCATCACCTGGAATCTCCCCGCTGGCGCCAATCACCGCTTCGCCAACGGCGGCGTAATGCGCATCCTCTTCGGCGGCTACGCGCTCAACGCCATCGCCACCGCGCAATCCGGCATGCCCGTCACGGTCACCCAGTCCACCAATAACAACTCCTTCGCCGGCTTCTCCATCCAGCGCCCCAACATCATCGCCAGGCCCTCACTCTCCCCCGAGCTCCGCGCCCCTGCAAAGTTCTTCAACACCGCCGCCTTCCAAACCGCGGGGACCTTCGTCATCGGCAACGCCTCGCGCAACCCCGTCCGCGGCCCCGCCTTCCGCGACCTCGATCTCTCCCTCGTCAAACACACCGCGCTGAGCGAGAAGACCAACCTCGAACTCCGCGCCGAAGTCTTCAACCTCACCAACACGCCAGCCTTCTCGCAACCCAACGGAAGCTTCGGAGCCGCCGCCTTCGGCAGCATCACCAGCACAACAACCGAACAGCGCGTCTTCCAATTCGCGGTGCGCCTCACTCGATAAAAAAGTGCCGCGCGTAACTCCTCTGTTCTGTGCAATTAGATCCAGCAGCGTGCACCGCCCGCCCTCGTCCGGCGAACCCTTGGAACATCTCAAGCGTCCAAAGCGTATCCCTGATTTCTCGCGGAAGGAGAGCCCGTGCCCGAACCACCACAGACTCAGATCATTGCTCAGGCACGCACCGCCGACGGCATCGCCTTCCAGCTTCGCAAGGACCCTCCCGGAGTTCTCGAGGTGCCCGAGCTCGAAAACGTCATCATCAGCATCCATCTCGGCAGCCACGCACGTCTCGACTGCCACCGCGACGGCACACGCTTCTCCGGAACCGCCGTCCACGGCGACATCGACATCATCCCGGCCTTCACTCCCTCGCGTTGGGAGATGCACGATGACAACGACACCGCTCTGATCCTCAGCCTTCCGCAAAAATTCCTCGACACCGTCGCCACCGGCAGCGATCTCGCTCCCGAACGCGTCACCATCCGCAATCGCTTCCAGATTCGCGATGCCGAGCTCGAAAACCTGAGCTGGGCCATGAAGCGCGAGATGGAAGCCGGCTCTCCCTCCGGCCGCTTCTATCTTGACGGCCTCGGCCTCGCTGTCGCTTCACGCCTCGTCGCCTGCCACAGCTCGATCGCGCCCATCGGCCCGCTAGCCGCCGAGGGCCTCACCGGTCGCCGACTCAAGCAGGTGCTTGCATTCATCGAAGACAACCTCGCCTCTGACCTCTCGCTCGACCAGATCGCTTCCATCGCGCGCCTCAGCACATCGCACGTCAACACGCTCTTTCGCAAATCCATGGGCCTTCCTTTGCATCGCTACGTCATTCAACGCCGCGTTGAACGCGCCCGCGCGCTGCTGTCGGAAGACAAGCTCTCCACCGCGCAGATTGCTCTTGCCACAGGGTTTGCGCACCAGAGCCACATGGCCCGGCATCTTCGCCGCTCCTTAGGCCTCACCCCGCGCGCCATCAAGCGCATGGCCGTGGAATCTTTCGCCGCCGATTGATTTTCGTCCAAACGTGCTCGAAAGCCCCTAAACCTGCGCGATTTCTCCGCGGCTCTCCGTGAATACTCGACGCATGAACCGTCGAACCTTTTTCACCCTTGCCTCCACTGCTGCCGCCGCCGTTGTCCTTCACCGCGCCGCGCTCGCTGCCCGGCCCGAAACCATCGACGCTGCCTGGTACGAGCGCTCGCGCCGTTTTGCCAACCTCCCCATGGGCAGGATCGCTTACGTTGAAGCCGGCCGCGGTCCCGCCGCCGCGCTCTTCCTGCACGCCTTTCCTCTCAACAGCTTCCAGTGGCGCGGCGCCCTGCAGCGCCTTCAGCCTTACCGCCGCTGCATCGCTCCCGACCTCATGAGCATGGGCCGCAGCGAAGTCCCCGAGACCCAGCTCATCGCGCCCGACACCCAGGTCGAAATGCTCGCCGCGCTGCTCGACTCCCTGCACGTCACCACGGTCGATCTTGTCGCGAATGACAGCGGCGGTTTGGTCGCGCAGCTCTTCCTTGCTCGCCACCCGCACCGCGTGCGCTCGTTGCTGCTCACCAACTGCGACGTGGACAAGAACAACCCGCCGCCCAACTTCCTGCCTGCAGTTGTGCTCGCGCGCAAACACATCTTCGCCGAACGCTTCATCATGCCGCAGCTCGCCGACAAAAACTTTGCCCGCTCGCCGCGCGGCATCGGCGGACAGGCCTTCACCTGGCCCCAGCACCTCGCCGACGAAACCATCGAAATCTACCTGCGCCCGCTCGTCGAAACTCCTCTGCGCAAAACGCAGCTTGATGCCTACACCGTTTCCATGGCACTCAATGAACTCGACGGCGTCCGCGATAACCTGCGTGCCTGGAAGGGTCCAGCGCGCATCCTGTGGGCCATGAAGGACACGTTCTTCCCGGTCTCAACAGCCGACTGGCTCAGCCAGACATTGCCCGGCTCCCGCGGTGTGCGACGCATTGAACAGGCCAACCTCTTCTTCCCCGAGGAGATGCCCGACCTCATCGCCGAAGAGGCACACCGCCTCTGGAGCTCCCTTTAGCCATGCCCCCAAAATCCTTGTCCAGCCCCCCAACCCCTCCAAATTTCAAAACCCTTTCCAACACTGGCAATGTCAAAAAAACTGGTCCTCTTGCCTCCGCCAACCAGCTGCAATAGAAATAGGCTTCAATCTGCCATCAACCGGCCACATCGAGAGTAGCGCCAAAACTGCGTTCATCGCACAAACGCCGAATGGCCGTACGTCTCGCGCTCGATTGAGTGCAACACGTACGGCCATCCAACCTGCTTTCGATGAAACGTTATGCGATCCGCCGCCTTAACATCAGGAAAACCACTCCCATGCCAGTCAGGCTCAGCAGCAGCGAGCTCGGCTCCGGGGTCGCGCTCGGAACGTCGAACGTAAATCCACCGATCGCCGCACGGTCGCCCGGTGCCGACGTCGCATAAATGCGGAAGGTATCACCCGCCAGCGCTCCGGTCACTAGAAACTCGCTGAACTCATTGGTGTGGCCAGCGGAATCCGTCGCGATCGTAACGATGCTGCCGCCATTCGCAGAGAGCCCCACGCTCGAATTGCCAAGCACGTTGCCATCCGAGTTGTCGTCCAGAATGTAGAGGATGAAATCTCCAGACGCCGTCGGGCTAAAAGTCGCCATCAGATAGCTGCTCTGATTCGTAGCCGCGGTGTAGAAGATCCCGCTATAAAACGCTGTGCTGTCGCCCGGCGCAATAATCTGGTTGTAGTTGGCAGGATTGCCGGCGCCGAAGAATCCGCCGCCCGAGCTCACCGCGCCCGGAGTCACCGTATAGTCCGGCGTCTTGATGTGCGAGTTCAGAAAGTCATAATCCGCTCCCGAACCCGGAGCAGTCCCTCCATTGGCCACAGTGGAAGAACCCACAGCACTAATATCGGTCGCGTGCGCTACAGAACAGACACCGGATGCAACGCTGGCCGAGACAGCCAGCGCAAGGACGTGAAAGAACCGCATAGAACTTCTCCTGCTTCTAGAAACAGTTTCAGTTGGATTTTTGGAATCGTGGATTTTGGAATCGTGGATAAGGTTTGGTATATAGTCCCACATTCACCCTGTCAAGAAATACCGCATTTGGCAGGAGTGGACGGCCCCTGCAGCTCCGGGACACTTCAAATGTCCCTCAGAAAACTTGTCAAGCCCCCGAACCCTTCGAAAACACCAAAATCCCTGTCAACACAGGCGATTTCTCTTAAACAATCCTGGCCCACTTGCTCTCTCAACGAACTACAATAGAAGTAGGGATCAAAACAGAAGCAGTCCTGTCCGTCATTCAGTGCTCCGTCAGACATCCACAGGTCCAGACCTAACCCTCATCTTTTGAGGATTTTGGGACCAAAGGTACGGGGGGAGGGGGGCCACCCTTCTCACCCATATAGAATCGCCTCATGCCGGTGACCCGCCGCAAGAAGATCGCAGCCGTTGTCATCGCCGCACTGATCCTCATCGCGGCCATCCTCTACCACTGGCTCAGCACCCGCCCCCAGCCGCTCATCTACTCGGGCACCATCGAGACCCGCGAAATCGAAGTCGGCTCCAAGGTCGGCGGCCGCGTTACCGCCGTCAACGTCGAAGAGGGCCAGCACGTCGCAGCCTCCGCCACCCTGGTCACCTTCGAGCACGACGAGCTCAACGCCCAGCTCGCCGCAGCTCAGGCAAACGCACAGCAAGCGCAAGCCGACCTCACCAGGCTCCAGAACGGCAACCGCCCCGAAGAAATCGCCCAGGCCGACGCCGCAGCTCAGCAAGCGCAGGCTCAACTCGCCGCCGCGCAAAATGGCCCACGCCCCCAGGACATCGCCCAGGCCCAGGCCGACTACGAAGCAGCGAAGGCCAACGCCACCAACGCCGCTCTGACCTACTCCCGCATGCAGCCGCTCGTCGAGAAAGATGTCATCAGCCGCCAGCAGTTCGACGAGTACACCGCGCAACGCAAAGCCACAGCAGCAACAGCCGAGTCCGCCCGCCAGCGCCTCGCCGAGCTCCAGGCCGGCACCCGCGCCGAAGATCTGCAGGCCGCACAGCAGCGCTACCAGCAAGCCCTCGCCGCCGCAAAGCTCTCGCACCAGGGCTTCCGCCAGACCGACATCGCAGCCGGCAAAGCCCGCCTTGACGCCGCGCAGGCACAGGTGCAACAGATCGAAGCTAACCTCCGCGAAGCGAGCCTCAACGCGCCCGCCGAAGGCCTCGTCGAAACCGTCAGCGTCCGCCCCGGAGACCTCATCGCGCCCGGCAAAATTGTTCTGACCATGCTCGAACCCTCGCAGCTCTGGCTCAAGGTCTACGTCCCCGAAACTGACCTCAGCCACGTCCGCATCGGCCAGTCTGCGCAAGTCACGGTCGACTCGCTGCACCAGACCTTCAACGGTTCCGTGCAACAGATCGACGCCTCGGCGCAGTTCCTTCCGCGCAACGTGCAAACCCGCGACGACCGCGAGCACCAGGTCTTCGGCCTGAAGATCCACGTAGACAACCCCAACGGCGTGCTCAAATCCGGCATGTCCGCAACGGTGCAACTGCAATGAGCGCAAGCTCGCAGAACGTCATCGACGCCGAGCACCTCACCATCCGCTTCGGCAACTTCACCGCCGTCGACGACGTCAGCTTCCAGATCCGCAAAGGCGAGCTCTTCGGCTTCCTCGGCCCCAACGGCTCCGGCAAAACCACCATCATCCGTGCGCTCTGCGGCCTCTCTCCACTCACGGCTGGCAACGCCACCATCCTCGGCATGGACGTCCGCAAGAACGCCGCCGAAATCAAACGCCACGTCGGCTACATGAGCCAGAAGTTCGGCCTCTACGAAGACCTCACCGTCTCCGAGAACCTCGCCTTCTACGCCGCCGCTTACGGCCTCACGCACACCGCCGCCAAGGCCCGCATCGACGAGCTCCTCATCCTCACCGGCCTCCAGCCCTACTTCACCCGCCGCGTAGCGCAGCTCTCCGGCGGCTGGAAGCAGCGCCTCGCCCTCGCCTGCGCCATCATCCACTCGCCCGAAGTCGTCTTCCTCGACGAGCCCACCGCTGGCATCGACCCCGTAGCCCGCCGCTCGCTCTGGGACCTCTTCTTCCAGCTCAGCGGTCAGGGCGTCACCTTCTTCGTCACCACGCATTACATGGACGAAGCCGAACGCTGCGGCCGCCTCGGCTACATCTACATGTCGAAGCTCATCGCCCTCGGCACCATCGACGAACTACGCCAGCAACCTGACGCCAATCCACCCGGCACCTCCCGCATCGACATCGAAGCCCCCGAAGCCTCCACGCTTCTCCCCGAGCTCCGCAAATTCGAGGGCATCCGCGAAGCCACCATCTTCGGCCGCGCCATTCACGCGCTGATCGAAACCAACCGCATCGACGCCCTCCGCGCCGCTTTCCCTCAACTCAACATCCGCACCATCGACTCCTCCCTCGAAGACATCTTCGTCACCCTCACCTACCACATCATGGCCGAGCAACAATCACCCAAACCATGACCGACAACCCACAACGCGACTCGATGCACTCCCCCTTCTTCGGCCTCGCCGCCGTCTGCCGCAAGGAGTTCACCCACATCGTCCGCGATCCCACCACGCTCTTCTTCGCGCTCCTCATCCCTCTGCTCCAGCTCTTCCTCTTCGGCTACGCCATCGACACCAACGTCCGCCAGGTCCCCACGGTCGTCTTCGACGAATCCAACACCCAGCAAAGCCGCGCGCTGCTGCAGGGCTTCGCCGCTTCCGACGTCTTCAGCCTCTCCTCCATCGCGCAATCCCCCGCGCAGATGTACGACGCCATGCGTGCCGGCAAAGCCCGCGTGGCCATCCGCATCCCCACCGACTACGCCCGCAACCTCCAGCTCGGCCGCACCGCCACGGTGCTCGTCCTCGTCGACGGCTCCGACTCCAACATCGCCGGCTCGGCCATCAACGCCTCCACCAGCGTCGCTCTCGAACAGTCTTTAGCCCAAATCCCCGGCCTCACCAACCAGCCCATCGAAGTCCGCCCCTCCGTCCTCTACAACCCCAGTACCCGCTCCGCCAACTTCTTCATCCCCGGCCTCATCGCCATCCTTCTGCAGATGATGATCATCCTCCTCATCGCGCTCTCTCTCGTCCGCGAGCGCGAACGCGGCACCCTCGACCAGCTCAAGATGACGCCCATCGCTCCGCTCGGCCTCATGGTCGGCAAGATGATCCCTTACGGCGCACTCGCCTTCGGTGAACTCTGCCTGATCCTCAGCGTGATGCGTTTCATCTTCCAGGTCCCCATCCACGGCAGCGTCATTTTGCTTCTGCTCATGAGCCTTCCTTTCCTGCTCACTGTCCTCGGCATCGGTCTGGTCATCAGCACCCGCGCCCGCACCCAGGCCGAAGCCTTTCAGCTCGCGATGGGCACCATCCTTCCCTCAGTCTTCCTCTCGGGATACATCTTTCTGCTCTCCACCATGCCTGCGTTCTTCCGCGGCATCAGCTACATCATCCCGGCGACGTATTACATCCAGATCGTCCGCGGCATCATTCTCCGCGGAGCTCACTTCACCGACCTCTGGCCCAACGCCCTCGTCCTCACTCTCATGGGCTGTGCCACCATCTCGCTCGCCGCCCGGCAGTTCGTCAAACAAAACGCCGCGTAATCACTTCGTCACATCCTCGGGAACCATCCACCGTCCGCTCGCGTACACCCTATCGAGGATCGCGGGCATCCTCGCGAAGCCAGCACTTCGGCCGGCTTCATCCGCCCGCAGGTACAGGCCCCATGAAATCTCTCCTCGCCGCCGCCCTCCTGGCGACGTTAACGACCCCGCTCGCGTTCGCAAATTCCGCAGCTATCGAAGACCCCAGCGACGCCACTGCGTCCACCCCCTCCTGCCCCAACGGCAGCCCGCTCGCCGGCACTGTCCGCGATGCCACCGACGCCCTCATCCCCGGCGCAAAAATCCAGCTCGACAGCACCGTCAACACCCAGACCGCTGCCTCGGACGGCCACTTCCTCTTTCCCTGCCTCACGCGCGGCGCGCATCACCTCACCATCACCAGCGAAGGCTTCGCCTCCCAGACCCTCAACATCTCGGCTCCTCACAACACCCACCTCGTCGTCACGCTCGCACTCGCCTCCGTTGAAACCCAGGTCGACGTTGATACCACCACCACTGCCGCCAACAGCGCCAACTCCTCCGGCCCCACGCAAACCATCTCCGGCTCCCGCCTGCAGGCCCTCGCCGACGACCCTGACGACCTCCAGCGCGAGCTCCAGCAACTCGCCGGCGCTCTCGGAGGCGCCAACGCCACCATCTCCGTCGATGGCTTCGAAGGCTCCTCCGCTCTCCCGCCCAAGAGCTCCATCGCCTACATCGTCGTCAACCCTGACCAGTTCTCCGCCCAATACCGCGAGCCGCCTTTCGACGGTGGCCGTGTCGAAATCTACACCAAGCCCGGCGCCAAGACCTTCCACGGCGCGCTCTTCGCCGTCAACGGCAGCCCGTGGATGAACGCCCGCGACCCGTTCTCTACCAGTAAGGCCGCGCTCGGCAAACAGCGCTACGGCTTCGAGCTCTCCGGCCCCGTCACCAAAAAGAACTCCGACTTCGCCATCACCCTCGAGCACCGCTCCATCGACGACTTCGCCGTCATCGACGCCACCACGCTCGACAACTCCGGCAATCCCATCAACGTGTTCGCCAACGTCGCCACGCCCCAGCGCCTCTGGCTCGCCACCGCGCGGTACGACCTCCAGCTCGGCGCGAAGAACACGCTCATCGCCACCTATAGCGCCAACGTCAATCATCTGCTCAATCAAGGCGTCGGCGGCAGCTCACTCGCCGAGACCGGCTACGACAGTCAGACCTACGAGCACATGTTCCGCCTCTCCAGCGTTACCACCGCCTCCGCGCACCTCATGCACGAAGCGCGCGCCAGCTTCCGCTTCGATGGCGAGATCGATAACCCAACCTCCCTCGCCCCGCAGGTCTCGGTCGCTGGTGCTTTCACCTCCGGCGGCGCCAGCATCGGCGCCCAGCGCCACCGCGAGTTCAACCTCGAATACGACGACGACGCCATCCTCACCACCAAGTCGCACACCTTCAAGTTCGGCATCGTGTTCAACACCTGGACCGAGCACTACCAGTTCCGCACCAACTTCAACGGTGGCTACACCTTCGGCGGCGGCGCCGCTCCGGTCCTCGACAGCAACAACCAGCCCACCGCCCAGACCACCACCATCACCGGTATTGAGCAGTACCGCCGCGCTATTCTCGGTCTCCCGGGCGGCGCACCCACGGCCTACAACAACGTCGCCGGTAGTCCCACCGTGCGCTTCACCCAGGTCCGCAACGCCGCCTTCTTTCAGGACGACTACAAACTCCCGCACGGCGTCCAGATCTCCTACGGCGTTCGCTATTACATCCAGAACGATCCGCTGCTGCTCAGCTCCCTCGTTCCTCGCCTCGGCATCCTCTGGTCGCCCAACAAGAAGGGCACGTGGACCCTCCACGCCCACGCCGGCATCTTCTCCGGCCGCATCGGCTTCGACGACAACTCCGAAGTCCTCCGCGAAGACGGCGTCAACCGCATCACCAGCACCATCTACAGCCCCAACTGCCCCGCCTTCAACGCCGGCACCTGCAACCCGTTCAGCGGTGCGACCGTCATCCACAGCCTTCGCCAGTTCTCGCCCCACATCGGCAACATCTCCTGGGCCGCGGAGAACATCGGCGGCACTCGCTCTCTCCCGCACGGCTTCAACCTCTCCGCCGATCTCTACTTCGGCCGCCTCTGGAACGGAAGCCTCACGCGCAACATCAACTCGCCGCTCAACAACTCGCCCACAGGCCCGCGCCCCGGACAGGCCAACCTCAACATCCTCCAGGTGCAGAGCGGCGGCCAGGGCACCATCTCCGCCCAGTTCATCGGCATTGAGCAGCACACCCTCAAGCACGTCCAGTTCTTCTTCGGCACGGTCCACGTCCGCATCATCGACGACAATAACGACACCACCTTCAACGCCCCGCAAAGCTCCACCTCCATGGCTGGCGAACTCGCCCCACGCGCCAACCAGCCTGAGTGGAACGTCTTCGGCAATGCCACCTTCACCCTTCCGTACGCCCTGCAGCTCAGCAACAACATCCAGGGCCATATGGACATGCACTACAACGTCACTACAGGCTTCGACAACAACGGTGACGGCAACTTCAACGACCGCCCGCAGTACGCCCTTGCCGGAACACCCACCTGCGCTGCGAACCCCAAGGCCAGCCCCTGCTCCTACATCACCCCTTACGGTGCGCTTGTAGCTTCAGGCGGCACCGGCCAGCTCCGCCGCGACGAAGGCGTCATGCCCTGGCGCTTCTACCTCGACACCAACCTCCAGCGCGCCTTCGCTATCAACAACCCCAAGTCCGAACACCCGCAGAAGGTCACCCTCAATATCCGCGCCGCCAACATCCTCAACCACACCAACGTCACCAGCGTAGGCGGAGTCCTGGGCTCTCCACAGTTCGGCCAGTCCTACGGCGCGGACCCCGGCCGGCGCGTAGAAGCGGGCCTCCGCTACACCTTCTAGTTCGACGAGCCCCTTGACTCCGCGCCACCCAACGACTTGTCATCTCGACCGAAGGCGGAGCTCTTTGCCGCCGCAGCGGAAAGACCTACCGCTGTCTTTGCTTTTCTTTCTGTCATCCTCGGAGAGGACCTGCTGTTGCCTGCTGCGGCTATTGAGCCAGGCTCTTGCCGCCCCAAAACCCTGTCAAGCCCCCCAAGACGCCGAAGCTCCTCAACTCGCTGAAAGCAAAGCCAAAACTCCCCGAAAATACCTGGCCCACTTGCCCTACCCAATCCGCTATCCTTGAAGTAGGGATAAAAGACCTGCGAAAGCAAAAGGGCGGAGGCAATGCGCCTCCGCCGCTAACTCTTTTCGAATGAAATACTTGACAGGTAAACCCTTTAGAATCAGAGGCGTAGCCCAGATCTCCGCCTGCAAACCTAACAAATCAAACCACTTGACCCCGGGCAACAGATTGAGGGGGGGTGGGGGGTACCTGTAGACGGTCAAGAGGTTGTTCCACCTGCGAGTCTGCTGCATGGCGGCTTTTG
>JAZKBC010000225.1:13234-14594 GCA_040388825.1 Acidobacteriota bacterium | reverse complement strand
CTCTGGACTCGCCGCCGCCATCAACGCCAGCCCGCCCGCAAAGCTCAAACCCATGACGCCCACGGGCTCAGAAGAAGGTGGCGTCGCAAGACGATACCGATCTTGCGAGCGATCGACATTGCGCTGCGCCATCCATTTCGCCGCATCCCCAATCGTCGCAATCGAGTTCGGCCCCACGTGATAGTCCTTGATGTCCGGCAGCTCCGGCGTCAGCACTCGCAGCCCACAGCTCGCCATCGCCGTAGCAAACGCCACCAGCCGCGGCTCATTCATGCCCAGGTGATGCACACCATGCAGCACCACCAGCGCCGGAGCATCAGGATGATTCACCGGCACATAAATCCTCGCCGGTACTGCCCCACCGCCCGTCGGCAAAGCAAACTCCTCGGTCTTCACCGGCTCCTCAACGACCTTCCGCAGCAGCCACGGCACGGGCTTGTTTCCCACAAGATCTAACACCGCCGCCGCCTGCATGTGGCACTTCACGAACGGCCACGCGATAGCCGCTCCAGCCAGCACAATCAGCAAGCTGATCGCTGCATAAATCTTCGGCTGTTCCCGAATCTTGTCCCGCCGCCGCTTGAGCCGCGCCGCAAGTTGCGCAATCCCACCAGCATCGCCAACAGCCGAACCCAGTCGCTCCATCGCTCAGCCTCTTACCGGCGCACCACTTCCACCACGATCGCAGCCACCAACAACACGCCGCAACCGAACACCAGGAAGATCAGCGTCCCCAGCCGCTTCTCAATCCGCCGCGTCCGCCGCTCCATCGTGTCAAACGTCGCCTCGATCCCCCGCATCGTCGATCCCAACTCCGCGATCTTCTCGCTCTGCTCATTGATCTGCCGGTAGATGCCTGTATGCGACGCCGTCGTTTGCTGTAGCTCGCTATGCAGCTTGTCGGCTACATGCTGCAGGTCCGCGCGCAGCCCATCGGCGGTCTCGGCGAGAGCCTTCCGCGTAGTCTCATCGTTCGCGCCGTTTTGCCGCAGAAAACGGTCCAGCGCTGGCGCCAGGCGCGCAAAGTGAGGGAGAAGTTCAAGCAGTTGAGCAATCGCAGGCCACATGAAAGGAATTGTACGGTCTCAGCCTTCCACCACAACGACGGTCTCGGCTACAACCACACTCCGCCGTCGCCGCCAGTCCATCACCACCATCGCGATGCTCACCACCATAATCGCCGTAATAATCCCCTGCGACCACAGGCAATAGATGCACCACTTCTGCAGAATGTACTCCTCCATGAAGCTCAGGAATGCCGCAAAGCCGAAGCCAATCTCCGCAAACTGCAGCAGGATCAGCGAGCGGAAGGGAACTGCCGGAATCATCGCCACCAGCGCAATCACGGCATACCCCAGCA
>JAZKBC010000225.1:11888-13224 GCA_040388825.1 Acidobacteriota bacterium | reverse complement strand
ACGGGAATATGTGTCTTCACCGGCGGAGTCGGCTCATCGAACGTCAACGGAGGAAACACCGCAAACCGCGAGTGGTTCACAATCCCGCAGTCGAATTTCTCGGTCACCGCACAAGGCGGCGCCTGGGAAGGATCCTCATAGTGAATCCGCAACGCAAGGTAAGAGTCGAAACATCCGGCAAGGGCGAGCAGAGCGATCAGATAGCGCATGGCCCTTCCATTGTAGGGCCAGCTCTGTGCTTTTCCGGATTAGCGTAGGGCTTTAGCCCTACGAATACGTGCCACGGAACGGAGGGGCTTCAGCCCCGGGCACTAATGCGGACGCCGTGTCGGAATCGCCGTCACCCGGCTCGGTTCGCGAACCACCCGAACCTCAGGATCTTCCGGCAGCACTTCCAGCGGACGCCCCTTGATCCGAATCTTCAGCCGCAGCGGAAAGAACCGCGAGCACGAAGCCACAATCGCCGGTGCGAACACCATGGCGAGGAACGATCCGGCAATCAGCAGGCTATGCATCTCTTTCCAGTCTCCCGCCCATCTGCCGCCGCAACCATCCCACGTTCGCGTCACTCGGCAAACGGGTACAGTTAATAACGCAGGCAACACCCATGGAGATCCGCACCGCATGTCCCAAACAGCTGCAACCACCGACAACCTCCACCTCTGGACCAATCTCACCACCGGCGCCGACGCGCAGACCTGGGTCGAGTCCCACCTCGCCGCCTCGCGCGCCCAGATCGTGACACTGCTCGCTGTCACCGAGCCCCGCACCGTCGCCAACACCCTCGCGCCCTACGACCAGGCCTGCTGGCACCTCCGCATGGCCGGCTCACAGTCGGGCGTCATGTTCATGGTTCACCCGCTCGCCGAGGTCCGCGACACCGCCCAGGCCCTCCAGCAGACGATCTCCGCCGAGTCCGTCTCGCTCTCTCTCAACCGCGACGTCTACCAGGCCCTCGCCACCCTTGAAGGCGACACCATCGCCGCTGAAGACGCCGCCACCCGCTACTACCTCGAGCGCACCCTCCTCGGCTACCGCCTCTCCGGAGTCGACCGCGACGACGCAACCCGCGACAGCATCCGCGCCCTCGCCGACAAGATGACCGAGCTCTCCATGACCTTCTCCCGTAAGGTCCAGGACGACGTCCGCAAGATCTCCGTCGACAACCCCAGCGACCTCCGCGGCCTCCCCGCCGACTACCTCACCCGCCACGGCGTCACCGACACCAACGGCACCCTCACTGCCGCCGAACCCGTAACCCTCACCACCGACCCGCCCGAGATGTCGCCGGTCATGTCCTACGCCGAGAGCCCCACGCTTCGCCGCCGCATGTACC
>JAZKBC010000225.1:2076-11878 GCA_040388825.1 Acidobacteriota bacterium | reverse complement strand
GAAGGTCCTCCTCGACCTCCTCTCCGCCCGCGAGGAAATGGCCACACTCCTCGGCTTCCGCTCGTGGGCCGACCTCGCCACCGTCGACCAGATGATGGGCTCCGCCGCCAACATGCGCAGCTTCCTCAACTCCGTCGAGCAGGCCGCGACAGAGACAGCGAAGCGCGAGTTCACCGAGCTCCAGGCCTTCGTCCGCGAACGCTCGCCGCAAAGCCTCCCGCTTACCCTCTCCGACGCCCGCTTCTGGGAAGAGCAGTTCCGCCGCTCACGCTACGACTTCGACTCCCAGTCCGTCCGCCCCTTCTTCCCCTACGAGCAGGTCGAAGTCGGCATCCTCGCTACCGTGCAGCAGCTTTTCCTCGTCCGCTTCGAGCGCACCACGGAAGCCGTCGTCTGGGCCGAAGGCGTCAAGGCCTTCAACGTCATCGACAACGATCCCACCTCCGCCGAGCACAACCAGCGCGTCGGCCGTATCTACCTCGACATGCACCCCCGCGAAGGCAAGAGCAAGTGGTTCTCCGAGTGCTCCCTCGTCGGCGGCGTCCTCGGCCAGCAGCTTCCCGAAGCCTCGCTCGTCTGCAACTTCCCGCAGCCGACGGAAGCCGACCCCGGCCTCATGCAGTACTCCGATGTCGTCACCTACTTCCACGAGTTCGGCCACCTCATGCACGAGGTTCTCGGCGGTCGCCAGCGCTGGGCGGGCCAATCCGGCATCGCCACTGAAGGTGACTTCGTCGAAGTCCCCTCGCAGATGCTCGAAGAGTTCTTCGAAGATCCCGACCTGCTCCGCACCTTCGCCAGGCACTATCAAACCGGCGAGTTGCTCCCCTACGAAACCATCGCCCGCATGACCAAGGCCTCCGCCCACGGCCGCGCCCTCGGCACGCTCACCCAGGTTATGTACGCGACGTATTCCATGGAGACCCACGACCGCGCGGCAGTCGATCTCAACCTCGACACGCTGCTCCGCGAAGGCTACGACCGCTTCTCGCTGTACGAGTTCGTCGACGGCAACCGCATGTACGCCGCCTTCACCCACCTCGTCGGCTATACCTCGAACTACTACACCTACCTCTACGACAAGGTGATGGCGCTCGAGTTCTTCGAAGAGTTCAAAGCCACCGGCGCAGCCAACCTCATCACCGGCCCCACCGCCATGCGTTATCGCCGCACTGTCCTCGAACCCGGCGGCAGCAAGCCCGCCCGCGACCTCGTAGCCGACTTCCTCGGCCGCGAAGTCAGCATGACCGCCCTCCAGCACTGGATCAGCAAAGAGTTCGCCGCTTAGATCTGGGCGGCACCACCTCAAACCGGGTGGCCCATCCTTTCGCGCTTTTTGCGAAAGGGTGGGGTATCGCGCGTTAAGACGCGCGACCGCTTTCAGAATGCACGGGCAAAACGCACCGCTTCACTTCCCCCGCCACAACCGCTTCGGCAGCAGATACGTAAACCCCACAAAGCTCTGCCACCGCGTAGAAGTCGACGTAAACCCGCGCGAAAACCCTCCATCCACCACCAGGTTCGGCCGCACCTGGTAGCTCGGAGCAATCAGCAGATCCGTCATATCCGCACGGGCCACATACGCTCCGCTATCGCTCTCATGCACCAGCGGCTGCGAGAAGTGATACAGCTCCACCGACAACTGCAGGTTCGGATCGAACACCGCATGGTTGACCGAAAGTGTCTGCGCAAACTGCGCACGCTTCACGCCATGGCTTCCAGCCAGCGAGCCATCCGGCACATCACCCGGCTGCACATTCACGATGTAGTTCGTATCGTAGTGAAATCCCCCCACATCGCCGCTCAGCAGCAGCAGCAGGCTATGTGCGTAGCTTCCCAGGTCCACATCACCGGTTGTCCCTGCATGAACCCGTCCCAGGTACCCAAGGGATACGGTAGGCACAGGCGTCTTCCGGGGCTCAACCGGAGTCTTCGACGGGCTATCCTGCGAAGGCGCATGCAGGTCCGGCGTAAACAACACCGTCTGCACGCCCAGCAGCACATCGCCAAACCCTCCGCTGAATGCTCCGCCGCCCGCATCCTGGCTCGAAGCATACGGCTGCGTCTGCGCCTGCAGCATCAGCCGCGGATGCACCGCAACCTTCGTCACCTGGTTCACGCCATACTGCGCCGCCGTCGCGGGCGAAGTCAGCGACCCCAGATACCCTTGCTCAAACTGCAGATAGCCCACCGGCGGCAGCGTCGCCGGGTTCGTCACTGTAGGCCGCCCCGGATTCGCTGACGCCGCACCTGTATCCAGCGACACCACTGGAGTCTGCGCAAACACCCCCACCCCCAGGCTCAGCGCCCACACCGCAAAAATTCGCATCGAAACCTCTACCGCTTCTTCGGCTTCGCAGAGGATTTTTTCCCTGTCTTGGCGACAGGCTTCGCAACCTTCTTCGCCACAGGCTTCGGGGCCGCCTTAGCCGCTGCCTTCTTCACCGCCACAGCCTTGGCGGGAGCCTTTACAGGCGCCTTCGCTGCGGGCTTCGCAACCGCCTTTGCCGCAACAGGCTTCGCCGCCGCCTTCACAGGCGCAGCCTTTGCCGCCGCAGCCGCCTTCGCCGCCGGAACGGCAACCTTGGCCGCCGGAGCAGCCACCGGCTCAGCCTCAACTGCAACCGCCGCCATCCGCGCCGCCGGAGCCAGCGTCGGTGAAGGCGCCTCCCCCGCAGCTTCAGCCGCCTGCCGCAGCGAGTGCAGCACAACCCGCAGCATCTCTTCTTCAGGAGCCGGCTTGCCCGTCCAAATCTCGAACTGCCGCGCTCCCTGCTGCACAAACATCTCCACGCCGCTGATTACGGCGATACCCTTTTGCCGCGCCATCCGCAGCAGCGGAGTCTCCAGCGGGTTGTACACCAGGTCGAACACCAGCCGCGCGTTCAGGTCTTCAGCTTCGAGCAACGGCGCGGCCTTATTCCCGGCCATCCCGATCGGCGTCGCGTTGATGATGATGTCGAACCCAGTCTTCGCCACCTGATCCCGCTTGATCGTCTTCGCTCCAGCTTGCCGCGCCAGCTTCTGCGCCGTTTCAGAGGTGCGATTCAGAATCCAGACATCCGCGCCCTTGTCCTTGCAGCCGAAAACAGCAGCGCGAGCCGCGCCACCAGCGCCCAGCACCAGCACCTTGGTCCCCTTGAGCGACAGCCTCCGCTCCAGCGGCCCCACGATGCCCTGCACGTCCGTGTTGAAGCCATAGAACTTGCCATCCGGCATCCGCGCAATCGTATTCACCGCGCCAATCTTGGTCGCCAGCGCGTCACTGCGCTCCAGCAGCGGCATCACGTCCTGCTTGAGCGGCATGGTCACGCTCAGCCCCTGGATCGGAATATCCTTCACCAGCTTGAACAGGTCTTCGGCCTTGGCGGTCTGCAGCGCGAGGTAGACCGCGTTCACCGTCTCCCGCCGGAACGCCGTATTCATCATCAGCGGCGACAGCGACGACTTGATCGGATTACCCGCCACGCCATACACCTTGGTCGCCGCGTCCACCTGGTCCACGCGGTAGGTCTCAATCAGCGTCCGCGCCGCAATCTGCCCGGGAGCCGTTTCTTCGCCCGCATTGGCCGCCGCAAACGTAAACGCCGATCCCGCCCGCAGGCCCAGCACCCGCGAAATAATTCCCGGCTCGCCCATGCAGATGCCGACGATGTTCGACTTCGAGCGCTCTTCCATCCGCTCCATAAAGTGCATCAGCGTCAGGTTGTCGCTCAGCTTCTGCGCCGTCGGAACCACCTTCATGAAGTCCGGCTCAAACGGCTCCATCCGGTTGTAGATTCCGTCCAGGTCCTTGGTCGCGTGAAAGTCGTGCCAGCTGATGATCACCGCCGCGCCGGTTTCGCGCAGCTTGTCCATCGTGCCCTTGGGCAGCTTCTCAATCGATTCCAGCTCCACATCCAGCAGCTGGAACCCGGCCTCACCAGCCTTCAGCAGCACATCCAGCGCCGCCGTGTTCGATCCCTCGAACTTGCCGCCGTTGTCCTTGCAGCGGCACGTAGCTACCGCCGTACAGGCGCCGTTTTCGGCGAGGAATTTCTTTAAATGGGGCAGGGAAGCCGCCGGCTTCGGCAGATAATCCAGCCGAAACTCAAGAAAAGTCGTCTCTTTAAGGACGTCCGAGGCTTTGTCCGTCATCTCTTCAGGAGACGACCCAGTGATGGCAACACAAATCTTGCCAATGCGAGAACGGAGCAGGTGCGAGGCGATCTGAGAGGCTGTGGTCATGCTAAGCAATCGCGGTATCGTAACGCCGAAACCCATTGAATGCAAGCAGTTCCGTACGATTTCGGTCTTTCCAGCTGAATTTAGGTGTTTGCGAGGCGACAGTCCGCAACAATCCTCGGATTGGACGTTCCACACCCTCCAAGGTTGCACATCTTCTCGCACTCCGACCATGAGGAAACCTGTTGATTAACTTATTTGTTCCCCGAGCAACCAACAGGCAACCTTTCGCGTTCCCCAGCATCCAACCCAACAACTGAGAGGCATTTTCCAACTTTTGTCCCACCTTTTGTAGGTCCCTTTTTGCCCTTCTTGGGCGTCCCCTAAGAAATTCCTCAGATATACCCCTCCCCCTAAAACCTCTCACGGACCCGCTGGATAAGCGGGTCCAGTTTATTTAAACGCCTGAAACCGGCATCCCAGCCCAAAACACCCCTCCCCACAGCCCCAACCGCTAAAATACCCCTATGGGGTCAAGCAGAAAGCCGGCAGCCTCCACTGCCTGGCTCGAAAGTCCTGAAGCAATCTCCGCCGTCGACGACGTCCTGGCCGCAGTCGGCCTTCACCACGGCACCCGCTCCACCCGCACCGGCTCCTGGGCTGGAGGCGAGCGCGTCCGCTCCCCTAAATCCTCCGCTCCCAAGGCCCCCGCGCCCCGGGCCTCCTCCGCCGGCCTCGTCCAGATCCCGGCCTGGTCCAAATACCCCTGGCTCCGCGCCGCGTTCAGCACTCGCCAGGGCGGCGTCTCCACCATCTACACCGGCGAAGACCCTAAAGCCAAGGGCGAGCTCAACTTAGGCTGGACCAAGGAAGACGCCGAGGCCAACACCGCCGCCAACCGCAAGGCGTTTCTCCGTGCAGCCACCGGAAACCCCAAAGCCGAGCTCGCCGCCATCCGCCAGTTTCACAGCAGCATGGTCCGCTTCGTGGAACCCGGCCACGGCCCCCTCACCGCCTCCAATGGCCGCGCCGTTCTCCGCGGGGATGCGCTGATGACGAACCTCCCCAACGTGATCCTCGGCGTCCAGACTGCCGACTGCGTCCCCGTACTCATCGCCGACACCCGCCGCCGCGTCGTCGCGGCCTTCCACGCCGGCTGGCGCGGCACCCTCGCTCGCGTCGTCGAATCCGGCATCGGCACCATGCGCCTCCACTACGGTTCTCAACCCAAAGATCTCGTCGCCGCCATCGGCCCGGCCATCGGCCAGTGCTGCTTTGCGGTCGGTGAAGAAGTCCGCTTCGAGTTCGAAAGCCAGTTCTCCTACGCGCCCACCCTATTCACCGAGGTCTACGACTCCGACCCCATCCGCGAAAAGTATCCTCTGCTTTTCCTCACCGCCCGCGCCCCCGGCCACTCCAACATCGGTCCACAGATCCACCTCGACCTCTTCGAAGCCAACCGCCGCCAGCTCCTCGACGCCGGCGTCCCCGCCAAAAACGTCACCGTAGTCGGCGAATGCACCGCCTGCACCCGCCTCCGCGACGGCCGCCGCAAATACTTCTCCCACCGCGGAGAGCACGGCTTCACCGGCCGCATGCTCTCAGTCATCGGAATCAATCAAGAAAAATAAGAGGTCCAGGGATCTTATCCACTCCCTACTCCCTGCTTTTCTCACTTGCCTTTGCAAAGCTCCTGGAACATATCCTCGCGGTGTTCCAGCGTATAGCGTTCAATCGACGCCAGCCCCCGCCAGTACACCACTGCCGCCAGCGCGCAATATCCCACCATCCCAATCGGCGCCAGCCACATCTCTTTCAGATACTGTGCGACCAGCAACATTCCTGCTCCCGCAGCCGCTGACAGAATCACCAGCCCAATGCTCAGCAGCGCACTCAACGGCGACGCCTGCTTCGAACTCGTTCGTCCCAGGTCAATCTTCTTCGGGCCAGCAACCGACCGCCGATTGCCGAACGTCAGCGTAATCATCAGCGTCGCAGCTGCCCACAGGATGCTCGCCACCAGCATTGCCGCGGTCGGCTTCTTGCCCACCAGCGTCACCACCACCAGCACCGCGCCGGCTTCCACGTACGCCAGCAGGATGTTGATCATGTTCTTCGCAATGAAAACGTCACGCAGCCGCACTGGAGCCATAAAGTAGAACTGGCTCCCCGCTCCCTCCAGCCCAAAGGAGTTGAACGCCAGCGGAACCACGCCAATCAGCGAGTACGCCAGCGCCCCCGGAAAGACATACGAAGCATTATCAGCCGAGGCCAGCCTCGTCATCGTCATAAACAGCACCAGCAGCACCGGCGCAACCAGCGCATAGAACACGCCGGAGTTCCTGCGCACGGTCAGAATTTCCTTGGCAAACACCGCGGCGATCGTCGGCGGAACTCCCAGCCGCCGGACCTCTGTGCCACCCATCGTCATCTGCGCCGGCAGAATCGCCGAGTTCGTATTCACTCGGCCGGTCCGCTCGGTTGCGTCCTTCACGCCATTCGCCTGGTCGCTGAAAACCTCGCCGCGATACTCCGTCTGCGTGCGCAGAGCAAAGATCGCAAAGAACACCAGCGCGAACAGCAGGCAGTCCGCAATATCGCCCACATAAGCCATCGGGTTGCCACTGTGCGCCGCCACCAGACCGTTGCCCATCAACCCCGGAGGCAGCAGGTTCAGCCATGGCAGAGCCTGGTGATACACATTCAGAAGCATCGCCATGTGCTCCGGCGAAATCTTCTGCGCATGGTGATGATGTTTGCCCGACAGGTTGAACGTCACGTTCAACCACTGGATCCCCATCGACCCGGCAAAGATCACCGCCGTAAAAATCTCGCGCGCTCTTCGCGTCGAAAGCCAGCGGTCCACCCACGCAAACACCATCCGCGTAAAGATTGCATTGGTCGCCGCAAATACCACCATCGCCAGCATCGCGTAGGCCCACAGCGATGGCAGAGCCACGCTCACGCCCACGCCGATCGCCAGCGACATCAGCGCGACCATAATGTTCGCCGGGCTCAGGATCCCGAAGAACAGCCGAACGAAGACATAGCTCCGTGCCCGCAGCGGAAACCGGATCAGCTGTGTAGGATCGAACTTCGTCCCCGGCTGGCCCACGTTGATGTTCAAAAACTGGCACAGCGCAAACGTTCCCCACAGCACCCATGTCACGCGCTCCAGTTGCCCGCTTGAGGTGTAGTACCACGCCGCTCCACCCGCACCCACCGCTACCGCCAGCCCCATCAGCGCAAAGATCGGCACCGTAATCGCCAACGCAACAACGTCACCCACACTGCCCTTACGGCGAAACCCGTTCAGCAGGATGCGCCACCGCAGCCACGCAATCGCCAGCAACTGGGCTCGCACCTGTTTGCCGCTCCACGCTTCGCTTGCCGGACTCAACTCGTTTGCCATTCTCACTTCACCGCTCTTCGCTTGTCGCCGCAGCCACACAAACCGCGCTCCGCATATCCGCGCGAAGCTCATCCACTCGAAGCCGCTAACTCAGCCAGTTCAATTCCTGCTCATGCGCCGGTGATCCGGCTTCGCCGCCAACGATCGAAAGAAAAATCTCTTCCAGCGTCAGCCTCGCCGAAGGATCGGTTTCCGCGCCATCAGCCGCCGCCGGCAGCTTCGCGCGCACACCAGCGCGCAGTTCATCCAGCGATCCGTTCGCCACAATATGCCCATGGTCGATGATCGCAATGTGCGAGCACAGCCGCTCCACAATCTCCAGCACATGCGACGTCAAAAAGATCGTTGCCCCACGCCCAATCATTCCCTGCAGCATAGACTTCAGCGTCCCCGCCGCAATCGCATCCACGCCCTCAAACGGTTCGTCGAGAAACAGCACCTTCGGCCCGTGAATCACCGCCGCGGCCAGCGCGAGCTTCTTTCCCATCCCGTGCGAGTAGTCGCCAATCAGCTTCTTCCGCTCATTGGCAAGCCCCATAAACTCTAAAAGTTCCGTCGTCCTCTGCGTCGTGACCTGTTTGTCCAGCCCATACATCCGCCCCACAAAATGCAGGTACTCAGTCGCCGTCAGCTTGCCAAACAGCGCCATGCCTTCCGGCACCACACCGATATTCCGCTTCACTTCGACCGGGTTGCTGATCAGGTCCATGCCCAGGATCGAGATCGTCCCAGCCGTCGGCGCAAGCAGCCCCGTCAGCATCTTGATCGTCGTCGATTTGCCCGCGCCGTTCGGCCCCAGGAACCCAAAAAACTGCCCCGGTTCAACCGCCAGTTCGATATTGTCGACTGCCTTGAAGGTGTCGAAGGTACGGCTCAATGAGTGCGCAGCTATAGCAGACGTCATGTTCCTTTTAGTTATACGGTACGGCCCCGGCGCGTCAATCCAACCGAAGCAACATCCTCTGCCGATCCTTTCCCACCTCAAACACCGCACTCACCGCAGAATCCGTCAAATTGTCGATAAACGACCAAACGGCAGTGCCTGAAATGTCGGTTGGATGACAGACGTACGGCACGTATCGCCGGATAATCGATCTTCTTACCCAACTTTTGTTTGATTTTGAACGAGGTAGCCCCATGCCAGCGCCGGTCTCTATCCTGCTTATCGGACGAGACGAGCGCCTGCTCGAAACCCGCTGCCTCGTCCTGGAAGCCTCCGGCTACAAGACAACCGCTGTTCGGGAACTGTCAGAGTTGGAAGAGCACTTCAGCCGCCAAGCCTTCGACGTGCTCATACTCTGTCACTCGCTGCGCGCTTCTGATGTGCAGCAGGCTGTGGCGACTGCAGCCACCCAGCCCCGGCCGCCCAAATGCCTTTTGCTCGTTACAGCAGATATTCCCGCAGACCTCGCCTTGCCGGTCGCTCGTGTCAGCTCCCGCGAAGGCCCCGCACGTCTGCTTCAAGCTGTCGCGAGTCTGCTCAAGCCGCCCACCAACCGTCGCTGAGTCCGCCCGTCGACTCCCAACCTACATAGCTGGCGGGTGATGCGGATCAACCACGACGTGTTCTTCGGCTGCAGGCTTCGCGCTCTTGCGTCCCGGCTTGGCTTCGCCCGGGTTCACCAGATCACGCAACTCCTTGCTGGGCTTGAAGAAGGGAACTCGCTTCGCCGGAACAGCCACCGACGCTCCCGTTTTGGGATTCCGTCCCGTACGCGAGCTCCGCTGCCGTGTCCGGAAGCTGCCAAACCCGCGCACTTCGATCTTGTCGCCAGCTTTCAGCGCTCCAATGATCGACTCGAACAGCGTATCGACGATCACCTCGCCGTCACGGCGGGTCAGGTCGCCCAGGGCGGTCACATCATCGACCAGGTCAGCTTTGGTCATGCGAAGTTCCTCCGAGAGGGAGAACGCCCGCAGGCGCCTTCCAGTTCCCTCATTCTATGTCATGGACGGATCAAAAGGCGAATATGTCGCATTGGGGTATTTCGCCGGAAAACCAATCCCGCCCCCACTTAGACCGTCCGCTGTCGATGACGTCAACCCTTGCAGACACCAAATTCGCTATAAAGGTTGCCCAGCGAACAAGCCCAGCGTCCTGTACCTCGCGGCCCGCCCAGCTACTTCCACATGTAGAAGAACCCGGGCGACCGGTCCAGCAGCCGTGACGGGTTCGGAAACAGGCTATCCGCGTCATCCGAGGTCAACACTCCCAGCAGCCCTTTG
>JAZKBC010000225.1:0-2066 GCA_040388825.1 Acidobacteriota bacterium | reverse complement strand
AGGCGTAATCACGTGCGGCTCGCCTTTGATCCCGACCGACTTCGCCGTATCCATCAGCGCAACCCTGTAGCCGCCCTCTTTATCGATCAGCTTCAGTCCCAGCGCTTCTTCGCCAGTCCAAACCTGCCCGGTAGCCAGCGGCTCAATCTTGTCCGCCGTAGTATGCCGTCCTTCGGCCACATCCCGAACAAACTGCCCGTACATATTGTCCACCAGCCCCTGAAAGTAAGCCTGCTCCTTCGGAGTCAGATCCCGCGTAGGATCTCCGGCGTCCTTCAGCTCGCCATGGGTGATGGTGATGTTCTTCATCTTGGCCCACTTCAGCAGGTCGCCGTAGTTGGTCCACTCCATAATTACGCCGATCGACCCCACCACGCTCGCCGGGTTCGCATAGATCTGGTCGCAGCCGCTGGCGATGTAATACGCTCCACTCGCTCCCACGCTGCTGATCGAAGCCACAATCTTCTTGTGGTGCTCGCTCCTCACCCGCAGCACCTCGTGATAAACCTCCTGCGAAGCTGCAGCTCCTCCGCCCGGCGAATCGATGTGCAGGATGATCGCCTTCACGTTGTCATTCTTGCCGTACTTCTCCAGCTGCTTGTCGATCTTGTCCGCGTCCAGGATCACGCCGTCCACATCGATCACCGCAATCGAATCCGTGCCGACCAGCGACCCCGAATCACCGCTTCCGCCCGCAGCCTTGATCGCCGCGGTCACCATCACCCCCAGCCCAATCGCCACCACACCCAGCACGCCCACAAAGATCGCTGCCCAGAACCATCCCGAGTGTCTCGGCCGCGCATAGACGTACCCCGCGCTCTGCGAGGCAGCATACGGCCCACCGCCATAAGCTCCCTGCGTATACGGTGCAGCCGGTGGAGGAGGTGTGGGGGGAAGCGGCGACGCGGGCGGAGGTGGAAAGGAATCCGACATGGCTGCGAGTGTAGCAGGAGCCCACCCTGCCTTGTCTCTGCGTATCGTCTTCACGCAGTCGCGGGCTGTATCCGCACGGTCGTGCACGTTGTGGGTCAAAAACCGTTGTCAACACGTCCAATCATTGACGTATGATGAACGCGCATTTGTTTTTTCGAGCCGCGACACAATCGCGCGAATCCAATCACAGCCAACCGCAATCAGGGAGAGGAGGTTCAGCATCGACATGCCGCATCCGACGCTGAGCATCATCATCCCCGCCTACAACGAGCAGGCCCGCATCGAATCTACCCTCGAGCGCGTCCTCTCCTGTGTCCGCGACCGCCAGTGGGACGCCGAAGTCGTCGTCGTCGACGACGGCTCCTCGGACAACACCGTCGCCATCCTCCAGCGCTGGATGGAGCTCCACCCCAACCTCCACCTCATCAAGAACGACGGCAACCGCGGCAAGGGTTTCTCCGTCCGCAACGGCCTCCTCCAGGCCGCCGGCGAGATCGTCATGTTCACCGACGCCGACCTCTCCGCCCCCATGGAAGAAGCCGAGCTCCTCTTCGCCGCCCTCAACAACGGCGCCGACGTCGCCATCGGCTCCCGCTGGCTCGACAAGCAGCGCCAGGCCATCCGCCAGCCGCTCTACCGCCGCTTCTTCGGCCGCTGTTTCAACTGGGTCACGCGCAAGGTCATGGGCCTCCCGTTCAAAGACACCCAGTGCGGCTTCAAGGCCTTCAAGCGCGACGCCGCGCAGACCATCTTCCGCCTCCAGACCATCGAGCGCTGGGGCTTCGACCCCGAAATCCTCTTCATCGCCCGCAAGCTCAAGTACACCATCGTCGAAGTCCCCGTAACCTGGGGCCACGACGAGCGCAGCCGCATGTCCTACCTCAAGGACGGCATGAAGATGCTCGAAGAGATGGCCGAAATCCGCACCAACTCCGTCCGCGGACGCTACGACGAAGCCATCGCCGCCCTCAAAGACACCTCCACCATGGTCACCCCCCGCGTAGAACAAGCCGAAGCCCGCTAAGCAGCGGTGATCTTTCACAAGCCACAAACTACCGTCCGCTCCTCAACAACCGCCCTCCAACCCCCCTCATCCTGAGCGCAGCGAAGGATCTCGGTATTCTGCCCGTGCG
>JAZKBC010000224.1:1384-3375 GCA_040388825.1 Acidobacteriota bacterium | reverse complement strand
TGGGAGCCAGCCGTGTTGCGGGGGGCTGGTGAGGGTGTTGATGACGAGGACGTCGACTTCGAAGAGCTGGCGGCTGCCGTACTCGAAGGGGCGGCCGGCGATGGGCTGGATGCGGACCGATTCGATGGGGACGGTGGCGGTGCGCCAGTGTTGCTTGTCGCGCTGGAAGTGGCGCTCGGCGAGGAGGAGGGCGATGATGCAGGCGAGGGCGATGAGGGGGATGGTGAGGGTGCGGGCGAGGGCGAGCCAGTCGCGGGCGGTGCGGGGGCGGGAGTAGCGGCGAAGAGTTGAGCGTTCGTTGGTCATCGATCAGAAAATGGTTCTGCGCGCGCTGAGTGGCGGCGCAATGGCGTCCGTGCTGCGAAGGCAGGAGCGCGATGGAGATGCGGGATTGTAGCGAATCTGAATTTGACCGGTAGCGGCGAGGAGATCCGCGTACCTGAGTGCGGAGTCGCTGGACCAAAAGCCTTTGTCGTAGCGGCCTTCGTGTTGCTGGCCGTCGACCATGAAGCGGTAACGTGCGGCGGCGCGAGGGTACATCGTGCTGAGGCTCCTGGCTTCGAGGACAATTGCTTCGGTGACTGGCCAGTGTGACGACTGCATATCCATGATCGTCTGGCGGATAAGCCAATAGAGAAAGACGACGATGTTATCGATGATTGCAAACACAACAGAATTCTAGTTGAAGCCGCGGCGGGTGCGGTTCATGGCCTGGTCGGCGAGGCGTTCCTGTTCGCGTTCGCGCATGCGTTCGGCGGCGTTGGCGGCGTCTTCGTTGCGGCGGCGCTTTTCGCCGGCGGTGAAGGTGCGGGCTTCGGAGCGGCTGATCTTTTTGTGGGCGGTCATGCCCTCGAGGAGGAACTCGGCGGCGGAGACGAGGACTTCAGGGGCCGCTCGCTTCTGCAGCTTGAGCGGGCCGAGCTTTTCGAAGAGGCCCTGGATCTGCTGCATGGAGGTGAGGACAGCCGAGGCGGGTTGCTTGTCGTTGAGTTCGACGGAGCCGCCGAGGTTGAACCACTGCTCGATCTGCTGCGTGTTGGTATCGGTGAAGTAGCTGTCGTAGATGTTGGCGACGGCCTGGCGGATGAGCTCGCGGATGACGACGTCGGAGCCCTTCATTTCGCCTTCGTACTCGAGCTCGATCTTGCCGGTGATGCCGGGGAGAGCGTTGAAGATGTCGCCGACGCGGGGAACGACGAGGCTCTCGCCGTGGAGCAATGCGCGGCGTTCGGCGTTGGAGACGACGAGCTCCATGGTGCTGATCGGCAGCCGCTGTGAGACGCCGCTGCGCTTGTCGACCTTTTTGTCTTCGCGGGCGATGAAGGCGATCTGCTCGACGATCTGGCGGATGTAGTGGGGGATTTCGATGCTTTGGATTGCGGTGTTGGAGGGCTCGTAGGTGCGGGCCGTCCAGGCTTCCTGCTCGGTGATGGAGATGGCTTCGTCGAGGGACTCGGGGTAGTGCGTGCGGATTTCGCTGCCGATGCGGTCCTTGAGCGGCGTGACGATTTTGCCGCGGGCGGTGTAGTCCTCGGGGTTGGCGGAGAAGACGATGGCGACGTCGAGCTCGAGGCGGATGGGGTAGCCCTTAATCTGGACGTCGCCTTCCTGCATGATGTTGAAGAGGGCGACCTGGATTTTGCCGGCGAGGTCGGGGATTTCGTTGATGGCGAAGATGCCGCGGTTGGCGCGGGGTAGAAGGCCGTAGTGCATGGTGAGCTCGGAGCCGAGCTCGTGGCCGGAGCGCGCGGCCTTGATGGGATCGACGTCGCCGATGAGGTCGGCTACGGTGACGTCGGGCGTTGCGAGCTTTTCGACGTAGCGTTCTTCGGGTGTCATCCAGGCGATGGGGGTGTTGTCGCCGAGGGAGGCGATGAGGTCGCGGGAGAATTTGCTGAGGGGCTTGTAGGGGTTGTCGCGGAGCTCGGAGCCGGCGACGTAGGGGCAGTGGGGATCGAGGAGGGTGGTGAGTGCGCGGAGGATGCGGCTCT
>JAZKBC010000224.1:0-1374 GCA_040388825.1 Acidobacteriota bacterium | reverse complement strand
GGCCTGGCCGCGGAGGCCGAGGAGGATGAAGTTGTGGCGCGAGAGGACGGCGTTGACGATCTGGGGGATAACCGTGTCGTCGTAGCCGACGATGCCGGGGAAGAGAGATTCGCCGGTGGAGGCGGTGGCGCGGAGGCGGGCGATGAGGTTGTCGCGGAGTTCGTCCTTGACGCTGCGCGCGACGCGTTCGGGGGTGAATTCGGAGGAGCGGAGTTCGCCGAGGGTGCGCGGGAGGTGGGTCTGCGACATGGTTTAAGTATAGATGTGCGTCGGGTGCGGAGGATTCGAGAGGGTTTGTGCGCGAGAGAGTGTGCGAGATTGCTGCGCGTGACGCATCCTAGATGAAGGCGCGTTCAGAACTCGCCTGAAGTTGAGCACGGAGGTTGGACGGATGAACAAGGTTCACTTTCAGCATGAATGGTTTTTCGTGCTGTTTCTGTTTTGCGGTTCGCTGGTGGTGGCGAACCTGTTTCATTTTGTGCTGTTCCGGTTGCTGAAGAAACAGAAGGCCGTAGGTGCGCAGGTGGGTTGGGGTTTGCAGAAGCATCTGGGGCGGCCGGCGCGGGCGGTGTTTGTGCTGACTTGCACCTTGATTGCGCTGCCGATGGTGCCGGGGTTGAATGCTGCGCTGGAGAAGCAGATAGCGCACATTGGGCAGATGCTGATGGTGGCGGCGCTGGGGTGGTTCGCGGTGGGGTGCGTGTATGTGGGCGAGTCGCTGACGCTGCGGAAGTATGACCTGACGGTGGCGAACAATGTGGGCGCGCGACGAGTGCATACGCAACTGCAGGTGTTTCGGCGGCTGGCGATTGCGTTTGTGGTGGTGCTGACGGCGGGTGGACTGCTGTGGACGTTTGACGATCCGAAGATCTGGCACTACGGGAGCGGGTTGCTGGCGTCGGCGGGTGTGGCGTCGTTGATATTGGCGACGGCGGCGAAGTCGACGGCTTCGAATTTCTTAGCTGGGCTGCAGATTGCGTTGACCGAGCCGATACGGATTGACGACGTGGTGGTGGTGCAGGGGGAGTGGGGACGGATTGAGGAGATTACTTCGTCGTACGTGGTGCTGAAGATATGGGACCTGCGGCGGCTGATTATTCCGCTGAGCTGGTTTATCGAGAACCCGTTTGCGAACTGGACGCGGGAGAGCTCGAACATTTTGACGACGGCGATGCTGTACCTGGACTATGCGGTGCCGGTGAAGGAGGTGCGGGCGCAGCTGGAGAAGGTGGTGAAGGGCTCGGGGCTTTGGGATGGAGCGGCGGTGGGATGCCAGGTGACGAATCTGACGGAGCACTCGATGGAGGTGCGGTGCTTGATGAGCGCGAAGGATGCGAGCACGGCGTTCGACCTGCAGTGCCTGGTGAGGGAACA
>JAZKBC010000223.1:0-11357 GCA_040388825.1 Acidobacteriota bacterium | reverse complement strand
TCGCCGGCGTGGAAGGTGAGGATGTAGTGCTGCAGGGTGACGGGCTTGCCGTCGAGTGTGCCCTTGGCGGGCTTAGGCGCGTGGAGGCGGAAGGGCTCGATGCGGTCGGGGCTCTTGGTGGTGCCGGGGACGTAGAGGTAGTAGGTGTTGTCGGCGTGCGGATGCGCGGTGGCGACCTGGAGAGCAACCTGGAAGACGCTGGGATCGTTGGGCAGAGCGAGCAGGATTTCGGGCTTGGGAATCGCCACGGTGTGGTTGGCGGTTTCGACGTGGGCCTTGGTGGTGCGGACGGTGAGAGCGTCGTTGGCCTTGCTGGGCATGTACATGGTGACGGTCTGGTTGGCGGTCTGGCCCAGCATGCCGGTGTCCAGCAGACCATCTTTGCCGATCTGATACTCGATGGTGTTTTCGGCGTTCGATTTGTCGGTCACGGAGTCGGTTTCGCAGTGGACCTTGATGACGCCTTTCTTGTCTTCAATGTTGCAGGTGGCGAATCCGGTCTTCTTGCCGTCGAGATTGAGGCGGTTGAAGGTGGAGGAGGCTGAGGCGTGCGCGAGGGTGGTGGCGGTGAGGAGAGTGAGGGAGAGAGCGAGGGTGCGGTTGAGCATGGGGGAGCTCCGGGAGAGAGAAATGGTGGCGGGGCCATGGTAGATGGTGGGGGTGGGGTGGGGCAATGGGCGGAAGGAAGCCGAGGTGCTATTGCAGGGGATGAGTCGAGCGCGTGCGTGGATTGCGGAGAAGTCTGGCGTCGAGGAAAGCAGGATGAACTTTTGCAATCTTGATGCGCCGCGCGTCGGGGTGGAGCGGGTTGAAGAGGAAATTGAAAGTTTCGGGAAGGATGGCCGAGGGCACGCGGGCGAGCGCGGAGCGTTTGGAGGTGAGCCAGACGTCGCCGAGCTTGCGGGTGAGGGTGTCGTTCGTCTTCCACGCTTCGCCGGCTGGGACTTTGAGCGTGCTGATGCGGAGAGAGCTGGGAGATGAAATCTCGAGGAGTGTGTAGGCGGGCGGAAGGGTGGATCCGTTGAGGTAAAGGTGGACGAGGATTTCGAGGAGAGCTCCCGGCGGAGAGGCGGC
The DNA here is from genome assembly GCA_040388825.1 of Acidobacteriota bacterium. GTDB lineage: Bacteria > Acidobacteriota > Terriglobia > Terriglobales > Acidobacteriaceae > Granulicella. The sequence goes on along the minus strand of JAZKBC010000223.1, from coordinate 10,283 downwards.
GAGGTAGGTGACTGGTTGGCCGCCGCTGTTCCAGCGAGCTGGATAGAGGCGGCCGCCTTCGCCGTCGAGAGTGGGAAACTTGCTGATGCGCCAAAGGTGCATGCGGGTCAGGCGAACATGCCGAACTCGATCTGTCCGAGGAACTGTTCGACGAGACGGCCGCCGGTTTCGGTGGCTAGCATGGCGAGCGGGGTGCGATCGCCGAAGCGGGGCTTGGGCTCTTCGAGCCAGAAGCGGGCGCGATCGCGGCCGTCGAAGACGCGGACGGCGTGGTCGAAGATGCGGGCGAGGCGGGCGAGCTTGTCGGACTCGTCGCGGGAGAGTGGTTCTTTACGGGCGCGGCGATGTTTGAGGGTTCGGGCGGGGATGACGACGTCGTAGATGTCCTTGAGCGGGATGCCGGAGGAGGTGACGAAGTCGGTCATGGTGGCGGTGGGGACGCCGGACTCGATGTGGGCGAGGTCCAGGCGGAGGGTGAGGGTGAGGGGCTTGGGGAGCGATTTGGCGGGGGTGGCCATGGGGACATTATGCCATAGGCATGGCGGCAGAGTGGCTATGCGATCTGCCTGTCGAGGTACTGACGCGGATTGAGGATGTCGATTCCGCGGAAGGGATGCAGCGTGAGGAGGTCGTTGTCGCCGGAGAGGATGAACTCGGCTTGTCCGGTGACGGCGAGGGCGAGAAACTTATCGTCTCTGGGGTCGCGGCAGGCGGAAATGGGTGTGACACTTTCGATGAAGTTGGCGGTGAAGCGGAGTTGGCGGAAGAAATCAAGTCGCTCGCCGCGTGTGACGTAGGCGTCAAACTTGTGCCGGAACAAGACAGACTCTAGCTCTTCGAGCGTCTCCAGCGACACCAGAAGATCGCCGGCGGAAGTGGCACGCCGAATGGCTTGCGCTGGAACGGAATTGCGAAAGACGAGACGGCTAATGAGGACGTTCGTGTCGGCGACGAAGCGAAGCCGATCAGGCATGCTTCAGAAGCTCTTCGAGCTTTTCTTCCGTGAGTCCGCGAGCGGCAGCCCTGTCGGCGATGGCGTCGCAGAAGTCATTGAACTCGCGGGCGGCCTTTCCGCTGAGCCGATCGTAATCGCGGGCGGAGACGAGGACGGCAACCTCCTGCTGATCGCGATTTATAAAGACGGGTTCCTGCTGGGCGGCATCAATGAGGGCTGCGAGTTTGGGATCGGCATCGCTGGAGGCAGGGTAGCGCATAATAATTCCTCTAAGCGCATTCTAGAACAGCTAAAGCAACCAGGACTTTTATCTGCATCTAGATTGTTCTGAGGCTACGCGAAATTGTCTCTGGTCAGTCTGCCCTTCATGACAAATGCATAAAGCCCACTCCAACTCTGTTGCCAACGCCAGCCGTTGTTTGATCCCGGTGCGTTCGCCTCGATATAAGCGGTCGCGTCTGTTGCTGACAGGACGGTAGTGCAGTTTAGACACCTAGGCGAAGCTCCTTTCACAAACCTGCCGCCACATGTGCAGGCTGTCAAGTAGGGCTCCAATGCTCGACATATTTCTTGTTCAGTGGGGCAATCGTCCAACATGGGCATTCGTTTGTCCCAAAGGGAGAGGATGGCCGTTATGCCACACCTGTCGCAATAGGCATATACGCAGTCCGAGAAACCGCAATGAATGAGTGAATACTCAAATTCACAAAGGCAGTGCTCGCAGGTTCCGATATTCACGCGCTCCTCCTCTCAAGAGATCGCACCTTACGCGATGGCCTTTGCGACCAACGCCTTCGCTTCGTCCTGGATCTGATGGAGGTGGTCGAGGCCTTTGAAGCTTTCGGCGTAGATCTTGTAGACGTCTTCGGTGCCGGAGGGGCGGGCGGCGAACCAGCCGTTTTCGGTGGAGACTTTGAGGCCGCCGATGGGGGCTTTGTTGCCGGGGGCTTCGGTGAGGATGGCAGTGATGGGTTCGCCGGCGAGGTCTTTTGCTGTGACCTGCGCTGCGGAGAGTTTGCCCAGCTTGGATTTCTCTTCGGGAGTCGCGGCGGCGTCGATGCGTTGATAGACGGGCGAGCCGTATTTGGCGGTGAGGTCGTTGTAGAGCTGGCCGGGGTCTTTGCCGGTGCGGGCGGTCATTTCGGCGGCGAGCAGGCCGGGGATGAGGCCGTCCTTGTCGGTGGTCCAGACCTGGCCGTCGCGGCGGAGGAAGGTGGCACCGGCGGACTCTTCGCCAACGAAGCCGAGGGAGCCGTCGATGAGGCCGTCGACAAACCACTTGAAGCCTACGGGGACTTCGAGCATGGGCCGGTTGAGGCCTTTGGCTACGCGGTCGATGATGCTGGACGAGACTAACGTTTTGCCGATGCCTACGCTCGCGCTCCAGCCGGGGCGATTGGTGAAGAGGTATTGAATGCAGACGGCGAGGTAGTGGTTGGGATTGAGCAGGCCGGTGGAGGCGGTGACGACGCCGTGGCGGTCGTGATCGGTGTCGCAGGCCCAGGCTACGTCGTAGAGATTTTTGTTCGCGATCATGGAGGCCATAGCGAAGGGCGAGCTGCAGTCCATGCGGATGCGCGAGTCCCAGTCGAGGGTCATGAAGCGGAAGGTGGGATCGACGTAGGGGTTGAGGATTTGCAGGGTGGCGCGGTGGGTGTGGAGGAGCTCGGCGATGCGGGGCCAGTAGGCGACGCCGGCTCCGCCGAGGGGATCGACGGCTAGCTTGAGCGTGGAGCCATCGAGGGGAGCGAAGTCGATGACGTTGGCGAGGTCGTTGACGTAGGCGGAGATGTAGTCGTGGCGCTTGGTGGTCTCGGCGTTGAGAGCCTTCGAGTAGCTGAGGCGCTTGACGCCTTGCAGCTTCGCGGCGATGAGCTCGTTGGCGCGGTCCTGGATCCACTTGGTGGCGGTGGTGTCGGCCGGGCCGCCGTTGGGTGGGTTGTACTTGAAGCCGCCGTCTTCGGGCGGATTGTGGCTGGGCGTGATGACGATGCCGTCGGCGGGTTCTTTCGCGCCGGAGGAGTTGTACTCGAGGATGGCGTGTGAGAGCGCGGGGGTGGGGGTGTAGCCGAGGTCCTGATCGATCATGGTGACGACACCGTTGCCGGCGAGGACTTCGAGCGCGGAGACGAAGGCGGGCTCGGAGAGGGCGTGGGTGTCCTTGGCGAGGAAGAGCGGGCCGGTGGTGCGCTGGGTCGCGCGGTACTCGACGATGGCCTGGGTGATGGCGAGGATGTGTGCGTAGTTGAAGCTGGAGTTCAAGGACGACCCGCGGTGGCCCGAGGTGCCGAAGGACACGCGCTGCGTCGAGACTTCGGGGTCGGGGTGGTTGGCGTAGAAGGCCGTGACCAGGCTGGGGAGGTTGACGAGGCGGTCGGGGCTGGAGAGGTGTCCGGGGGTGTTGAGGTCGTTCGCAGTATTTGTGGCACGCATGGAGGAAAGCATACGGCCTTGGATGCGAAAACTGGAAGCGGGTGCGCTCAGTTGTTGGGGTTATCGCGCTGGAGCCGCATGTGGAAGCTGAAGATGGCCACGGTGAGGATGGCGAACAGCATGGCTGCCAGCGCGAGCGGGGCGCCGTAGACGGGTTCTTCGGTGAGCGAGAAGCGGATGAGGATGATGGAGACGACGAAAGCGGCGTTGCGAAAGACCATCTCATAGCGGCCGGAGATGGCGAGCGAGAGGATGAGGATGAGGACGTCGGTGAAGATCATGATGGTGAAGAGGTCGTTGTAGAAGGTCGTCAGGTGCGCCACGGGAGCGCTCTGGCCGAAGGCGATGAGCTGTCCGATGTGGAGCGTGAGGTGGCCGAGGTCGTAAAGCGTCATGGCCAGCAGCAGCAAGGCCAGACCCATGGCGACGACCTTCTTCTGGTTGGTGAATTGTTCGAGGCCGCGAAAGCGTTCTTCGGTTGCTGGCGGGCGTATGCGGTGGTCGGCAATGTACTGGAAGACGGCAACGAGCAGGAACATAAGCAGGCCCGCACCCATGTCGATGAAGAGCGGAAGAGACTGCCGGGTGACGTGCTGGTGAAGGACGAGATCGGTATCCATTGCGATCTTGTGGAAGACGCCGCGGAGGTAGATGAGGGAGACGATTTCGAACTGGTTGGCGATGGAGCGCGCGGTGGAGGCGGGGAGCGCGGCGATGAGGGTGAGGATCTCGTAGAAGAGGATGACGTCAAAGGGTGTGGGGATGGCGGCGAGGTAGTTCTGGCCGACGGCGGCGATGACTGCTGGCGGATGCGCGAGTGTACGAGCGAGGAAGATGAGTGCGAGGTGGAGCGCGAAGCCGGCGACGCTGATTTTGATGACGAGGAACTTCAGGCGCATCTTGTGCGCTTCGGAGAAGAGCAGATCATGCGCGTGCGCGATCGCTCCCAGGAGGCGAGAGAGCGCTGCGGGTTCGAGCGGTTGAACTTGCGTGGGCATGGCGGCCTGCTCGCGAGAAAGACTCTGCGAGTTCAGGCTATGGGACGGGGATGTTCGATTGCTGTGATGGATCGCACAGATTTTAGACTGCGGCGCTGGGGCGGCGGAGTCGGTAGAAGAGGTAGCCGGCGAGGTTGATGAGGAACGTGGTGCCAAGGATCTGTGTGGCGAAGGGAAGAGCCTTGCTGCTGCCGTCGAAGGGGTAGGCGTTCAGGCAGAAGCTGAAGGCAACTGAAACGAAGCCGACGCCGCTGAGGAGTTTGACCCACAACGGTATGCGGTAGCCCAGCAGCTTTGCGCCAAGGATCGGGATGGCGAACAGGGAGAGGTAGGCAACAACGTAGAGCTCGGTGGAGGCGTTGTTGAGCAGGTTGAAGGCCTGAGCGGCGTGGTTGCCGAGGTTTCCTAGCAGAATGCAAAAAGCGATGAAGAGCGAACTGACGAGGATGGAGTTGGTGGGAGTCTTGTAGCGCGGATGCAGGCGCGAGAACCAGGAGGGGATGAGGTGATCCCAGCCGGCGGCCATGGGGAGACGCGTGACTCCGGTGAGCATGTAGCTGGCGGCTCCGAGGATGCGGATCTGCAGCAGAAGGATGACGAACCGCGCGGCGAGTGTGCCGAGTGTGTTGTTGCCAAAGGCGAGGCGGAGGGTCTGCGGGATCGGAGCGATGTAGTTGATGGTGCTTCCGGTGAGCTCGTGGAAGGCGAGTACGGAGGCGGTGCCGAAGATGAACATGATCGCGGCGATGGGGCTGGCGATGATGATGGAGAGGCCGATGTTGCGGCTGGGAGCTTTGGCCTCGCCGGCCATGATGGCGATGTACTCCAGACCCGCGGCTGCGAAGATGGTCTGGCCGATGAGTGCGAGCGAGGTGGGGTCAGTTTTGGGGAAGTGGAGTTCGAACGGCGTGAAGTGGATGGGCAGGTGGTGCGCGTAGGCCCAGAACGGGGCGAGGATCAGCAGAGCGAACGCCAGCATCATGGCCGCGCCGGAGACGTTGTGGATCCATTTGCCGAGCGCAAGGCCCCGAACGGCGGTGAGCGAGAGCGCGAGAAGCAGGATGAGGACGGTCGGCAGAACGACGGCGTGGCTGTCCGGGATCCAGGCGGCGGAGGGGCCGACCATGAAGGCGAACTCGCTGGGGATCTGGCAGAGCAGGAAAGCAATGCAGACCAGACCGTAGGCCCAGATGTTCCAGGCGGTGAGGAAGCCAATCGTGTCGCCGAAAGAGCGGCGGGCCCAGACATAGAGGCCGCCTTCGAGCGGCATGGCGCGGTTGAGAAAGAAGACGACCACCGCCATGGGGATGTAGAAGGCGGTGAACGCGAACAGCCAAACCAGCGTTTGCGCGTGGCCGAGACCGGCGGCGAGGCCCACCCATGAGCTGCCAACGACGGTGAGGACCTGCGAAAGCACCAGGTCGCGGAGTGAAAGTTGGCGGAGGAGGTGGTGGTCGTCGTCTGGCGTGGCGGCGGCTGGGGACATTTGCTGTCGATGGTCTCACAGCCGGATGGCCCGGGAATCGTTTCCGGGAATGGGAATTGAAGTTGCTGGAGTGCAAATCCGGGCGGCGATTGGACTAAAAGGGGAAATATCCTACTGATTCATTGCCCGGAGCTGAAGGTCTCAACGTCTGCAATTCGGGCGTAGGGGCTGGTGCGCGGCTGAGTTCCGATACCTTCGGGGAGAGTCCGAGATGAGAAGCGCGCTTTGGTGGCTGGCGGTGGTGGTGGCGCTGCCGGTTGAAGGTTGGGCGCAGCAGGCGACCCTGGTGGCGGATGCGCATGTTTCGAGTGCGCAGCCGGGCGTGAATGCTGGGACTTTGAGCAACCTGAACGTGGGCGGCGGATATACGGCGCTGCTGCAGTTTGATCTGGGTGTGCTTCCGGCAGGGACAACAGCGGCCCAGGTGACCCGCGCAACCCTGCGGGTTTATTGCAACCGTGCGGACACTCTGGGGCTGGTTGGAGTGCAGTCGGTTACGGGTGCGTGGACGGAGGCGGGCGTGACCTATGCGTCGCTGCCGAACCTCGGTGCGGCGGTGGATCTGGAACAGGTAAGTGGGGTGGGCGCGTATGTGACCTTCGATGTGACTGGGTTGGTGCAGGGGTGGATGACTGCTCCCGGGACGAATCATGGCGTGGCACTCACGGCGGGAACGGCGGTGGCGCAGTTCGACAGCAAGGAGAATGACGAGACGGGCCACGCGGCAGAGCTGCAGATTGCTCTGGCGGTGGGTGGAGCGGGGACGACTGGAGCGACCGGGGCAACGGGTGCTACTGGGGCGACTGGAGCTGCGGGCCCCGCAGGGCCGCAGGGTCTAATGGGGCCGATGGGTCTCGCCGGGGCTACAGGAGCTACTGGAGCGCAGGGACCGCAAGGGTTGACGGGAGCCACGGGCGCGCAGGGATTGCAGGGTGTGGCTGGGCCTGCGGGAGCAGCAGGTGCGCCGGGACCGGTGGGGAGTGCGGCAAACAGCTACAAGGGTGCTTACTCGTCGACGACGAACTATGCGATGGGAGATGTGGTGACGTTCGGCGGGTCGAGCTGGGTTTCGCTGATGGACGCGAATCACGGACAGACTCCGGGACTAGTAGCGGGTGTTTGGGGGCTGATGGCTGCAGCGGGGGCCACCGGGGCCCTGGGGATCGCAGGACCGGCTGGGCCCGCGGGTGCGACGGGCCCGCATGGTTTGCAGGGAGTGGCTGGGCCCGGTGGGGCCAATGGCGCGACGGGAGCGACTGGGGCGGCGGGTTCGCCGGGGTTGGTTTACGAGGGGGTATATGAATCGACCGCGAACTATGCGGTGGGGGACGTGGTGGTTTTTGGTGGGTCGAGCTGGGTATCGCTGGTGGGGTCGAATCATGGCCAGACGCCGGGATTCAGTCCGGCATTCTGGGGTGTGGTGGCGTCGGTGGGCGCAATCGGGCCGGCGGGAGCGAGTGGGGCGCCTGGAGTTGCCGGCTCCGCGGGCCCGGCGGGTCCGGTTGGGCCAGCGGGTGAGCAGGGGATTCAAGGGTTGCAGGGCATCGCCGGGACAGCAGGAGCGCAGGGGATTCCCGGGGCGGTGGGAGCCACCGGGTTGCAGGGGCCAATGGGGCAGATGGGCGCAGCGGGGCCGGTTGGGATGAGCTTCAAGGGCGCTTATGACTCGACGGCGAATTATGGCGTTGGTGATGGTGTGCTGTGGCAGGGGGCGGGTTGGGTGTCGCTGGCGCAGGCCAACCACGGGAATACTCCAGATGCTTCCCCGGGGCAGTGGGCGATGTTTGCGGCGGCGGGGCTGAATGGAGCGACTGGCGCAACGGGTCCTGCGGGCGTTGCAGGCATGCCGGGTTTGAATGGAGCGGAAGGAGCCACGGGAGCGCCGGGTGTGACTGGAGGTACGGGGGCAAAGGGGTCGCCGGGGTTGGTGTACCAAGGGACGTATGCATCGGGGATGAACTACGGGCTGGGAGATGTGGTGGTGTTTGGCGGAGCGAGCTGGGTTTCGCTGGTCGAGGGAAATTTGGGGCAGACACCGGGGCTGAGTCCGGCGAGTTGGGGCGTGCTGACGACGGTGGGAGCGGCCGGTCCCGTGGGAGTCGCCGGGTCGACGGGGCCGCAGGGAGTTGCGGGGCTGGTTGGAGCTACGGGAGCACAGGGTGTGCAGGGGATTCAGGGTGTTCCGGGGCCGGAGGGCCCGGTGGGCGCTCAGGGCTTGGTTGGGGCGGCAGGAGCAGTTGGAGCGACCGGGACCCCCGGTCCGCAGGGGATTGCGGGTACAGCAGGCGCGCAGGGAATTCAGGGGCCCGTTGGAGCAGCGGGGCCTGTTGGGGCGACTGGAGCTCCAGGAACTGCGGGGCCTGTTGGGATGAGTTTTAAGGGCGCGTACGACGCGGGTGTGAACTACGCTGTGGGTGACGGAGTGCTTTGGCAAGGGGCAGGTTGGGTGTCGCTTGCAGCTGGGAATCTCGGACATACGCCGGACGTTTCGACGGGGCAGTGGGCGATGTTTGCGGCGGCCGGAGCGGCGGGGGCCACTGGTCCACAGGGAGCCGCCGGCTTGAATGGAGCGGCCGGCGCAACTGGAGCTACAGGAGCGACGGGCGCGGCTGGTGCGCAGGGAGTTCAAGGGGTTCCCGGGGCGGCGGGGTTGGTGTATCAGGGCCTCTACAGTTCGTCGAACAGCTATGCCGTGGGCGACGTGGTGGTGTATGGAGGAGCGGGATACGTGTCGTTGGTGGCGGGAAACCTGGGGCAGACGCCGGGGCTGAGTCCGTCGTACTGGGGCCTGCTTTCGGCTGCGGGTGCGGTGGGTCCAGCGGGTCCGGTCGGAGCTACTGGGGTTGCGGGGCCGCAGGGCGGAGCGGGCCCGGCTGGAGCTACGGGGGCTCAAGGTGCGCAGGGAGTTCAAGGAGCCATTGGTCCAGAGGGCCCGGCTGGAGCGCAGGGATTGGTGGGAGCGACGGGTTCCGTAGGAGCTACCGGTGCAGGCGGTCCGCAGGGAGTTGCGGGTGCTGCTGGAGCGCAGGGAATTCAGGGCCCGATTGGAGCGACGGGTGCTACTGGAGCAACGGGGACGCAGGGTCCGGTGGGGCCAGTGGGACTGAGCTTCAAAGGGGGCTATGACTCAGGAGTGAACTACGCCGTGGGTGATGGAGTCCTATGGCAGGGGGCAGGCTGGGTGTCGCTGGTTGACGGAAATCTGGGGCATGCGCCGGATGTTTTTCCGGTGCAGTGGACGATGTTTGCGGCGCAGGGAGCCGTAGGAGCTACAGGCGCCGCGGGCCCGCAAGGCTTGCAGGGGCCGGTGGGAGCTACGGGTGCTGCGGGCCCTGCCGGAGCGAATGGCGCTGTAGGCGCTACAGGAGCGGCTGGGGCAGCGGGGCTGAATTTTGTGGGGACGTACTCGGCGGCGAACAGCTATAGCGTGGGTGACGCAGTGAGCTATGTGGGAGCTAGCTATGTTTCGCTGGTGGGCGGAAATCGTGGGCAGACGCCGGATTTGAGTCCAGCGAGCTGGGCTTTGCTGGCGGCGCAGGGTGCTACCGGGCCTCAGGGAGTGCAAGGCGCGCAGGGAACTCCGGGGGCTGCAGGCGCAACCGGTGCGATGGGAGCTACTGGTGCGCAGGGAGCTCCGATGAGCTTTGTTGGCGGCTGGCTGGTTGCGACGGATTACAAAGTGGGCGACGCTGTGAGCTATTCGGGCGCGAGCTACATCGCGATGGTGGCCAACGCTGGGCGCGAACCGGATGTATCGCCTTCGTACTGGGGGCTTCTGGCAGCCGCAGGAGCGGTGGGCCCGATGGGCGCGACCGGGGCCACGGGATTGCAAGGGCCGACCGGGTTTGCTGGTCCGGTGGGCGCGCCCGGAGCTACAGGTGCACAGGGCGTCGCGGGGCCGATCGGAGCGCCGGGCGCAACGGGATCGGTCGGGCCGGCTGGGCCGATTGGCGCCACGGGCGCGACTGGAGCGCCGGGAATGGTGTTTCGCGGAGCGTATGTGTCGGGCGTGAGTTATGGCGTAGGTGATGCTGTGAGCTACGGTGGCGCGAGCTATGTTTCGCTGACGGCGAGCAACGTGGGGCAGAGCCCGGATCTTTCGCCGTTGTACTGGGGACTGCTTGCGGCCGCAGGGGCGAACGGAGCAAGTGGAGCAGCGGGATCTACCGGAGCGACTGGAGCCCCGGGAACTGCAGGTGCGACGGGCCCGGCCGGACCTGCGGGAGCCACTGGAGCGGCGGGCGTGAATGGGAGCCCGGGGCTGGTGTGGCGGAGTGGATGGTCAGCGTCAACGAGCTACGCGGTCAATGATGCGGTGAGCTATGCAGGCTCGAGCTACATTTCGCTGGTTGCAGGAAACGTGGGACAGAGCCCAGTGCTGTCGCCCGTGAGCTGGGCTCTGCTTGCGTCG
>JAZKBC010000222.1:0-3430 GCA_040388825.1 Acidobacteriota bacterium | reverse complement strand
CAGACAGACACGCCAGCCATCTTACACGGCAATCCTCTGCATGTGCGGAGACGGCTTCGCTCAATTCCACAATACGGTCGCGCCATAACGCGCCAGCATCGGATCGCTCGACAGGATCGGCAACTTCTCCACCATCGCCTGCGCAACGATCATCCGGTCGAAGGGATCGCCATGAAGATGAGGCAGCACCTCCGTTCGCAGGATGTGCTCACGCCCTACTGGCAACAACGCGACGCCGAGCAAATCAAGCTGTTCCAACAACTCCCGAACCGAACCGCCCGGCAGCGCCAGCTTCCCTTTCGCCACTTTGATCGACAACTCCCACACGGAAGCCGTACTCACGACCAGCGAATTCCCACCATCTTCCAGCAGCCGCAGCACTGCGGGCGTCAGTTTTTGCGGTTCACCCAGCATCCAAAGCACAACATTGGAGTCCAGCAGATAAGTCACTCAGATCCATTCGAGATGAGCGGCCCGTTCACCATCTCATTCTCGATCTCCCTGTCCATCGCCGCCCACTCTTCATCCGTCGGCAACTCGATCATCCCCCGCCACGCGCCCAGAACCCTCTTGCCACTGGCCGCTTTCGCCTCAGGCTTTCCAGCCTTCGCCTTCAGCAACAACTCAGGCTTCTCAGGCGCAGCAATCTCCACCTCTTCGCCACGATAAGCCGCCGCGATCAGGTCCGAGAAGTGCTCCTCCGCGTACTGGGCATCCACCTTCATGCCCCTAGCTTATGCCCCACCCCGCACCCGGTCAACGAAATCCCTACTCCCTACTCCCACTCAATCGTCCCCGGCGGCTTCGACGTAATGTCATACACCACCCGGTTGATCCCCCTTACCTCGCTCACGATCCGCGACGAAATCGCCCGCAGCAACTCGTACGGCAGCGCCGCCCAATCCGCGGTCATGCCATCCTCGCTCTCCACCGCGCGAATCGCGCAGGTATACGCATACGTCCGCTGGTCTCCCATCACGCCGACAGATTTCACCGGCAACAGCACCGCAAAGCTCTGCCACACCTTCCGGTAGTACCCCGCCTTCTTGATCTCCTCCACGCAGATCGCATCCGCCTCCTGCAGAATCGCCACCCGCTCCGGCGTCACCTCCCCCAGAATCCTTACCGCCAGCCCCGGCCCCGGGAACGGCTGCCGCTCCAAAATCTCCTCCGGCATCTGCAGGTCGCGCCCAATCCTCCGCACCTCGTCCTTGAACAAATCCCGCAGCGGCTCAATCAACTTCAGCTTCATATTCTCCGGCAGCCCGCCAACGTTATGGTGCGACTTGATCACATGGCTCGGTCCATGCACACTCACCGACTCAATCACATCCGGATACAGCGTCCCCTGCACCAGCCACGCCACTCCCTCACCCGCAACCAGCTTCGCCGCCTCATCATCGAACACCGCAACAAACTCGTTCCCAATCACCTTCCGCTTCTTCTCCGGATCGCTCACTCCAGCAAGCTTTCCTAAAAATCTCTCCGAAGCATCCACCGCCACCACATTCAAATGCAGCTCATCCCGCATCGTCGTCTGCACCTTCGCAAACTCATCCTTCCTCAGCACGCCGTTGTTCACAAAGATGCACGTCAGCCGATCTCCAATCGCCCGCGCCACCAGCACCGCGGCCACGCTCGAATCCACGCCCCCACTCAGCCCGCAGATCGCGTGTCCGGTCTCTCCGACCTGCTCGCGAATCTTCGCCACAGTCGTCGCAATAAAATGTTCCGGCGTCCAGTCCTGCGAACACCCGCAAATATCCACCGCGAAGTTCTTCAGCACCTCCATCCCCATCCGCGTATGCACCACCTCGGGATGAAACTGCACCGCCCACATCTTCCGGCTCTCATCCGCAATCGCCGCAATCGCATTCGCCGTCCGCGCAATCACGCGAAACCCCGGCGCCAGCGTCTCCGCATGATCCCCATGCGACATCCAAACCTCAAGCTCCGCCGGCAGACCATGAAACAGCGCCGTCTCTTCAATCACCTGCACATCGGCATGCCCATACTCCCGCGCCGCCGCCGGAACCACCTTGCCCCCCAGGTGATACGTCATAAACTGCAGCCCGTAGCAAATCCCCAGAATCGGCAGCCCACACTGCAGCAACTCCACCTCAGCCTTCGGAGCCGAGTCGTCATACACGCTCGAAGGCCCACCCGAAAGCACAATCCCCTTCGGCTTCAGCGCCAGAATCGACTCCAGCGAAGCCGTGCAAGGCAGCACCACGCTGAACACATTGAACTCGCGAATCCTCCGCGCGATCAACTGCGTGTACTGCGATCCAAAATCCAGGATGACGATGGTTGAGGTAAGAGAAGTATCCACACACCAAGTCTAAACACCCAGCCTGTGCCTTTTCTACGCTCTACCCACTACGCTCTACACTCTGCCTTTAGCTCGGATCCTTATGCCGCGTGCTCGAAACCGCGCCCATCATCCCCGCGCCAAACAGCAGAATCCCAATCGCCACCACCCAATGCTGCGGAACATGCGCCAGGTGGCACACATACACAACACCAATAATCAAAATCACCGTCCCAAGCAGATACAGTCCAAACGACATCGCAATCCTCCTGGGTCAACGAACCCCGCAGTCCTTACGATGCAGCTTCCACCCCCGGCGCGGCTGTTTCCAAAGAAAAATCGTACGCCCGCCAAAGCGTCACATAGGCCGCCGCCCGTACCACGTGAAAATAATCCGAAGCCACCACCCAAAGCAACCCCACACCACACCACCAGCAAGTCAAAAACGCCTGCGTCTCCACCGCCGAAAACGGCAGCGGACAAGCCAGAAACACCATCGCCAGCACCACCAGCGCCACCTTCACAATCCCCATCACCAAATTGATCTCGATCAGCTTCCCCCGCACCGCTCCACTCCCCCACGCCGCCCGCAAACTCCCCACCACGCCCAACCCTTTCGCCCCCGCCAGCACCGCCGCCAGCCGAAACACCCAGCTCGTCACGCACCACAACATAAACAATCCCAGCGTCACAAACAACACAATCGCAAACCCCGGCACATAGCTCGGATACTCCCCGCGAGCGCTCGGCCCCTGCACCATCACCACCCAAGTCTTCACTAGCGCAAACACCCACACCCCAATCAACGCAGCCCACTCGACCACCCGCATCACTGCCAGCGCTATCAACGTGCCTCGCCGCGCCTTCACCCGCGAATCAATCCGAGGCCACAACCAACCACGTCCCACCCCGGAAACCATCGCCCAAACCACCAGGAACACCCCAATCGCAGGCAGAGAGTGCGCAAACACCGTCGGACTGAATCCGATGACGAAGCTGCCATGGATCGCCATCGCCATCATCGAACTCATTTGCTCTTGCCACACCAGAGCAGCAGCGGTTCCCACCTTCAGCCACACCGCCACCCAGACAACAAGCCAGAACACCCACCGCCACGCA
>JAZKBC010000221.1:0-2109 GCA_040388825.1 Acidobacteriota bacterium | reverse complement strand
CCGGGAACGCTGACAAATGCCGCAGCGCTAAGCAAACTCATCGAGACGGCGTACTGGGACATGAAGTCGCGTGTCGAGAACGGTTAGCCGCTATCGCCGCACAACCAGCGGCCGGCAAGTTCGGGCACTCCGCGCCATCCACAACTCACCCGTCCCCAGTCGCGCACTCTTCACTGAAAGCGTCACCGCACCCCGCCGCGCACCCGTGTACCCAAACTCCATCGTGTACGGCGTTCTTGGATAGAACAAGCCACTCTCTGTGTGACAGATAGCGTCCCGCGCCCGCCCCTTCATCGGCGGCGAGCAGCCCAGGCTCACCTGCTGGATCGGCACCTTGCCCTCATTGCGAAACGAAAGCTCAATGCTCGTGCCGCGCACATGCCCGCTCACCAGCATCACCGGGCAGGGAATCTGCACCCGCCCCTCCTGCGCGCGCACCGGCATCCACGCAAGCAGAAAACACGTCGCCGCTGGCCCCCACATCCGCACGCGGCGAGTCTACCATCGCCGCAAAACCGCGAAATCACGTCCAAATAGGCATTACGAAAGAAACCTCGCGGGTTGCCCGGCGAAGCGTAGAATACCTTTCGTGGCGTCAAATTCCCGACGCTTTGAAAGCAGGCCAGCCAATGGCCACCGCAGTTCTGCCCCTCGTCTCTTCCCGCCTCAACCTCCAACTTCCCCACAATCCCACCTTCCAGCATCGCCATAACAGCAACGGAACCTGTGACTCAATATGCCTCCGCTGCTTCCGCACCATCGCCACCACTCATTACGAGGACTGGCTCGCGCTCGAGGAAAGCAACCACGTCTGCGCCCCCCTCGACTTGCACGTCTGGATGTCGGATCGCGTCGAGTACCGCATCGGATCTCCATCCTCACCCGGCCACTCTCCGCGCACACAGCGCCGTACAGCAAATAGAGCGCCTGAAGCAATGCAGCTCAGAAACTGAGGACGTCGTGTCTACGCAGATCATCTCCACCCTCCGGTACACCACCCGGTTCGCCTTCCAGCACGTCGCCAACCGCGACGGCACCAGCGACTCCATATGTCTTCGCTGCCACTCCACCGTCGCCTCATCGCACAACGAGTATTCGCTCGAGCAGGTGGAGCGCCGCCACACGTGCGCCGCGCCGCCTCCGTTCATCTCTCCCATGCAGTTCTGATTCGGGAATGACTTTGACCGGCAAGCGAAAAACCTGCCAAATCACCCCATTCAATTTGCTAGTCTGGAAATAGAGAAACAAAACAGCCACACCACAGGATCCAACAAGCCACCTCAACGGTGGCTTTTTTAGTTCCAGTGACAGCATCCAGCCGGCCGCTTTCTCAAAAGCGAGCCGGCTTTTTGCTGTCGTTAACTCCTTACGCAAGACGAATTTAGCCGTAACCCCTTTAGAAAGACGAATTTGATGTTCGGAAGAGCCCACAACCTGTTGATGCAACATGCTTTATACCGAGCCCTCCCGCACCGGGAGGGGGGAGGGGTCCCCCGGAACATCACCACCGACTCCTACGACCGCGACGCCGTTCGCGCCCAGCTACGAAAGGAACTCAAATGTATCCGGAATGCCGACATGTTCTCGCATCTGGCAGCTCATGTAATTCGCCTGCGATCGCGCAAAGCGATTGGTGCTTGCCGTTTTCACAAAGAATGTACGGTGATGAGAACTGCTGACGCAGCTTTTCCGTTAAGAAAAGCTGCCCCTCGCAGATGTAGGCGAGACACGGCATTTGTGAAAACGGATACTTTCATACCCGCCTGCATCATCGCCAGGGCCAGCGCCAGGCCGCCCGTCACTCCCATCGCCGCCCGGACGGTCGCTGCTCTACCCGCACCATCCGAAAACCGCCCCCACGACGAAGCCATTACAGACACCATCGACTACGGCCCCTATCCCGTCGGCGCCGAATGTCATCCTGAGCGCAGCGAAGGATCTGCTGTGCAGAACGCACCGCTCGACCTCCCGCCCGTCGAAGACACCGAGTCCATCCAGCTCGCACTCATCGACGTTCTCCAGGCTCTCGCCGCCAATCAGCTCGATACCAAACGCGCCGGCCTCCTCCTCTACGGCCTGCAGGTCGCTTCCGCCAACGCCGCAAAGATG
>JAZKBC010000220.1:11576-24440 GCA_040388825.1 Acidobacteriota bacterium | reverse complement strand
CATAACATTTTCGCGGCCCCCCACCCCAAACCAGCCTCAGCAGGACTGCCACCGGCCCGAATCGACCCACAACCCCAACAGAATGAAATACTTGACAGGTTACCCCTTTAGAATGAGAGGCGTAGCGCAGATCCCCGCCTGCAAGCCCAACAAACCACGTCACTTACCCCCGGGCAACAGATGAGGGGGGAGGGGAGGGGTCCGCACCCCACCGCGACCCAACCCTCCCTCCGCCGTCCCATCCTGGCTCACGCCCGCGAGTCGCCAATTCCCACATCAGGCTAGCGCCCTCCGAAAAACTCCCTGCCGTGACCCCCATCACGGACAACCGTTATCGTGCGGGCAAAGACTCGCGCTGTATTGGATCAACGATCCATCAGAAAGCAGGCGAGCATGGCGACGGCAGCATTGGAACTTCAGGACGCAATCTTTGAGCAGGCATTCGACACCATCCGTAAGGACGGCGTCCGCACCCGCTACGACAACTTCATCGGCGGCCAATGGCTCGCCCCCATCGAAGGCAAGTACTTCAGCGACTACAGCCCCATCAACGGCGTCAAGCTCGCCGAGATCGCCAAGTCCACCGCCGCCGACGTAGAAACCGCACTCGACGCCGCCCACGCAGCCAAGGATGCATGGGGAACCACATCACCCGCCGGTCGCGCCGCGGTCCTCAACGCGATCGCCGACCGCATGCAGGAGAACCTCGAGCTCCTCGCCCTCGTCGAGACCATCGACAACGGCAAGCCCATCCGCGAAACCCGCGCCGCCGACGTCCCGCTCTCCATCGACCACTTCCGCTACTTCGCCAGCTGCATCCGCGCTGAAGAAGGCTCCGCCGGCGAGCTCGACAACGACACCGTCGCTTACCACTTCAAAGAGCCCATGGGAGTAGTCGGCCAGATCATCCCCTGGAACTTCCCCCTGCTCATGGCTGCGTGGAAGATCGCTCCCGCAATCGCTGCCGGCAACTGCACGGTCATCAAACCGGCCTCGAACACACCGCTCAGCCTGCTTACTCTCATGGGCCTCATCGCCGACATCGTTCCCGCCGGCGTGATCAACGTCGTCACCGGCCCCGGCGGAGAAATCGGCAAAGCCCTCGCCGCGAACCCGCGCATCAGCAAAGTCTCCTTCACCGGAGAAACCACCACCGGCCGTCTCATCATGCAGTACGCGTCTGAAACCCTCATCCCGCAGACCCTCGAGCTCGGCGGCAAGTCGCCCAACATCTTCATGGCCGACGTCATGGACAAGGAAGACGACTTCCTCGACAAGGCACTCGAAGGCTTCGCGCTCTTCGCCTTCAACAAGGGCGAAGTCTGCACCTGCCCCTCCCGCGCTCTCGTGCACGAGTCCATCTTCGACAAGTTCGTCGAGCGGGCTGTAGCTCGCGTCGCCAAAATCAAGGTCGGCAACCCGCTCGATCCTGAAACCCAGATGGGTGCCCAGGCCTCGCGCGATCAGCTCGAGAAAATCCTCGACTACATCAAGATCGGCAAGGAAGAAGGCGCAGTCTGCAGAACCGGCGGCGAGCAGGCCCATCTCGAAGGCGATCTCGGCAACGGCTACTACATCCAGCCCACCGTCTTCACCGGCAACAACAAGATGCGTATCTTCCAGGAGGAGATTTTCGGACCCGTCCTCTCGGTCACCAGCTTCAAGACCATCGAAGAAGCGCTCGAGATTGCCAACGACACCCCTTACGGTCTCGGCGCGGGTGTCTGGTCCCGCAACGGAACCGACGCCTATCGCCTCGGCCGCGGCATCAAGGCCGGACGCGTCTGGACCAACTGCTATCACCTCTATCCCGCCGGTGCGGCCTTCGGCGGATACAAAGAGTCGGGCTTCGGTCGCGAAACCCACAAGATGATGCTCGACCACTATCGCCAGACCAAGAACCTCCTGGTCAGCTATAGCCCCAAAGCCCTCGGCTTCTTCTAGAGTGCCGCGGCACCGCGGCTCGCTCTCGCCATCGCGCCGGAGCGAGCCGCTGGTACCCCCTCCGCAACGACATCGCATCCCAACCACGCATCACCCAAGGAAATCAAAATGGCAAAGACAATGAAAGCAGCAGTCGTTCGTGAGTTCGGAAAGCCTCTCGAAATCCAGGAGATGCCCATCCCCGAGCCCGGTCCCGAAGAAATCCAGATCAAGATGGAAGCCTGCGGCGTCTGTCACACCGATCTGCACGCCGCCGAAGGCGACTGGCCCATCAAGCCCACACCTCCCTTCATCCCCGGCCACGAAGGCGTCGGCTTCGTCTCCGGCGTCGGCAAGAACGTCACCACCGTCAAGGAAGGTGACCGCGTCGGCATTGTCTGGCTTTACTCCGCCTGCGGCCACTGCGTCGATTGCCTCGCCGGACAGGAGTCCTGCTGCTCCAAGGCCGAGTTCGGCGGCTACACCAAAAACGGCGGTTACGCCGAGTACGCCGTAGCCGATCCCAACTACGTCGCGCACCTGCCCAGTAACGTCGGCTTCATCGACGTCGCTCCCATCATCTGCGCCGGCGTCACTGTCTACAAGGGCCTCAAATCCACCAACGCCCGCCCCGGCGACTGGGTCGTCATCTCTGGCGTCGGCGGACTCGGTCACCTCGCGGTGCAGTACGCCAAGGCCATGGGCTTCCACGTCGCTGCCGTCGACGTCTCCGACGACAAGCTCGCGCTCGCCACCAGCCTCGGTGCCAAACTCACCGTCAACGCCCGCAACCAGGACCCCGCGGCCTTCTTCCAGAAGGAGATCGGCGGAGCCCACGCTGTGCTCGTCACAGCGCCCTCCGTTCCGGCATTCACCCAGGCCATCGGCATGGCTCGCTCCCGCGGCACCATCGCGCTCAACGGCCTTCCTCCGGGCTCGTTCCCTCTGCCTATCTTTGAAGTCGTGCTCAAGGCTCTCACCATCCGCGGCTCCATCGTAGGCACGCGCCTGGATCTGGCCGAGGCACTCTCCTTCGCCGGTGAAGGTCTCGTCCACGCCCACACCAAGGCCGAGCGTCTCGAAGACATCAACGATATCTTCGACCGCATGCGCGGCGGCAAGATCGACGGCCGCATCGTGCTCGACATCACCGGAACCCACTCGGCCCCGTCAACCCTCCACGAACAAGAAGCCATCCTCGTATAGCCTCTCAACTCCGCAACACGCACCAGCAAGGCCCGGGCAATCGTCCGGGCCTTGCTCGTCCGGGCCGCACCGCGACGTGCAGCCCCCCACAAAAGCAAAACACTCGCCATCGGATCGGGAACGAAAGGGAACGGAACGCAGAGGAGTCGCGTCGTCGGCAATCATTACCCTTGACCCAGCCTCTCCCATATGGCTACCATATCGCTGCGCGATATATCCCTTGGAGGCTGTTATGAACTGCACGACCTTTGGCAGCGCCTTGCTTCTTCTTGTGACTTCCGCCGCATGCGCTTCCGCGCAAATGACTGTCCATGCCGTCACGGGCATGGTCAACGCCGTCACCCCAACTAGCCTCTCGCTTGCCGCCAGCAACGGCGTCACCAGCGAGTTCACTATCGATCCCTCGGCCAGGGTTTCTGTCACCTTCGACTCCGGCCTGCGAGCCGACACCGCCGCGCCCGCCCAGTTCAACAAGGTGGGTGACTTCGTCGTCGTCTACTACTACGGCTACGACACCCAGCGCACAGCGATCGCCATCAAGGATCTTGGTGCCGGCCCCTTCACCAAGGCCCAGGGCACCGTAGTCGCCTTTGACAAACACACCCGCAGCCTGACCCTGAGGAACGCAAGCGGCAAGGAGACCTCGCTCGTCCTCGAAGACAGCCTCATCGTCGACACCGACACCGGTGTCAGCGCTGGCCGCCGCTTCTCCCCGCATAAAGGCGACCAGGTCCGCGTAACCTACACCGCCGGCACACCAGCCACGGTTGCCTTCCTCCGCGAATCCCTCTAGCTTCCTCTGCTAGTCAGCGAAGCCTCAGCGCCCAGCGAAGTCGCGAACCCTTCCCGCCAATCCGGATAAGCCAGCTTCCAATCCAGCACGCTCTTCGCCTTCGCGTTCAACGCGCCACGAGTCTTGGTCATCAGATAAACCCCAGCATCTCCAACCGCCAGCTTCGCCAGCAGCGCCGGAACATGCTTCGGCGGCTTCGCATCCAGCACTCGTGCCAGCTCCGCCAGCCACTCATGCACCGCGGCAGGATGGTCATCCGTAACGTGATAAGCTCCCGCAGGCGCTCCCTCAATCGCCAGCCGGGTCGCCTCCGCCGCGTCCTCAATATGGATCAGCGACCACACCGCCGTCCCTCCGCCAACCAGCGGCAGGCCGCCCTTGCGCACAGCCTGCGTCGTCTCACCGTCAGCGTCAAAGCTCGTTCCCGGCCCATAGAAGAACCCATACCGCAGCACCACTCCCGCCGGCTCCTCTGAGGCCAGCACCATCTCCTCCATCCCCCGGATCGCAGCACCAGATTTCCGCATCTTCTCCGGTAGCTCCTTCTCATACGGCGCTCCCTCAGGATTCGCCACCGCCTTCCCCCGCTCCAGCGGCCATCCAGCAAAACTCTGCACCACGATCCGCTGTGCTCCACTGGCCTTCGCTCCTTCCAGCAGATACGCTGTCCCTTCCCCGCGCAGCCGGTTGGTCAACGCAAACTCCTTGTCGAAGTTCTTGTAATCCCGCACGTTAGCCAGCGCCGTCATCTCGTTCACCACCACATCCGGCTGCGCCGCCATCACCGCGCCAACCACCGACGCGCGATCCAGCCCATCCATCAGCACCGGCTCCACGCCCATCTGCTCCAGTTGTTGCAGCCCTTCTTTCCTGCTCGAAGTCCCCACAACGCTATGGCCCCGTCCCAGCAGCCTCGGCACCAGACTCCTGCCCAACACCCCAGTCGCACCCGTAAGAAAAATTCGCATTGGCCGTTCCTCCTCTACCCACACTCGACGAACGACCCCATCCTTTTGTGACAATCCTGCTTCGTCCATGCCACTGGACAGTTTCATGGTCAAAAACGCATCGCAGCGGCATCCAATCTGTCACAGGAGCAGGGCCTCAAACGTCATCTATTTAGCAGTCGCTGAGAGAGAAGGAAACGTGGTTCAAGAGCAGTTGAGCAACGAGCAGGTCACACAACTCCGCAACACTGCCTTCCCTCTCGTCTATCGCATGGTCGGCAGCGTCGCTGAAACCGAAGACCTCATCCAGGAAGGCCTCCTCCGCTTCCAGATCGCCACCGAGCGCGGCACCTCCATCGACAACCCCCACGCCTTCTTCGTCTCCGTCACCACCCGCCTCGCTATCGACCACCTCCGCTCCGCCCGTCACAAGCGCGAGCTCTACCCCGGCGAGTGGCTCCCCGAGCCCATCGTCGACGCCGCCAACACCGACTCGCCACCGGAGCGCATCGAGATGGCAGAATCCCTTTCGCTCGCCTTCCTCGTCCTGCTCGAAACCCTCTCCCCGCTCGAGCGCGCCGTCTTCCTCCTGCGCCAGGTCTTCGACTACGAGTACGCCGAAATCGCTCCCATCGTCGGCAAATCCGAAGCCAACTGCCGCCAGGTCTTCTCCCGCGCCAAGCGCCACATCGCCGAAAAGCGCCCCCGCTTCGAGCCCTCCCCCCAGGAGCGCGACCGCCTAGCCAACCGCTTCTTCGCCACCTGCAAAGCCGGCTCGCTCGCCGAGCTCGAAGCCATGCTCGCCTCCGACGTCGAGTTCCACGGCGATGGCGGCGGTGTCGCTGCAGCCGTCGCGCACACCGTCAGCGGATCCAATCGCGTCGCCCGCCTCATGCACGGCATCTTCACCAAGACGCCCATTCGCTACCTGGTCCAGGTCCAATCCCTCATCAACGGCCAGCCCGGTTTGCTCATCAAAACCCCGGACGACGCCCTCATCGCGGTCATGGCGCTGCAGATCGTCGACGGCAAAGTCGCCGCCGTGCACTCCATCATCAATCCCGACAAGCTCCACCACCACGGAAAGGTTTCAGACGCAGCCCGCCTCAAGAAGCCCTTAGCCCACTAAGCTCTTCGCGTGCGCGCCTGAATTTCTAGCGGCCCGCTACGCCGGCCAGAACTTGAACCGCCGCCGCACCAACCCAATCCCCACCAACCCCAGGCCTAGCAGCGATCCAGCCCCCGGTTCGGGAGTCAGTGCAACCCAGTTGCTGCTCGACACCTGGTCCGGACTGCAACTGACAGGCACACCCGGATTCACCGCGATGCACCAACCGCCGGTCGCACGGCTCGCGAAGTCGATGCCGACTTTGCGAATCTTCACCGCATACGCTCCATCCTCGCCGAGCGAACCTGTAAAGCGTGTGAGGTCCGCGGCAGTAATCTCCGCCGGCGTTGAAAGATCGCTGGATGAAAAAACAAAACTGACGAAGTTAGCCGTCGTCACTGCGTCGCCCAGCGTGTAGTTGGTCAACGTCAACACTCCAAGGCCAGTGCCCGTGCAGCTGGGGCACGTACCTGTAAACACAAACGTCTCATAGGTTACCGGGTCCGCATGGGCAATCTGTCCCAATCCCAGAAACGCGCATAGACACACTACGACTGACAGCAAAGACACCCTGGGGCGCATACTTTTTCCTCACGAGCGAAATGGAGGTCGCGTGACGAAGGCGCTTCCCGAAAGTCTCTGTTTGCTCTGGAACAGATACAGTACTATCGCACAGAGACTTATCCACAGATGGAATCGCAGCCTCTGGTCCCTTATTCGTCATCCAGAATCCGCGCACCCATCGACGCCAATTGGAGCAACGCCGTGCGCCGCACCTCATCCGCCGATTGCTTTCCCAGCGACTCGTGCACCAGGTCGCACGTCCCTGTCGCCCTCCGCTCAACCACCACATCGAACCCCCGCACCAGCGCCTCCCGCACCGTCGTCGACACGCACATATGCGTATAGAACCCGCTCACCAGCACCGTCGTTACTCCCATCCCACGCAGCCAGCCTTCCAGCTCCGTTCCCGTGAACGCACCGAACACATCCTTCTCAAACAGCCGCTCGCTCTCGCGCTTCGGATCCGGCCCGCAACCCTCCATCAACTCCGAGCCCCACGTGCCCGGCATAAACGCCTTCGATTCATTCGGCCGGTTGTAATGCCGAACCCACGCAATCGGCAGATTCAGCGCACGCGCCATCGTCACCTGCACCAGGATCATGTACAGCGCGTCCTCTTGATTCGGCACCGGCCGCTTCCCTGCCGCCGAAAACTCGTTCTGCGCATCCACCACAATCAAACCCATCATCGCAACCGCCTCCATACGCATTGGATACGGTATATTTGGCAAAGAGCAACAATTTATTCGGATGAATACCACAACTCCGAAGAAAATTCGGAATTGGCCAACATGGACAACAAAGACATCCTCCTCCTCGAAGCCCTCCAGCAGGACGCCTCGCGCAAACTCGACGAGCTCGCCCGCCTCGTCCATCTCGCGCCGTCCTCCGTGCACGACCGCCTCCGCCGCCTCCAGGCGGACGGCATCATCCAGCGTTGGACAGTGAACGTCGAGCCGTCTGCACTCGGCCTCAACATCCTCGCCTTCGTCGGCATCAAGACCTCGCAGCCCTGCTCCGATGTCATCCAGCAAATCGCTGGCATCCCCGCCATCGAAGCCTGTCACTCCGTCGCTGGCTCCCTCAGTCTTCTGCTGCAGGTGCGCGTCGCTGGACCCGGCGATCTCATGAGCCTCACCGAAACATTGCGCCGCATCCCCGGCGTCGAGAGCACCGAAACCACCATCGTGCTCAAGTCCCACTTCGACCGGCCGGTCAAGTCGCCGCTCACAACCGCCGCGCCTAAGCCCCGTCGCAGGTAACTCCGCGCGTAATCCTCGTTACGCCAACCAGCAGCCCGCCGCGATACAATCCGTCACATCCAAGCAGCGCGAACGGACGCGACACCCAACAGGAAAGCAGCGGGCAAAACATGGCGTTTGTATCCGGCTCAGACCTCCCCGAGCCCACTGAAACCAAAGGCTGGAAGTTCGCCGTAGGCTCCGGCATTCTCGGCTGGGTGCTCGACGCGTTCGACTTCTTCGTCCTCGTCTTCCTCTTCGATGTCCTCGCCGCCCACTTCCACGTCCCCAAGGCGCAGATCATCTACACCCTCACGCTCACGCTCGCCATGCGCCCCATCGGTGCGTTCTTCTTCGGCGCGCTCGCCGACCGCTACGGCCGCAAGCGCCCGCTCATCGCCTGCGTGCTCTACTTCTCGCTGCTCACCGTGCTCACTGGCCTCGCGCCCAACTTCACCTTCTTCGTCGTCTGCCGCGCTCTCTACGGAATCGGCATGGGCGGCTACTGGGGCATCGGCGCCTCCTACGCCATGGAAAGCTCGCCCCGCCGTTTCCGCGGCGTCCTCTCCGGCATGATGCAGGCCGGCTACCCCATGGGCTATCTCCTCGTAGCCATCGCCATGCAGACGCTCACGCCGCACTTCGGCTGGCAGTCGCTCTTCTTCGTCGGCGCCCCCATCGCTCTGCTCATCGTCGGGCTCACCCTCTTCGCGCCCGAGTCCGAAGCCTGGAAGCAGCATCGCCCCACCACCTTCGGCAAGGTCTTCTCTTCGCTGCTCGAACACAAAGGCCTGTTCTTCTATCTGCTGCTCATGATGAGCGTCATCCTCTGCCTCTCCCACGGCACGCAGGACCTCTACCCCGACTTCCTCAAGACGCTCCCCGGCATCACCGCGCAAACCATCTTCGGCATGAAGAGCCTCTACGGCATCCCGATCCTCTACAACATCGGAGCCATCGTCGGCGCGCTCATCTTCGGCCATCTCTCGCAGAAGATCGGCCGCCGCTACGCCATCATCGCCGCGCTGATCATCTCGCTACTCGCCATCCCTGCGTGGGCCTTCGGTACCACGCTCGGCGTCCTCGCCCTCGGCTCTTACTTCATGCAGACCGGCGTGCAGGGCGCCTTCGGAGTCATCCCCGCGCACCTCAACGAGCTCTCCCCCGACTCCGTCCGCAGCCTCTTCCCCGGCTTCGTCTACCAGCTCGGAGTCCTCATCGCCTCACCCGCCACCGCCGTCGAAACCGTCATGCGCAACCCCCTCGGCTATCCTTGGACTCTGACCATCTTCGAAGGCACAGTCATCGTTCTCATGATCGCCATCTTCGCCTTCGGCCCCGAAGCCCGCGACCGCAGCTTCCACCGCGAACCCACTACGTAGCAGCGAGCCACACATGCCCAAGAACGAAAACCAGCGCGAACAACGCATCGGCATCATCATGAACGGCGTCACCGGACGCATGGGCCTCAACCAGCACCTCATCCGCTCCATCCTCGCCATCCGCGATCAAGGCGGCCTTGAACTCTCGAACGGTACGCGCCTCATACCCGATCCCATCCTCGTAGGCCGCAACGCCGCCAAGCTCGAACAGATCGCAAAGCAGCACAATGTGAAGCGCTGGACCACCGACCTCACCGCCGCGCTAGCCAACCCCGACGATCAAATCTACTTCGACGCCCAGCTCACCAACCTCCGCGCTCCCGCCGTCGAAACCGCCATCGCCGCCGGCAAGCACATCTACTGCGAGAAACCTCTCGCCGACAACTCCGCCATCGCCCTCCGCCTCTACGAACTCGCCAAGGCCAAGGGCATCAAGCACGGCGTCGTGCAGGACAAGCTCTTCCTCCCCGGCCTCCGCAAGCTCAAGCGCCTCATCGACTCCGGCTTCTTCGGCCGCATCCACTCCGTGCGCGGCGAGTTCGGCTACTGGGTCTTCGAAGGCGACTGGGGCCAGCCCGCCCAGCGCCCCTCATGGAACTACCGCAAACAGGACGGCGGCGGCATCATCATCGACATGTTCTGCCACTGGCGCTACGTCCTCGACCACACCTTCGGCCGCGTCCGCTCCGTGCAATGCCTCGGCACCACCGCCATCCCCGAGCGCGTCGACGAGCAAGGCAACCGCTACGAAGCCAACACCGACGACACCGCCTACGGCACCTTCCAGCTCGACGGCGGCATCACCGCGCAGATCAACTCCTCCTGGTCCTTCCGCGTCTACCGCGGCGAGCTCTTCAGCCTCCAGGTCGATGGCACCCACGGCAGCGCCATCGCCGGCCTCCGCGAGTGCAAAACCCAGCACCGCGTCAACACCCCCCGCCCCATCTGGAACCCCGACATCCCCAACCCCATCGACTTCCGCTCCACCTGGGAAGACGTCCCCGACAACCAGCACTTCGACAACGGCTTCAAAATCCAGTGGGAGATGTTCCTCCGCTACGTCGTCGAAGAAGCCCCCTTCCCCCACGACTTCCTCGAAGGCGCCCGCGGCGTCCAGCTAGCCGAACTAGGCCTCCAATCCTGGCACGAACGCCGCTGGATCGACGTCCCCAACCTCACCGCATAGCCATGCCGCCAGCCCTCAAACTCGTTCGCCCCGACGGCAACCTCTTCGCCTACACCGCGTCCCACACGCCGCTCGAAGCCCCCACCCGCGCGGGCTTCGCGAGCCGCATCGCCTTCGCCGCCGCCCACGTCGTCCTCGATCCCCTCCGCACCCTCGATCCCCTCACCCACCCCGTCATCGACTGGGACGCCACCCTCGCCTACCGCGACCACCTCTGGTCCCTCGGCTTCGCCGTCGCCGAAGCTATGGACACCGCGCAACGCGGCATGGGCCTCGACTGGCCTCTCGCCCTCGAGCTCATCCAGCGCAGCACCGCAGCAGCCGCCGCGCGCAACGCCATCGTCTTCAGCGGAGCCGGCACCGACCACCTCGCCCCCACCACCCCACACACCCTCGAAGCCGTCGCCGCCGCCTACCTCCACCAGTGCTCCGCCATCGAGCAAGCCAACGGCCGCATCATCCTCATGGCCAGCCGCGCCCTCGCCGCCACCGCCCGCCACGCCGACGACTACGCCGCCGTCTACTCCACCGTCCTCTCCCAACTCAAGCAGCCCGCCATCCTCCACTGGCTAGGCCCCATGTTCGACCCCGCTCTCGAAGGCTACTGGGGCAGCAACTCCCTCCCCGAAGCCATGCAGAACTGCCTCGCCGTCATCCAGTCCCACCACGAAAAAATCGACGGCATCAAAATCTCTCTCCTCGACGCCGACCTCGAAATCCAGATGCGCCGTCAGCTCCCCTCCAGCGTTCGCATGTACACCGGCGACGACTTCAACTACGACGCCCTCATCCAGGGTGATTCGCAAGGCCACAGCGACGCCCTCCTCGGCATCTTCGACTCCATCGCTCCCGCCGCCTCGCTAGCCCTCACCGCCCTCGACAACAACGACCTCTCCACCTACCACCAGCTCCTCGCGCCCACCGTCCCTCTCTCGCGCCACATCTTCGCCGCACCCACGCGCCACTACAAAACCGGCGTAGTCTTCCTCGCCTACCTCAACGGCTTCCAATCCCACTTCCGCATGCTCGCCGCCGCCGAATCCTCCCGTTCCATCCCGCACCTCTGCGAACTATTCACCCTCGCCGACGCCGCCGGCCTCCTCCGCAACCCCGACCTCGCCGCCCACCGCATGCGCACCTTCCTCGAACTCGCAGGCATCGCATGAGCGACCTCCTCGACCGCCTCAGCTTCAACCAGATGACCGCCTCCCCCTGGTCCCTCGCCGAAGCCGTCCACCAATGCCACATCAACAACGTCCGCCACATCGCCCCCTGGCGCCACAAACTCTCCGATAACATCGCCGCCGACGCCCAACTCATCCGCAACGCAGGCCTCACCGTCTCCAGCCTCTGCCGCGGCGGCTTCTTCTCCGCCCCCACACCCGAAGCCCGCCGCGACCGCATCGCCGACAACCGCCTCGCCATCGACCAGGCCCACGCCCTCAACACCCGTGTCCTCTGCCTCGTCTGCGGCCCCGCCGAAGGCCAATCCCTCCCCGACGCCCGCGCCACCGTCCTCGACGCCCTCCACGAGCTCCTCCCCTACGCCCAGCAAGCCAACGTCACCCTCGCCATCGAGCCCCTTCACCCCATGTACTGCGCCGACCGCAGCGTCATCAACACGCTGCAGCAAGCCAACGACATGCTCGACGCACTCGCCCACCCCAACGCCGGCGTCGTCGTCGACGTCTTCCACGTCTGGTGGGACCCCGAAGTCTTCACCCAAATCACGCGCTCCGCCCACCGCATCGCCGGCTTCCACGTCTCCGACTGGCCCGTTCCCCTCCCCGCCATCCTCAACGGCCGCGACGTCATGGGCAACGGCGTCATCAATATCCGCGCCCTCCGCCAGGCCGTCGACGCCACCGGCTACACCGGACCCATCGAAATCGAAATCTTCAACGACGCCCTCTGGGCCTCCGCCGACGCCACCCTCATCCCCCTCCTCCAGCAACGCTTCCAGGCTCACGTCTAGTACCTGCTTTGAAGGGGCTAGGCTTCAGTCCAGCCGTTGAGCACGTAGAGAAGGAAGGGGCTTTAGCCCCACGGGTGCCGTCGAACCCGCTCGCAGACAATCACCGTCCCACTCAGCGTCGCCGCAACAGCCTCAAAAATCAGGCGGCAGCGCGAGAAGACCTCTCTCACACTGCCGCCTGTCCTTCAAACTGCGTACGCTGCTTTGCTGAGTGCCTTACTGCTGGCTGCTGGGCTTCTGGCTCGGCTGTTCACCCTGCTGCATGTCCTGCGAGGTGGTGTTCTGCTGCGCACCCTGCGATACAGCCGGTCCAGACTGCAGCATCGACTCCTGCTGCTGCGCAATGCCCTTGTTCACCACAACCGTCACGACCACGCGCCGATTCTGCGCCTGTCCGCTCCGTGTGTGATCGGTCGACACTTCGTTCGTCGTTCCCATCGCCGCCGGTGCAAGGATCCGCGTCATCGGAACCACGCCCGTCTGCTGAATGATCGCCAGCACGGCATCCGCGCGTTCCGCACTCAGCCGCTGGTTCAGCG
>JAZKBC010000220.1:3291-11566 GCA_040388825.1 Acidobacteriota bacterium | reverse complement strand
GAAGCACAGTCCCCGCCTGCCGCGCCGGCGGAAGCCGAACCGACCTTCGACGCATAGCCCTGCACTTCGATCATGTAGCCCGGAGTATCCGCAGCCGCCTTCACAAACTCGGTCAGCGAATCCCTGTCCTTCTTCGTTACCGTAGCCCGTCCGTTCGCGAAGTTCACGGTCATGCTGTCCTTCGTGTCGAACTGGTCGAGCGTGCCAATGCGGTCATTTGTCTTGCCGATCGCCTGCGTGTTCTGTCCAGTGACTGCAGTCGTCGCCGCCAGGTTCTGGTTCGTCTGGTTCAGCGCATCTTTGCCTTCCTCGATGTCACGGCGATCGCTGCGCAGCTGATCTTGTTCCGCCAGCAGCTTCTCGTTGACCGGGCTCAGCCCAGCATCAATCTGCTTCGCCGTTTTCATCGAGCTGCGCGAGAACTCGATCTTCCTCGCAACCAGCCGGTGGTCGGAGTCGTAAGAACCCTCAACCGTCACCGCCAGGCCCGGAACCAGAGCCTCAATGCCAAGGTCTCTGTGACTCCAGCCGAACATCCCGCCCTTCTCCGTTGCCTTCGTGGTGTCGGAAAGAACCACGATCTGCCGTGGGCTCTCAACTGTCCGCACAGACATCGCCGGACCGTCGCGTCCAATCACCATTCCGTCTATAGTCGCCGGTTGCCCGACTGCGACTGCTGTCGTCTGCGGCGCTGGTGGCGCAGCGGCCGTCGACTCCTGAGCGACTGCCGAAAGGCCAAGCGCCATCGACATCGCCAAAGCCATGCCACACGTAATTCCAATCCGTCTCTGAATGTGCATGCGATTACTCCCTATTGGTCAGATAACTAGGTTCACGTCGTCCAAAACGCCGGTTGATCGCGACCGAGCTCCCACACCGAACCCACGCGTGGCTCGTGGCAAGAACACCTACTTGGATGCTGAAAGTTTCCGCGGAGAAGCCACAACGCGACTACCCACCTATCCCACTGAAAACACGAAATCGCTGCGACTGTTTCAACAACTTACAGGCCACCACTCGAAAACTTTTTTCAGGCAACCTTCAGCGCCCCTCGCAACAACAACGTACGAATCGTCCCCTGAAAGCGTTGACGATTCGTCACCCACACCGCATCCTGTACACCACACACCTATGCGCAGCCAATGCACGCGTCTCCTCGCACTCACTCTTCTTGCACTCGCCTCAGGCTGCCATGGCCATCGCACGCAACAACCTGCCAACGCCTACATCCAGGTCGATCAGCTACAACTCCGCAGCCATATCCTCGTCGAACCCGCGTTGCTCAGGATCACGCAATCGGAGTGGAACAAGCTCACCCACGAGAAACCCGGAGTGCCGTGCAGTATCGGCCAGGACTACTTCCCCTACGAACTCCACATCTCCCCTCAAGGTTCGGTCGATGATGCAAAGCTGCAGCTTTATGGCGGCTCATGCTCTCAAGGCAACTACACAGGAAATATCCCGCCAGACCCTCCACAGTTCCTGCGCAAGTACCTGCCCGAAGCCGAAGCGCTCATGCGCACCGCCCGCTTTCGTCCCTGGATCATCAACGGCCACGCCACAGGTGTCGTCATCACCTCCGGCATTCTCCTTGCGCCACCCGAACGATACGGCCCGCCTCATCCCTTCCCAACCATCACCGATCCTCTCAGCATCACCATCAAGCTCGAGCAGTACGGCTGCCTCGGAAAGTGCCCCGAGTACAACGTCGCCATTCACGGCGATGGAACAGTCAACTACAGCTCTCTGGGAAACGTCGCAGTCACAGGCAGTCGCGTCGCACACATCAGCCCCCAGTCATTCGACGAGTTGCTATCCCACTTCAAAAGCGCAAACTTCTTCTCCGCCCTGCCGAACTACGAAGCCTGCTTCGATGGAGGCGGCACGATCTTAACGCTCGCGATGGGAAGTGAATCCCACACAGTCAGGGATGCTTGTGGTCAGGAGCTTGGCATCCCAACCGCCGTCCGGAAGTTGGAAAGCGCGGTCAACCAAGCCGCCAATACTCACCAATGGGTCTACGGCAACTAGCCATCCGCCGCCATCCGGGTGCTCTCATCAGCTACACTTCGGCAGACCGCACACTGCACCAACCAACCGACCTCAAGGAAGCCAGACACCATGCATCGCCTACTCGCCCTCCCGCTGCTCGCCGTCCTGTCTCCCGCCGCCACCCTCGCCCAAACGCCGGCCACCCCAACGCATCAGGCCCGCCCCGCTCCTCCCACCCGAGACCCCCACACGCCCGGCTACCCCACCGCAACCGAGCTCCCCAACGGCGCCATTCCCTCCGCCACCGCCGACGGCAACTTCATCCTCGGCCCCACCCACATCGCCGATCCCGACACCGACACCAAACCCGACGTCCCCCACGGCACCATCGCCGACTTCACCCTTACCTCCGCCGAAAGCAAGTTCTACCCCGGCATCGTCCGCGACCCCAACACCTTCGGCACCGCCGACCCCACCAACCCCGCGAAAATGCTCGTCCCCACCAGCCACCCCGCGCCGTGGACCCGCAAGGTCACCGTCTACGTCCCCGCGCAATACAAGCCCGGAACCGTAGCCCCCTTCATCGTCGGCGCCGACGGCCCAGACAAGCTCCTCTTCGCCACCCTCGACAACCTCATCGCCGAGCACAAGGTCCCCGTCATGATCGCCATCTCCATCCAGAACGGCGGAGGCGACGCGCAAGGCTCCGAGCGCGGCCTTGAGTACGACACCCTCTCCGGCAAATACGCCGAGTGGGTCGAGCACGAAGTCCTTCCCCGCGTCGAGCACGAGTACCACGTCAAACTCACCCACGACCCCGACGGCCGCGCCACCACCGGCAACAGCTCCGGCGGCTCCTGCGCCCTCATCATGGCCTGGTTCCACCCCGAGCTCTACCACCGCGTCCTCACCTACTCCGGAACCTTCGTCAACCAGCAATGGCCCTGGACGCCCAAGTACCCCGGCGGCGCCTGGGACTTCCACGCCCGCCTCATCCCCAACTCCCCGCGCAAACCTATTCGCCTATGGCTCGAAGTCGGCGACCGCGACAACTTCAACCCCAACGCCCTTCACGACAACATGCACGACTGGGTGCAGGCCAACGAAAACATGGCCCGCGTTTTAGCCGCAAAGCACTACCACTATCAATTCGTCTTCTCCGAAAGCGCCGGCCACGTCGACAAACCCACCCGCGCCCAAACACTCCCCGAAGCCCTCGAATACATCTGGCAGGGCTACCCCAAAACGCCGGCGAAGCACTAACCCAACCGCGTCTCCGCCAGCTCCGCAAAGTACTCCACCGCCATCGGAATCACCGCATCGTTGAAGTCATACCGCGATGTATGCAGCCCCTGGTTGTGCACCGAATCCCGGTCCGCCTCCCCCTGCCCCAGAAACACAAACGCTCCAGCCGCCTTTTCGAGGAACGATCCAAAGTCCTCGCCACCCATCACCGGAACCTGCACCTTCATCTTCTCCGCGCCGAACAACCTACCCACGGTCTCGCGCGAATATCCTGTCCCCTCGGCATGGTTGAACGTAGCATCGATCACCCGCCAGTAATCGATCTCCATCTTCACCCCAAACATCGCGGCGCAATGCTCCACCATGCCCTTCACCTTCGACTCCATCATGTCGCGAAGCTCCGGCTTGAACGTCCTCACCGTCCCCCGCATCAGCACCTTAGCCGGCAGCACATTCACCGCTCCCGTTCCTGCCTGGAACGTAGTCACCGACACCACCGCCGACTCCAGCGGATCCACCACCCGGCTCACCAGCGTCTGCAGCGCCGTCACCAAATGTGAAGCCGCCACAATCACGTCATCGCACCAATGCGGATTCGCCGCATGCCCTCCACGTCCTGTCACCCTCACCTCAAACGAGTCCGACGCCGCCATCATGTACCCCGGGCAAATCGAAAAATCCCCCAGCGGAGCATACGGATAGTTGTGCCATCCATAAATCTCATCGAACGGATACTTCTCCAGCAGCCCATCCTTCATCATCGTCACAGCGCCGCGCCCACCTTCTTCCGCTGGCTGAAACACCAGCCGCACCTTACCCTTGAACCTCCGCGTCTCCTTCAAGTACTTCGCCAGCGCCAGCAACGTAGCCGTGTGCCCATCGTGCCCGCAGGCATGCATCTTCCCCGGATTCACCGAAGCCCAAGGCAAACCCGTCTCCTCGGTGATATCCAACGCATCCATATCCGCGCGAAAGGCAATCACCGGACCATCGCCGCTGCCCTCAATCGTCGCCACAACACCCGTCGTCGCAAACCCCGCCTCATGCGCAATCCCCCACGCCTTCAGCTTCTCCTGCACCAGCCCCGAAGCGAACGTCTCTTCATACATCGTCTGCGGATGCCGATGCATCTCCCTCCGCCACTCCACCGCTTCAGCCGCAATCTCCGCAATCAATCCACGCCGACCCATCGCCATCTCCTACTCCTACTCCCTGCTCTCTATTCCCTACTCCCTACTCCCTACTCCCTGTTTCTTTCATCCACCACAATCGTCTCCGCAATCCGATCATGCACCGTCTGCCGGTTGCGATGCAGAAAAAACTGTAGAAACCCAAACCCCGCCTCGGCAAACGACGCTCCATACCCCAGCGCCCGTTCAAACGACTGCCACAATCCCATCCGCGAATGCGTCAACGAAATCACGCGCGTCTTCGCGATACGCTTCCCCGGACTCCGCCCATTGCCCAGATAGCAAGCCAGCGCGCTATACAGCAGCAGGAACAGGAAGCTCACAAAGTCATCGCGATGCCATCCCAGCTCCACCTTCGTCGATCCATGCGCGCTGTGGTGCACAACGAACTTCAGCAGGATCACCGCCGGAGCCCACACCGCCAGCATCAACACAAAATCAATCCCAAACCCAATCGCCCGCTGCGCAAACGTCGCCAGCCGCAATCCGTCGAGGCGGTCCTCGGCCGCCGTTTCGTGCGCATGATAGAACCGTGGGTTTGCGATGGTCGTACTCCTCGAGCAAAGCGCTCGTTCCCACTCTACCCTTAGTTCAGCGGCTCCCTTAGTTGACCGGCTCCTCGATGTCCTCAGCCTCCAACCGCCTCACCCGCTTCGCCGACTTCCGCTCATCCACCACAATTGTCTCCGCCAGCCGATCCTGCGCACACTGCCGGTTCCTGTTCCAGAAATACTGCAGAAACCCCAGCCCACCTTCCAGCACCGCCGCTCCATACCCCAGCACCCGCTCCACCGACTGCCACTTCCCCATCCGCTCGCTGGTCAGCGACACGGCCCGCGTCCGCGCAACCCACTTGCCGGGCGTCCGCCCATTGCCGAAGTAGTTCGCCAGCCCCAGGTAAAGCACCATCACCAGGATGTTGCTCTTCTCATGCATGTCCCAGTTCAGGTTGAAGTCCTGCTGATGCAGCACGAAGCGGTGGAATGAAAAAGCAGCGGGCGCCCACACAATCACCGCCACAATCGTATCGACGGCATACCCCAGCAGCCGCTGGGTGAAGCTCGCCAGCTTCAGGCCATCCAGCGCATCCTCACGAGCCGTTTCATGCGCATGATAGTGCGTCCGTTTCTTCATCGTCCTCGCCTTCTCTACGCTCTGCACTCTACCCTCTACGCTCTGCACTCAAGGCACCATCACCTGTTCCGGCTCAGTCGACTCATCCTTCAGCCGTTTCGCTCCCTTGCGCACATCCACCACAATCGTCTCCGCAATCCGGTCATGCACGCACTGCTGGTTCCGCGCCAGAAAGAACTGCATAAACCCGAACCCACCCTCCAGCAGCGAAGCTCCATAACCCAGTGCCCGCTCAATCGACTGCCACCACGACAGCTCGTGGTGCGTCAGCGAAAGCACGCGGATCTTCATCACCTTCTTGCCCGGAGTCTGTCCCTTGCCAAGCTTCAGCAGCACCCCAAAGTACACCACTGACTCCACCACTTCCTTCATCCAGTGCGCGCCCTCCACCATCAGGCCAACGAACGTCATCTGCGACTCGGACTCGTGCGAGCTTCCGCCATTACCCAGATGCAGTATCGTCCGCACCGCCGCCACAATCATGAAGTCGATGGAAATCGCCATCGCCCGCTGCTTGAACGTAGCCAGTGGAAGCCCACTCAGCTCATCGAATCGCGCCGTCTCATGCGCATGAAAGTGCCGCCCCCGCAGCCTTACCTTGTCCTTTGCCTTTTGCAACAACCCGCTACCTTCTCGTATCACTTGACCGCCACTCCTCCATCCACTCCACAACACTCGACCCAAGGCACAAGGCCACGGAACGGGCAGCCCCTGCGCCCAGCGCACACAGCTCCCGTACGGTTTTCGGATAACGACAGCATAAGCCACACCCGACCCAAACGTTGCACTCCCTCCCCCATTCCTCCTGCCTGACCACCGTGCTATACTGACAGTGCGTTTGAAAACAACGCAGGGCACCGCGGGCAGATGACTCCCAATGGATTCGAGTCTGGCCAGAGACCGCGAGCGTCCCACACCCCTTCCCACACGCCTCCTTTGAACTCCTGGCGCGTTGGTTGCTCTGGCTAGCAGGCCGTTCAACGGAACAGGCCTCGCCGTGCAGCAGCAGTTGTCCCCCAGGCAAAGCGCCAGGTCAATGCTGAAACCCGGAATCCATGATGCCCACAGGCCCGTGTGCCTGCGTCGCATCTCTGCATTCTTCCGCCCTAAGCCCCATATTTCTATAAGGAAACCCTTGTCTACTCTTACGCTTGATTCAATTCTGAACCCCGAACCCCTCGAAACCTCACGCACCATCACCGCCACCGAAGACAACTCGGTTCAGTTCACTGACTTCCACATCTCCCAGTCCCTCAAGGACCGCCTCACCGCCGCCGGCTACATGATCCCGACGCCCGTCCAGGCCGGAGCCATCCCGCCCGCGCTCGAAGGCGACGACATCCTCGCCACCGCCTCCACCGGCACCGGCAAGACCCTCAGCTTCCTCGTTCCCATGATCGAGCGCCTCGAGGACATCTCCGTCCCCTCCACCAAGACCAAGCGCACCCCGGTCCTCGCGCTCATCCTGCTCCCCACCCGCGAGCTCGCCATGCAGGTGCTCGAGCAGTATCACAAGCTCTGCCCCACGCTGAAGCAGGATGCAGTCCTCGTCTGCGGCGGCCTCTCCGAGAACACCCAGATCGAGCAGATCAACCGCGGTCCGCGCCTCATCGTCGCCACCCCCGGCCGTCTCGAAGACTTCATGCGCCGCAAGGCCATCCATCTCCGCGACGTCGACATGCTCGTCCTCGACGAAGTCGATCGCATGCTCGACATGGGCTTCCTCCCCTCCATCCGCCGCATCGTCGCCGCGCTCCCCAAGGATCGCCAGACCATGTGCTACTCCGCCACGCTCGACGCCAACATCCGCGAGATCGTCAAGGAGTACGTGCACAAGCCCGTGCGCGTCGAGATCGGCACCGCTTCCCGCCCCTCTGACCGTGTTGAGCTTCGCGTCTACACCGTCATGCAGGACCAGAAGCTCTCCCAGCTCGACAAGATGCTCAACGAAGAAGAGGGCACCTACCTCGTCTTCTCGCGCACCAAGCACGGCGCCGACCGCATCGGACGCAAGCTCGAAAAGCTCGGCCACGCCTGTGAAACCATCCACGGCGATCGCTCGCAGTCGCAGCGCTCGGCCGCACTGAAGGCATTCTCCACCGGCAAGTGCCGCGTGCTAGTCGCAACCGACGTCGCCGCCCGCGGCATCGACATCTCCAACATCGCGCACGTCGTCAACTACGATCTCCCCAACGGCTCGGACGACTTCGTCCACCGCATCGGCCGCACCGGTCGCGCAGGCGCCAAGGGCATCGCCACCACCTTCGTCACGCCGCTCGAAAAGGGCGACGCCCGCAAGCTGGAGCGCGAGCTCAAGATCAAGTTCGAGTGGTTCGAAGCCGACAAGGATCTCGCCAAGGAAGAGCGCAACAAGCCCATCGACATGTCCAAGCCCGGCGACGACATCTCCTCGCTCCTCGCGCTCGAAACCCGCTCCTGGAAGAACGAAGGCGACCACACCCCGCACGCCCACCAGACCGCTCCCGCGCATCCTCGCGGAGGCACTGGCGGAGGCCACGGCCGCTCTCACTCCGGCCGCCCCGCGCGTCCCCACAACTCCAACGCCGGCCGTCCCGCCAGCCGCCGCCGCACTCGCTAACGGTGTAGCAGCACCAATCTCCGCAGGGCGCGAACCTCAGTTCGCGCCCTGCGCTTTTTCCGCCGCAGCACCCGCCACCCAAACCTTCAACCCCGCCGCATCCCGTATCTCCCCC
>JAZKBC010000220.1:0-3281 GCA_040388825.1 Acidobacteriota bacterium | reverse complement strand
AACGCCGCATCGATCCTGGCCCCTTCCGTTTGTCCCGCCAGCTTCACAATGTACGCCGGCCGCGGATCGAAGCGCCCTCCGCTCGCCGCCTCATCCTCCGCCGTCCATCCCGCCACACTCTTCCACACCAGCGTCGTCCTCCACCCATGGTCCCCCATCACCAATACGGTCGAGTTCTCCCACTGCCCCGTCTCCTTCATCTCCTCCATCAATTCGCCCAGGCACTTGTCCGTCAGCGCCAGGTTGTCCACGTAGCTCGAGGTCCCCATCGTCATCTCGCCGGTCCTGCGGTCATAAATCCCCGTCGGATGCGGCACCGGCAGATGCAGCAGCAGAAAATCCGCCTTCGGATTCCGCAACACGTCCTCGGCCATCCGCTTTAACTCGACATAGTCGTCAATGTGCAGCCGCGTATCCACATCATGATTGCTCTCCATCCCCAACCGCCGCGCAGCGCCATACACCGCCCCTGACCCCAGCAGAAACCGCATCGGCTGCGCCATGTTCTCGCGCACCGTCCCCTCCGACACCATCCCGTTCTCTTCCTCATAATTCGACTTCCACGCGCACCCATCCAGCACCTCGCCCAGCAGCCGGCAGTACGGGTTGTACCAACCCACCACTGCAGTCGAGTACCCCGCCCGCAGCGCATCCTCGAACACCGTATCCCGCGCATCGAATCGCTTCCACTCCCGCGCCCCCTCATACGCCACCTCCAGCCTCCCACTCCCCGTCGACCGAATCTCCCTCACCATCCGCCCGGTCATCAGCGCCGGAAAGATCCGATCCGTCCTCCATCCCTCCGGCTGCACCTCGGTAAACACTGAAGCCTGCCCCGCCAGCGCATCGAACGCCGGCAGCTTCAACCCGGCAAACCTCCGCCCATAAACCTGCTCAAACGACAGCTCATCGAACACAATCCAGATCACCCGCGGCCGCCCCTCCCTGTGCTCCGCCTCCCCCGCCCGCACCTGCCTCACCGGAGCATTGTTGAATCCCCGCGCCTCCCATCCGCTCCACCCCATCTGCAGCAGAAATCCCACCCCGCTCACCGCCGCAAATGCCAGCACTGTCTCCGACACTCCAATCACGTTCTCCAGGGCATGCTCCCAGGCCGGCCTCCACGAGGCCCACAGCACCCCCAGCCCCACCACTCCCGCCACCAGCAGCACAGGATCCAACCCCCACATCCGGCTCTGCTCCAGCAGCGCGATATTCTTCGCCAACTGCGCCGGAGTCAGCAGCAAAATCACCGCCCAGATCACTCTCCGCCGTCTCCCCGGTCTCTGCGCCAGCGCAACCACCGCCGTCAGCGCCGCCCACCCCAGCACAAAGTCCGCCGCCACCGGCACAAACAGATCCCGCGCGCGTCCTCCCCAGTGATAGATCGCCAGGTGCCCCAGCTTCACCACCGGCCCCATCACCCACAGCAGGCACAGCACCGCCAGCCCCAGCCCCACCGCTGCCGCCTTACCCCAGTCTCTCCAGCTCGACCGGTCTTCCAGCCCCGCACCTTTCACAATCCACTCCCGGTCTCCATCGTCCCTACCGGCCAACGCCCACCCATCGTCTCACCGCCCCATGTCCCTGCGGTGCCACTCCGGCACCGAACCCCCTCACCCCCACCGTTCCCGTCCCAATTCGGAATTCCCCACCCCAACAGGCAACGGCCACCAGCCCAAAAGGCCAGCAGCCGTTCTCTACTCCCTACTCCCTGTTCCCTACTCCCTGCCTTAAAGCAGCTTCGACAGCAACCCACCCAACGCCCCTTGATCCGGCGCCGCTCCATTCTGCACAAAGTGCGACATCACCATCGGCAGCACGGTAGTCATCACCGTCTGCGCCACCTCCGGCGAAACCCCCGCCTTCTCCGCCGCCGACTCCAGCAGCCCCGTTCCCGACAACCCCGTCTGCACCTGGTCCGGAGTCATCTGCGGAGTCTCGCCATTCTGCATGGCGTCCACATGCCCGCCCAGCCCGTTCTGCTGAAAGTTCGAAATCACCGCGCCCAGCCCGCCCGGATGATTCTGCAGCGCCTCCATCAAACCACCCGCAACCTTCATGTTGTCGTTACCGCTACCCGTCATTGCCGAAGCAGCCATGCCTTCCAACGAATCCAGAAATCCCATCTCAGTCGTTCTCGCTTTCTTTCAATTCATTCCGTGGGTCCCGACTCACCATATCAGCCACCCGCGCCCTTGCGAATGAAATTCGCGCCCCGCCGCGCAATCCCCACACGACACCGCATACCATTGTCCCCACATGCTCCCTCGCCTCGCCTCCACGCTGCTCCTCGCCGCCTCCATGGCCGCCGCGCAAACGCCCGCGCCCACCACCCTCACCGTCAACTTCGCCAAACCCCTCGCCCCCTGGCAACCCATCACCGCCGCCTTCGGTTACGACGAGCTCAACGAAACCACCACCCCCGGCGGCCGCGCTCTCCTCGCCGAACTCGCGCAAGCCTTCCACCCCGTCCCCGTCCTCATCCGCGCGCATCACCTCTTCACTTCCGGCGACGGCCAGCCCTCGCTCAAGTGGTCCTCCTCCAACGTCCTCACGCTCGACGCCCACGGCAAACCGCGCTACAACTTCACCCTCCTCGACCAGACCTTCGACGCCTGGCTCTCCGCCGGCACTCGCCCCTTCATCGAGCTCGGCTTCATGCCCGAGGCCCTCGCCTCCCAACCCGGCCCCTACCACCTCGCCTACCCGCACACCATCCAGGGCTCCGTGCAAAGCCCACCCAAAGACTTCACCGCCTGGCAGGCCCTCTGCCACGCCCTCACCGAGCACCTCGTCCAGCGCTACGGCCGCCAGCAGGTCGCACAGTGGCCCTTCGAAGTCTGGAACGAACCCGACATCCCCTACTGGCACGGCACCCGCGAGCAGTACTTCCAGCTCTACGACCACGCCGTCGCCGGCGTCCGCTCCGCGCTCCCTGAAGCCATCGTCGGCGGCCCCGCCACCACCAGCCCCCGCTCTCCCAAAGCCGCCGACTTCCTCAAAGCCTTCCTCAACCACATCGCCAACGACCCCAGCTCCGCCACCAGCCAAAAGATCCCCCTCGACTTCATCAGCTTCCACGCCAAGGGCAAGCCCCAGCTCGACCCCGCTCACCCCGGCCACATCCGCATGGGCCTCTCCCCCGAGCTCAACGACGCCAACCGCACGCAACAGGCGCTCAAACTGCTCAACGCGGTCGAGGAAGAGGAACGCAACAGCTGCTATTGGCGGCTGGTGGCGGTGGCCTATGACCGGCAGGGCAATGTCGGCATGCGCCT
>JAZKBC010000219.1:0-11153 GCA_040388825.1 Acidobacteriota bacterium | reverse complement strand
CGGCGGGATTGTTCAATGCTTCGTTTTTCGCGGCGTCGATTTTGCCGCTGTCGACGGCGTACTCGGTTTGCGAAGGGCTGGGGTTTGAGAGCGGGGTGAATCGCAGCTTCAAGCAGGCGCCGTTCTTCTACTGGCTGTACACGCTGCTGATCGTGGCCGGCGGAGCGGTGGTGCTGATTCCGAAGTTCCCGATGGTGGCGATGACGATCCTGTCGCAGGTGCTCGATGGTGTGCTGCTGCCGTTCGTGCTGTACTTCATGCTGAAGCTGGTGAACAAGAAGGAGTTGATGGGCAAGCATACGAACTCGCGGTGGTTCAACTGGGTGGCGTATGCGACGAGCTTTATTGTGGTGGGACTGACGGCAACGATGATGTGGCAGCAGGTGGAGCTGCTGCGGGGGCACTAGACCGGCAGGAGTTTGCCCTGGGCCAAATCCTGGATGAGGGTCAGGTCGGCGGCGAGGAAATCGAAGTCGGGGAGCCGGGTGATGGGGCTCCACTGCATCTGCTGGAAGATGCGGTTGACGAGTTCGCCCTGAAACGATGCGATGGTGAAGAACTGGATTTCGATCTCGCGGCCGTTGCGGTAGGCGTGGTGGATGGTGGTGATGGAGTCGCCGATGACGGCATCGATGCCGAGTTCTTCGGAGAGCTCGCGGGCGAGGGCTTCTTCGGGAGTTTCGCCGGGTTCGATCTTGCCGCCGGGGAACTCCCACTTGAGGCCCATGGGCTGATCGGCGCGGCGCTGGCAGATAAAGACTTCGCGGGAGGGGCCATCGCCGCGCAGAATCAGCGCCGCAACGACACGGCGGACAGACTTTGGTTCTGCGGGTTGGTGTCGTCCGTTCAATTTGCGAATGGGCTGTCTCAAAATTTGGGGGCCTGAGGACAACTGCTTGTGGCTGTTTTACTTCCTTGCAGTAGTAGACGCTTGTCCGGGCAATTTAGTTCGCGACCGATTTCAGCCCGGTGAGGAAATGGGTGCTACTGAAGCCGGGTAGTACACGGGCCAGCCCTCGGCGCTGCTGCGGCGAACGAGATCGGCGGAAGGATTGACGGGGAAGGCGCCGCTGAATCCGCTTGCACTTTGCCCGATGGCGAGCATGTGGGCGTCGTGAACGGAGTTTCCGAAGACGGCACCGGGGTGGGTGATGCCGACGCGGTGGAGCGCGTCGACTTTTCCCTGATCGGTGGGGACGTCGCGGAGCTTATCCGTGGCGATGGCTGCAGCGCCGACGCCCAAGGATTCGACACAGGCGGCTAAGACACGGTTAGCAGGGATGTTGAAGCGCTTGACGCCCTCTTCGATGACCCAGTCGCAGGTGGAGCTGACGGCCCAGATGTCGACGCCGTCGCGCTGGAGGTCGGCGACAAGGCGCGCCATTTCGGGGAAGATGTTTTTTTCGATGCGCTCGCGGAAGAACTGGGCAGCGGCGGCGCGGAGGCTCGAGATGGAGAGGCCGCGGTAGACCTGGACCATCTCGCCGCAGATCTCGAGCTCGGAGACCTCGCCGCGGTTGTAGCCCTCGTAGCGGTTGTTGAGCCAGGCGGTGGCTTCGGGGGACAGGAGGCCGGTTTCCATGGTCCAGCGCATAAAACTGGAGCCGGCATCGCCGGACCAGAGGGTGCCGTCGCAATCGAAGACGGCGACGCTCGGCGAGAGCGCGTGGACGCGGTCGTAGAACTCTGCGGTGGTGAGAATGGTGGCCGGGGATTGCGTCGCAACGTGCTGATTCAAACCGAACTCCGAGCGGCAAACTGCTGCTGTGTTCCAGTAGAGCAGCAACGAGAGAGGATGCCAAGTTAGGCGGGAGATCGAGGGACTTGTCCCGAAATGCGGACGGATTAGTATGGTCGGTAATATGACCTGTCTGACCGACGTGCATGAAGTTTGGTAGGCTTTCCTGCGGGGCTTGTATGCTTAATTCCAAGTCCGAAGGAAATCGATCGACATGCTGGATACAAACAGGCTTTTCCCTGCCGAAGGTTCGGCTCGCGCGGTGGCTGTAAAGCTTTACGACGTTGTGCGCGACTTGCCCATCATCAGCCCGCATGGGCACACAGACCCGCAGTGGTTCGCGGACAACCAACCGTTTCCGGATCCGGCGGCGCTGTTTATCCAGCCGGATCACTACATCTTCCGCATGCTTTATTCGCAGGGCGTGAAGCTGGAGTCGTTGGGGATTCCGCAGGTGGATGGCAAGCAGGCGGCCGATCCGCGCGAGGTGTGGCGGATTTTTGCGCGGCACTACTACTTGTTTCG
Source organism: Acidobacteriota bacterium (assembly GCA_040388825.1). Lineage (GTDB taxonomy): Bacteria > Acidobacteriota > Terriglobia > Terriglobales > Acidobacteriaceae > Granulicella. Next base: position 8,890 of record JAZKBC010000219.1, on the reverse strand, counting down.
CGGAACGCCCACGCGGCTGTGGCTGGACTATGCGTTCGAGAACCAGTTTGGGTTGACCGAGCGCTTGAGCCCGGAGAATGCGGACGCCTACTACGACCTGATCGACGCCAAGCTGCGTACACCGGAGTTCCTGCCGCGGGCGCTGTTTGAGAGCTTCCGGCTGGAGGTGCTCGCGACGACCGATGGTCCGTTCGACACGCTGGAGCAGCATCAGAAGATCAAGGCTTCGGGATGGAAGGGCCGCGTGCTGCCGACGTTTCGTCCGGACGCGGTGGTGGATGCGGAGTACCTGGGCTTCCATGACAATCTGAAGAAGCTGGGTGAGGCGGCGAACGAGGATGTTTCGACCTACTCGGGCTATTTGAATGCGCTGCGGAAGCGTCGGAAGTTCTTTATCGAAAATGGCGCGACGGCGACCGACCACGGCCACCTGACGGCGATGACGGCGGACCTTTCTCCGCTTGAGGCCTCGGCGCTGTACGAGCGGATCTTCAACGGCAAGCTGCGCGTGGGGGATGTGGAGCTGTTCCAGGCGCAGATGCTGACGGAGATGGCCGGCATGAGCGTGGAGGATGGACTGACGATGCAGTTGCATCCGGGGTCGATCCGCAACCACAACCTGAAGGTGTACGAGAAGTTTGGGCGGGACAAGGGAGCGGATATTCCGTCGCCGACGGAGTACGTGCGCGGACTGCGGCCGCTGCTGTCGAAGTATGGCAACGAGCCGGGGTTTACGTTCATCCTGTTTACGCTGGATGAGTCGACGTTCTCACGCGAGCTGGCTCCGCTGGCGGGGCATTATCCGTGCCTGCGGCTGGGGCCGCCGTGGTGGTTCCACGACTCGCCTGAAGGAATGATGCGGTTCCGCGAGACGGCAACGGAGACGGCTGGGTTCTACAACACAGTTGGCTTCAACGACGATACGCGGGCGTTTCTATCGATCCCGGCGCGGCATGATGTGGCGCGGCGAATCGATTGCGCGTTCCTGGGACGGCTGGTGGCGGAACACCGGCTGGACGAGGACGAGGCGTTCGAGGTGGCGAAGGACCTGACCGTGAACCTGGTGCGTAAGGCTTACAAGCTGTAGGTTTCCGGAGTGCACAAGGGGGAAGGCCTCATCGCCTTCCCCCTTTGCTTTTTCGCGCCGAATCAATGGGTGCTGCGATAGCTGCCGCAGCGACGCCGCTATACTTCACCCATGCGCTTCTCCGCTTTCACCCGTACTGCCGCGACCGCGGCGCTGCTTGCTCTCCTGCCCACGCAGTCCGCCTTTGCCTGGGGCCGCGACGGCCACATGATGATCAACAAGCTGGCCGCGCAGTATCTTCCGGCGGACGTTCCCTCCTTCCTCCGCAATGCCAACGGCGTGGATGTGATGGAGTGGATGGGGCCCGAGCCCGACCGCTGGAAGCAGCGCGATGCCGAGGCTGAACTCGTGGCCACACAGTCGCCCGATCACTTCCTCGACTACGAGTGGGCCATCTACGGCGCGACGAAGTGCGACGCCGGCACGCCTGACTGTGTCGACGGCTACAAGTTCCCGCGCAAGCGCTACGACTATATCCGCGCGCTGACCGCCGCGCTGCCGCAGCACCCTGAGATCAAGACCGCTGAGACTGTCGGCTACCAACCCTGGCAGGTCGAAGAGGTCTGGGAGCGTCTGAAGAGCGACTTCCGCGAGTACCGCAAACTCGTCGCCGCCAACCAGGACACGGCGCCGGTTCAGAACGCAATCCTCTTCGACGCCGGCTGGCTCGGCCACTACGTCGCCGACGGCTCCCAGCCGCTTCATCTCACCATCCAGTACAACGGCTGGACCGGCCCCAATCCCAACGGCTATGCCGTCTACGACCGCCAGAACGGCATCCACTCGAAGTTCGAGTCGGTTTACGTTTCGGCCAACATCAAGGCCGCGGATGTAGCCGCGCTTGTAGAGGCCGCGCCGCCAACGATCATCGATGACGAGTGGACGCAGTACATGCAGTACCTCGCGCACTCGCACGCGCTGGTCGAAAAGGTTTATCAGCTCGACAAAGCCCACGGTTTCGATGCTGCCGGAACCCCGGAAGCCAAGGCCTTCACCGAAGAGCGCCTTGCGGCCGGAGCCATCGAACTCCGCGACCTGATCGCGTCGGCGTGGAAGCACTCCGCCGATCCAGTGCAGGAGTACCGCGGACCGCAGTAAGTAGGAATGCTTACTTCTCCACCACCGGCTCATGATGCAGCCGGTCCAGCATCCGCTTCAGCACGGGGCAAAGCGCCATCTGGAGCAGCGGCACCATGATCGCCGCGCACACTGCCCACACGGCCAGCGCGTGCCACTCCCACATCCAGAGCTTGCGGGTCGTCTCCCACGGATGGTGCCGTACCGCATCCATCAGCGCGCCCTTGTTCAGGGGAATTCCCGGCGTTCCGAAGATCTCGGACCCCAGCTTGATCCATGCCGGAAACAGCAGCAGTTCGAGCGGATACACCACGTGGTTGCCGATCTGCGATGCCACAACGTTCAACCGAAACACGCCGGCCAGCGCCAGTGCCAGCAGGGTCGTCGAGCCCAGCAGCGGGTTCACTCCCACCAGCACGCCCACTGCCAGCGCCCACGCCAGGCCGTGCGGGGTCGCACCAATCCGCAGCAGGTCAAGCACCGGCTGCGCCACACGTCGTTGAAAGACTCTCAGCACCCCATAGAGCATACCTTCTGCACGCAGGCACCTTGTTACACTTCTGACAGCGACCCAAACATCTCCACCAACGCAATTCGCACGAGGCCCCACTCTTTTGTCATTCCTCCGCAGGTCCTACCGCGCAGTCAAAGTCACCGTCCTCTTTCTCGCCGCGAGCGTCGAGCTCCTCATCACCCGCCCGCGCACCCGGGCTGAACGCGCCGCCTGGCTCAGCCGCTTCTGCAAGCGTGTCCTGGCTGCGATGGGAGTGACATACTCCACGCTTGGCCCAGTGCCGATGCGGGGGGCGGTGGTTTCGAACCACCTCACCTACCTCGACATCCTGCTGCACTCCGCGCTGCGGCCCTGCGTCTTCGTCTCCAAGATCGAGCTGCGCAAGACGCCGCTGCTGGGCTGGATGAGCATGATGAGCGGCACGGTCTATGTCGCCCGCGGCGCTGGTGGCAGTGCCGCCAAGGCCGCCGAAGGCATGGCCAAGGGCTTCCGCGACGGCCTCCCTGTCGTATTCTTTCCCGAAGGCACGACGGGCCTCGGCGATGAGCCCGCGATGTCGTTTCGCAGCGGACTGATCGCTCAGACAATCGCCGCCGAAGAGTCCATGGTCGCCGCTTTCGTGCATTACGACCTGACCCCAGGCGACCTTGCCCGCGGCAAAACCACGCGTAACTCGATTCACTGGGGACCGGAGGGTCTGCTCGATAACATCTGGAAGTTCCTCGATCTCCGCGACGTCCACGCGACGGTCCGTTTCGCCGACCAGCCCATCGCCTTCTCTCCGGAAGCCATCCACAACCGCAAAATCGCCGCCGTGGAAGCCCGCCGGGCCGTTGTAGACCTTAGCACCCAGTTCGCCAACCCCGCACCTTAGTCGCTACCCTCTCGACTTCTGTCCGGAACTCATTCACCGCTACACCACCAAGTGTGCGTTAACATGGAGCTTCGGCCAACCAATGCTGAACTACCTCATCGCCGTGCTTGTTTCGCTGGTGGTGTTTCTTACCGGCACCCTGGTCGCGCTGGGAGTGGCCTTCGTTCGTTCACGCCGCCTCTGCGAGCGCCTCAACGCCGAACTCAGCGCCGCGCTCCGCGAATCGCAGCATCGCCAGAGCGCGCTCGACGAGCGCAAAGAGCTCGACACCATCAAGGACGAGTTCATCTCCACCGTCTCGCACGAGCTGCGGACGCCGCTCACCAGCATCCGCGGAGCGCTCGGCCTGCTCTCTTCAGGCCTGATGGGCAAGCTCGACGACAAAGCCGCCAACCTGCTGCGTATCGCCAGCACCAACACTGACCGCCTCGTCCGCCTGATCAACGACATCCTCGACCTGGAGCGCATGGAGAGTGGCCGCGCTCCGCTGCACATCCGCCGCTGCGCTCTGCACGAGCTAGTCCTGCAATCGGTCGACACTATGACCGCGCTTGCCGAAGCCGCGCATGTTCGACTGATCATCGTGCCCGAACCTGCCGGCGACCACATTGTCTTCGACGGCGACCCCGACCGCGTGCAACAGGTTCTCTGCAACCTGCTTTCGAACGCCATCAAGTTCTCCCCCGCCGGGTCCTCCGTCCGCGTGCTCACTGGAATCGACGGCCACAACTTCGTCCTGCGCGTCGAAGACACCGGCCGCGGCGTTCCCCAGGACAAGATCGAGTCCATCTTCGACCGCTTCGGCCAGGTTGAACCCGGCGACGCCCGCCAGAAAGGCGGCACCGGCCTCGGCCTCGCCATCTGCCGCTCCATCGTTGCGCAGCATCACGGAGCCATCTGGGCTGAGCGCAACGACGCCCTCGGCACCGAACGCGCCGGCACGACGTTCTCGCTGCGCATGCCGCGCATCGTCGCTGCGGCCGCTGTCGCCGCCGTAACCATCCAGTCCGAAGGCGCCATCCTCGTTGTCGACGACGATGCCTCCGCCCGCCGCGCAGTTACCGACCTGCTGCATCGCCACGGCTACACCGTGCTCGAAACCGCCAGCGGCGAGCAGGCCCTCCACATGGCCGCCAACAACCACGTCGAAGCGATCCTCCTCGATCTCTACATGCCCGGGATGTCCGGTTGGCAGACGATCGAAAAGCTCAAGCAGAACGCCGCGACCGCGTCGATTCCCATAGTTGTGCTCAGCGTTCTGTCACCGGCTGCCGGCACGGAAGACCGTCCGCTGGTGGCGAATACCCAGGGCTGGATCCAGAAGCCGTTCAACGAAAGCCTGCTGCTTGCCGAGCTTGGGCGCGTTCTGCACGCCGGGACCGGCCCCGGACGCATTCTGCTCGTGGAAGACGACTTCGATCTGGCCACCGTTGTGCTCGCCGGCTTTGAGGTTCTGGACGCGCAGGTCTCCATTACGCATGTCTCCTCGGTCGGTGAAGCCCAGCTCGCCTGCCGCACCGAGCCGCCCGACATACTGATCCTGGACCTGACGCTTCCCGACGGCAGCGGCTTCGCCCTGGTCGACTGGCTGCGCGGCCAGCCAACGCTGCGGACGCTTCCGCTGGTTGTTTACTCCGGTCGCGACGTCACTCCCACTGAGATGGAACAGCTTCGTTTAGGCCCGACCCAGTTCCTCGCCAAGGCTCGCGTCCAGCCGCACGACGTCGAAGACCTCGTGCTCGCGATGGTTCGTCACCTGCGAACCCCCACGGTTCAGCCTCCGTCGGCGTAGAATCGCTGTATCAACTCCCTTTCAGGTCCCCCAATGCGCCGTATCCTGATCATCGACGACGAAGACGATATCCGCGAAGTAGCTGCACTCTCCCTCGAATCTGTTGCCGGATGGACGGTCTGCACCGCCTGCTGCGGCGCTGATGGCATCAAGGCCGCTCTCTCCGAACTTCCCGACGCCATCCTCATGGACGTCATGATGCCCACCATGGACGGGCCCACCACGTTCAAGGAGATGCAGAAGTCTCCCGAACTCGCGCACATCCCCGTCATTCTGCTGACCGCCAAGGTCCAGGGTGTCGACCAGCGCCGCTTCGCCGGCCTCGGCGTAGCCGCGGTCCTGTTCAAGCCATTCGATCCCTTGACGCTCGCGGAGCAAATGTCAGTAGCGCTGGGTTGGAACTAGCCTCGGTTTCGCAGCAAACCGCCGCCGCTGACTCTGCGTTCCCCATTCCGTTCTCCAGGCGCACGGCAAAATCTTTTTCCACCCCCGCGCCCACCGCACAGTTATAAGCTGGACTTCGATGTCCACCACTCCCACTCCGGCCGCTGAAGCTACCCGCAAGCTCCTTGCCACGCTCTGGGAGCGCAATCGCCCGCTGATCCTCGAGCGCGTCAACGAGCTGGACAGCGCAGCCGAATGCTCCGCCACCGGCACCCTCACCGCCGAGGCTCGGCGCTCGGCTATTTCCACCGCGCACAAGCTCGCCGGCTCGCTCGGCATGTTTGGCTACCCGGAAGGAACTGAGCTCGCACGCAAGATCGAGCACCTGCTCGAATCCGCGGACGAAAACACCGACAGCCTGCTCACGTCCGCCCAGGTGCTCACCTTGCGCGAACTTTCCACAGCTCTGCGTGAAGCGCTCGCGCTCTAACGAACTGCCTCCGCCACCAGCCAGCGCGTGAGCTCCAGTCCTCCAGCGAAATTGTCTTCGCCCAGCGGTGCCTTCCGTCCATCGGTGTACTCGTTGTAGACCCACGGATCGACGTTCGCGTATACCAGCCCTTTGCCCATGTGCGTCACGGCCATGAACACATCGCCCTTGTGCTCCAGGCTGTCCTTGTCCGTCAGAATCACCTTCGCCGGAGCCGACGCCGTAATCGTGCACGTCTCCTTCATCACCGCGGTATGCGCCTGCTTGAAGATCCCGCCCGTCCCCGCCGGAATGTGCACCACGGTATTCGCGTAGCTGTCGTTCAGCTCCAGGTTGCGCGACACCGTGTTGTAGTGAATCCCAAATTTGTCGCTTAGCAGATCCAGGCTCGCCTGGTTGGCATGGCCCGAGTCGTTCTCCATCATCACCAGCACGCCTCCGGACTTTACCCAGGCCTCAATCGCTTCCGCGCTCTCCTTGTCCATCGGGTGCAGGTCGGGATTGAGCGAAGGAATATCCGGTGACACGATCACATAGATCGACACGCCCTTCAGATCCTCCGCGCGCGGCGCGTGCTCCAGTTGCTCGGTCTCCATGCCGTACTGACGGAACATCGAAGCCCACACCGAGTACCCGCTATTCGCCTCGTCGGTCCACTTGTAGTGGAACAGCGTGTCCTTGCCATTCGGCAGCTTCTTCTTCTGTGAGTTGAACCAGGCGTCGAGCATCACTACTTTGCCCCGAGCCTTGCGCGCCAGTTCACCTGCGCGCTCTCTTTGCGTAATCTCGCTCAACGCCAGCAGGTACGAACCTACGCCCTTGGCATCGTTGTCGCCCACTGCGTCATTCGTGTAGTACTCATACGTTCCGCTGCGGTAGGGTGTGCCACCCAGACCCGCCACCAGCACTGTCCCCGACAAGGTTCCATCGGGCTTAACAAACTGCTTCTGAATCCCTTCCCATCCGTGCGTCGCATTCGCACCGAGCGCAGCAGGAATCAATCCTTCGCGCACGCCCTTGGCCAGCGCATACACAAACATGCAGCTCGCCGATGACTCCAGGAAGTTGCCCTTCTCTGCGCCCTTGTCCATCACCTGCCACCACAAGCCCGTCGCGGAATCCTGGTAGTGCGCCACTGCCTCCAGAGCCCTGCGCGCTGCGCCTTCGAGCGCCGCTCTCTGAGGATCGCTCGCCGGCATCTGTTCCAGCACATCCACCAGCCCCATCACGTACCAGCCCATCGCGCGCGACCAGACCTCCGGGCTCAACCCCGTCTTCTTGTTCGCCCACGGCATCTTCCCGCTTGCATCCCAGCCATGCTTCAGCAGGCCGGTCTGGCGATCGCGCATGTGCGCATCCATCAGCAGCAACTGCGTTGCGACGCCGTCCATGTCCTGCGGCTCCTTGAACGTGCGCGCGTAGCTGGCCATGAAGGGCTCAGCCATGAACGCTCCATCGAGCCACATCTGGTCGGGATAAATGTCCTTATGCCAGTAGCCGCCGCTGGAGTTCTTCGGCTGCTGCAGCAACTGGTCGTGCAGATACGTCGCCGCCTTGTAATAGTTCGGCTTCTCCAGCACGCGATACACCGTCATCACGCTGCGCCCCATTTCGAGGTCGTCCAGTGTGTGCTGGTCGGCCGGAAAAGGCTTGCCGCCCTCCATATGAATAACGCCTTCCTTATCGACCGAGCGGTCGACCGAGGTCTTGACGTAGTCGAACAAGCGGCCATCGCCGGTCACGCGCCACTCCGCCGCGACGCCATCCAGCAGCGTGCCCTCTTCATAGCTCCATGCATGCTTTACCCCGGGGATCTTGCCGTCCGGCCACTCGCGCAGCACGCGCTGCAGTACGGGGTCCTTCTCATCGGCCGCAATGCCAGTGCTCACCGGCTGTGCTGCCTGTCCCCAAATCGTTCCCCCACTCAGCAAGCCAATCGCTGCCACACCAACCACACTCCGTGCCACGTTCAACATCCGATCACCTCAGCGCACGGGCATCTCCGGCGCGCAATTTTTTCTACGCTCTACACTCTACTCTCTACACTCTGTCGGTTACTGGCAGTTCACTGAAGTCCACACTCCTGCCGTTGTGCCTGAAGGGAAATCGATCCGCAGGTCCAGGAAGCTTCCTGCCGCAACCGCCACCGAACCGGTTGCCGAGCAACTTCCGTTCGTCGCCGCGGAACAGAAGATTGCCGTATCGCTCATCGCTCCCGGCGTGCCATTGCGCAGCGTCACCTTGATCGCGTTCGACTGCTGCGAGTACACATTGAGCGCACTCACCGTGCAAGCCGCCGGAACCCACGCCAGCACGTTCGCCGTCTCCGAAGAACTCGCCGTCGGCGCATTGATCGCATAGTACGTCGTGGCAAAACTCACCGCGTGATACGTAGCCGCAAAATTGTTGCCCATACCGCTCGAAGAGCCACCCGATCCAGCCGCGCCCTGCGCCCCTTGCGGAATCCCAAAGTTCAGCACCGCCGCATCCGGCGTCCCAACATTTGTTGCTGTCGCCGCCGACCCCGCCGCTAGCGTCGTTACGGTCCCCACCGTCACCGAAGCCGACGCTCCTGCGGCTCCCGTGGGCCCAGCCCCTCCGGCCTGCGCAATCACGGTCCATGCCGCTCCATTCGCATCGGGCTGCAGATTGGTCCCCGCCATCTCCGCCAG